>NZ_CP129971.1:3166317-3498423 GCF_030503855.1 Marivirga salinae | reverse complement strand
TCTTGAGCTTCAAATTTGAATTGAGCAATAAAGAAGTTTTTGGCTTCCATTGCTTCTTTTAATTTCTCGTGGATCCCTCTAAATAAACTATCTAAATCAGTACTTTTAAGGGTCAAGTTGGTTATTTCATAAAAAAGATTCTGAGCTTTTTGAGCATGAATTTGGTGAGTTATATCCTGAAAATTTGCAACAATATTTTTATTGTTCATGCTGATGAATAAAACTCCAGTTACATGAATTTTATCATTGTTTTTTGAGCTTAACCGAACTTCTAATAATTCTTGGGAATTATTTTTAATCACTAGCTCAGTCACTTCTTGGAATTTATGCCAATCGTTAGGATTAACAATGTCCCTAATGTAAATATGTTTTAAATCTTGAACTGTGTAGCCTAAGGTTTGGCGCCAGTTTTTATTGGTTTTTATTATACTGCCGTCTTTTGTAAATTCCATACTTAAATCAATGCCCTCTTCTGGGAACATGGTATTTTCAAGATGCTTGGAATTTTTAAGCAAGTATTTGTTTTGGTAGAGTGCTAGCCTCAATTTCTCTACCTCTTTTATAAGTTGGTCTTTATTGTAATTTTGTAACTCCAAAATATTTAAATTTACAGCTCAATTTAAGCTTTTAAGATTGAATAAATATCAAATTTGACTAAAAAATCTAAAACCATAGTGATTTTGGCTGGGCCGACTGCTGTTGGTAAAACTTCCTTATCCATTCAATTGGCTAAACGGTTTAAAACTGAAATAATTTCAGCCGATTCCCGTCAGTTCTATAAAGAAATGGTGATAGGAACTGCTAAGCCAACATCAAAAGAAATGGATGGAGTTCCCCATCATTTTATAAATTCCCATAGCATTCAGGAGGATTATAATGTAGGCCAGTTTGAGAAGGATGCTTTAAACCTACTCGGTGATTTATTCAGAAAACATGATATTATATTTGTAGTAGGCGGCTCAGGACTTTATGTAAAAGCACTATGTGAAGGCATTGATGACATGCCTTCTATTCCAGTAGAAATAAGACAGAATTTAAATGCGGAGTTTGAACAAAATGGAATTGAATGTCTGCAAAAACAAGTAATGGAATCTGACCCAGAATATTTTGAAATAGTAGATCAGCAAAATCCTCAAAGGCTGATAAGGGCTTTGGAGCTTTATCGTGCCACTGGAAAAAACATGAGCTATTATAGGGCTCAAGAAAAGCAAATTGAAAGACCATTTAATATCATTAAAATAGGACTAGAGCGCCCTAGAGAAGAATTGTATGATCGCATAAATTTGAGAATGGATCAGATGATTGCAGAAGGATTATTCGATGAGGCTGAAAAGTTATACCATTATAAAAATTTGAATGCTTTGCAGACATTGGGCTACTCAGAAATATTTGGCTTTTTGGATGGCGAATATGATAGGGAAGAGGCTGTCAGATTATTAAAAAGAAACAGTCGAAGATATGCTAAAAGGCAAATGACTTGGTTCAAGAGAGATTCAGAATTTGTTTGGTTTAAGGCTGAGGACAAAGATAAGGTTATTGATTATTTAGAAAGTAGACATAGTTAGGTTTACAGGTTTTCAAGTTGACGGGTTTTCAAGTTATTTCAGCTGCCAATATTTTACTCAATAACTTATTTCTTTTTAACGCTCCAATGTCTGACCTTCGGTACTGACATGGCTTTACGCAAGATGCCCATTCATCATCCTACATCCGTCATCCATCAATTCTATTTATAAATACCGCACACTCCAAAAGTCCCCTTTTGAGGGATTCAGGATGCTTCTTCTTTCTGATGATTTCTCCTAAAATGTCCCCAAGCAATCTTGATTTCATCATAAGTAAATTCATCTCCTAGCCTGGCTTTCACATCCGCACTTCCTTTTACTTCTTCCAAAGCCATTACAGTGCAAATTTGCTCTAATTTTTGGGCATCCATCAGTTGAGAAGCTTCAATTTCACCAGTTTCAATGTATTTGGATAAGTGTCCTAAAATAGTACCAGGGACAAATTCCCTTTTAGCGGCAATTTCTTCTATGCTTAAACCCTCTTTAAAGAAATTGTAGGATATTTCAGCAGTAGGAGTTTTGTCCTTTTTGGATTTCTTTTTCTTTTCTTTAGAATCTTTTTTGGCTTCTTCAAAAGTGGAGGATTTATGTAAATCTTTTTTAGATAATATCCTGTTTTCTGAAGCTGCTGTCACTAACATTGCAGTTTTACTGATTAGCAAAAGCTTTGACTTTAATTGCTCTGTAATGCTCTCTAGTTCTTTGAGATAGGTTTTTACTTTACTTTGATTGGATGTATCGATTAAATGTGCTTTAAATGCATCATATAAATCCTTTACTTTTGGTTTGAAAAAATCTTCAGCGCTATTGACCCTTTCAGCTAATTCAGACAAATATTCTTCTTTAGCTTCGTAATGGGCTAATGAACTTTGAAACTTAAGCCCAACTTTATTGATTTCTTCTAATAGCTCCTTTTTCTCTCTAGTCCAATCAGCATATTGCTGCTTAAGTGATCTATTTTCTCCCTTATTAAAGCTGCCTAAATGAATATTTAATTCTTTCACTAAGCCTTGGAAATCGAAAGTTTCTCTAATTGTATTAAAAACAAATGCTTTCCTATCGGATTCAAGCTTTTGATTTAGCTGCTCAGGCGCTTTTTTGTTATCCTCAAATTGTCTAAGACTTTTATCCAATTCGAAAGGAATATTGCTAATGGGTTTTGAAAGAATCAATCCTTCTAAGCCGGTAAGCCTTGAAAGTGCTACATACATTTGACCAGGGGCGAAACTATCCGATAAATCCAAAATGGCTTTTTCAAAAGTTAAGCCTTGTGATTTATGAACTGTAATAGCCCAAGCTAGTTTTAAAGGAAATTGCTTGAAAGTCCCCAGCCATTTTTCTTGAAGCACATTGGTGGATTTATCCAGACTGTATCGCTGGTTCATCCATTCATATCTTTCTACGGTAACTTCATCTTTCGGATTTTTTAGCTTCACTTTGATGGTGTCTTCATTCATCTCGGAAATTTCTCCGATTTTACCATTAAAATATCTCGCCTCTCCGCTGCTATCATTTTTGATAAACATCACCTGTGCACCAATCTTAAAATTGAGTTTTTCAGGCAAAGGGAACATATTTTCTGGAAAATCACCTTCAATTTCAGCTTTATAACTTTGCTCTTCTGTATTAAGTAATTTTAAAGATTTTTCATTGAGTAAATCGGCTTTTCGATTATGTGTCGTGATGTGGATATAACCATCCTTTTTTGATTCTTCCACGCCTTCTTCATAATGCTGATTTAGCTTTTCAATATCAGCATCACTAAGGTGATTATCTCTGAGGCGATTAAGAATGGATGTAAATTCAGGATCAGATTGACGGAATATTTTATCCAACTCGATATAAACCATCTCTGTTTTCTGTAAAGCTAATGCCTCAAAGAAATAGCCGGTTTTATAATATTTATTTAAGTATTGCCACTCATGCTGACGAATTACTGGTGGGAGCTGGTTTAAATCTCCAATGAACATGATTTGCAAGCCACCAAAAGGTTGAGGGTTTTTACGAACCATTCGTAGAATTAAATCCATGCAGTCCAGAATATCTGCACGAAGCATACTGACTTCATCAATAATCAACAGTTCCAAATTTCGGATAATCTGGCGCTTATTGCCATACATTTTAAACTGCTGAAGGAAGGTTTTTGGGGTGTTAATTTGCTCGCTGGTTCTGGAGAAATCTACTGCATTATCTTCCGGAATGAAGGTACCAAAAGGAAGCTGAAGTAAAGAGTGTAAAGTAACACCTTTGGCGTTTATAGCTGCAATTCCAGTGGGGGCTGCAACGGCTACATTTTTATAAGTATTGTTAATGATATAGCGTAAAAGCGTGGTTTTTCCACTTCCTGCTTTACCAGTAAGAAATATCAATCGGTTGGTGGTGTTCACATATCGAACGGCAATTTTGGCGATTTCGGTCAGTTTGTGCTGTGACATAATCTTGTATTCAAAAGGTTTTAGTTTAACTGTAAATGTAGGGAAAATGCGTTTTTAAGAAAAATGGGAAGGGTGGAAATTTTGAAAGAGGATTGTTTTTGGTGAAATATTTTCGATCTACTACTGATAATTTTGAGGTCTAAATCAACTATTTTCAGGAAAAATAGCTTCCTAAAGCACTAATCAAAATTTGTGCGTCATCCCTGCGCAGACAGGGATCTATTGATTTTAACCAAAGGTTAAAATATTAAGAATGAAACATCAAAGCTATTCACCTGAATTAATCTACATAGATCGCTCTTGTTTAAGAGTATTGAAACTTCGTTTCAATAAGACAAGATCCCTGCCTTCGCAGGGATGACGCCCGGAAAGAAGATTGTTAGACATGATAACACGATTCAGAGCATTATCACTAATGTATTATAAAATTCCCTGCTACCTTATATCAATCCCACCACAAAACAAAACACCATAATATTATCCAAATCAATCCAAATCCACAACCCAAATCCCCGCATCATAAAATATAATTTTTACAATATCCCTTCCTAACGAATGTTTGGCAATGACTTTATTCTTTAGCTTTATTGTTGTAATTTCGTAATTGGAATTAAACGACTAAAAAATATGTCTGCACATCAAACTGTAGCTCCTTATAAACCTAAAAATAACGTCCGCATAGTAACCGCTGCTTCCCTTTTCGATGGGCATGATGCGGCTATCAATGTGATGCGAAGAATCATTCAATCCACTGGCTGTGAAGTAATTCACCTTGGGCATGATCGTTCCGTGGAAGAAGTGGTAAACACTGCTATTCAGGAAGATGCACAAGCCATTGCCATGACTTCCTATCAAGGTGGTCATACGGAATACTTCAAATACATGCACGACCTGCTTAAAGAAAAAGGTGCTGGTCATATCAAGATTTTTGGCGGTGGAGGAGGAGTAATCCTTCCGGAAGAAATCAAAGAATTGCATGATTACGGCATTTCTAGAATCTATTCTCCAGATGATGGAAGGGAAATGGGCTTGCAAGGTATGATCAATGATTTGGTACAGCAAAGTGATTATCCAACCGGTCAGAATTTGAATGGCGAAGTTGGGCGTGTTGACAAGCAAGACGTAAAAGCCATTGCACGACTAATTTCAGCAGCTGAAAATTTCCCGGAAGAAAGTAATGCGGAATTAGATAAAATCAGGGAAAAGGCAAAAGAACTTTCTGTTCCGGTTTTGGGAATTACAGGTACTGGTGGAGCTGGAAAATCATCTTTAGTGGATGAATTAGTTCGCAGATTTTTACTTGACTTCAAAGACAAAAACATTGGAATTATATCTGTTGATCCATCCAAAAGAAAAACGGGTGGAGCACTTTTAGGGGATAGAATCCGAATGAATGCCATCAACCACGAACGTGTTTATATGCGTTCATTGGCTACTCGTCAAAGTAATTTATCCATTTCCAAATATGTGAAAGATGCTGTTTCTATCTTAAAAGCGGCAAAATTTGATCTCATTATATTAGAAACCTCTGGTATTGGGCAGTCTGATACGCAGATTTTAGATTATTCTGATGCCTCGCTTTATGTGATGACTCCTGAATATGGAGCGGCAACTCAGTTGGAAAAAATCGACATGTTGGATTTTGCCGACATTATTGCCCTAAATAAATTTGACAAACGTGGTGCTTTGGATGCTTTGCGTGATGTGAAAAAGCAATATCAGCGTAACCATGGATTATGGGAAGCTAAAGTGGACGATATGCCAGTTTATGGTACCATTGCTTCTCAATTCAATGATCCTGGAACCAACGCTTTATACAAAACTTTAATGGATAAGGTAGTAGAAAAATCAGGTGCTGATCTGAACTCTACTTTTGAAATTACCGATGAAATGTCGGAGAAAGTATTCATTATTCCGCCAAACAGAACCCGTTATTTGTCAGAAATTTCTGAAAACAATAGAGGTTATGATGAATGGGTGGAGCAACAAGCAGAAGTTGCAGATAAGCTTTATGGCTACAGAAAATCAATAGAGACTTTAAAAGATTCTGAATTAGAGGATAAAGACCGATTAATCAAAGGATTGGAGGAAGCCTATGCCAAAGAAGAGCTGAATTTCGACCCTAAAAATAAATTAATAATAGAAGAATGGGGCGATAAAGTTCAGAAATATAAAGACCCTATCTATTCATTTAAGGTTAGGGATAAAGAAATCAAGATTAAGACACATACGGAATCATTATCTCACAGTCAAATTCCAAAAGTTTCTTTACCAAAATACAAAAGCTGGGGAGATTTATTGAGATGGAATTTGAGAGAAAATGTCCCAGGTGAATTTCCTTATACAGCCGGGATTTATCCTTTTAAAAGAGAAGGGGAAGACCCAACTCGTATGTTTGCCGGTGAAGGCGGACCAGAAAGAACCAATAAGCGATTCCATTATGTAAGTATGGATATGCCTGCTAAGCGTTTGTCTACTGCATTTGATTCTGTAACGCTTTACGGAAACGACCCGGATTACAGACCTGATATTTACGGTAAAATTGGTAATTCAGGAGTAAGTATCTGCTGTTTGGATGACGCGAAGAAGTTATATTCAGGCTTTGATCTAGCTGATGCAATGACTTCCGTTTCCATGACTATTAATGGTCCGGCTCCAATGCTTTTAGGATTTTTCATGAATGCAGCGGTTGATCAGCAATGTGAGAAATACATCAAAGAGAATGGCTTAGAAGCTGAAGTAAATAAGAAAATTGATAAAATTTTCAAGGAAAGAGGCTCGGATAGACCACAATATAGAGGTGAATTACCAGCAAATCATAACGGTTTAGGTTTGATGCTTTTGGGTGTGACTGGAGATCAGGTTTTACCGAAAGATGTTTACGAGAAAATAAAATTTGAGACTATGGCGGTTGTTCGTGGTACGGTTCAAGCGGATATCCTAAAAGAAGATCAGGCACAGAACACTTGTATTTTCTCTACTGAATTTGCTTTACGATTGATGGGAGATGTGCAAGAGTATTTCATCAAAAATCAAGTTCGTAACTTCTATTCTGTTTCTATTTCAGGATATCATATTGCAGAAGCTGGTGCTAATCCGATTACACAATTGGCATTTACTTTAGCGAATGGTTTCACTTATGTGGAATATTACCTAAGTAGAGGAATGGACATCAATAAATTTGGTCCAAACCTATCTTTCTTCTTCTCGAATGGAGTTGATCCTGAATATGCGGTGATAGGAAGAGTAGCCAGAAGAATATGGTCGAAAGCTTTAAAGCAGAAATACGGAGCAAACTCCAGAGCACAGATGTTGAAATACCACATCCAAACTTCAGGACGTTCATTGCACGCTCAAGAGATTGATTTTAATGATATTAGAACAACCTTGCAGGCTTTGTATGCGATTTATGATAACTGTAACTCGCTGCACACTAATGCTTATGATGAGGCGATTACTACGCCTACTGAGAATTCAGTAAGAAGAGCCATGGCAATTCAGTTGATCATCAATAAAGAATTAGGCTTAACGAAAAATGAAAACCCAATCCAAGGTTCTTTCATCATTGAAGAATTGACGGACTTAGTAGAAGAAGCAGTATTAAAAGAATTCGATAGAATTACAGAACGTGGAGGCGTTTTAGGTGCTATGGAAACCATGTATCAGCGTGGAAAAATACAAGAAGAAAGCTTGTATTATGAAACTTTAAAGCATACAGGTGAATTCCCGATTATTGGTGTAAATACCTTCTTGAATTCTAAAGGTTCGCCAACGGTAACGCCAGGTGAGGTAATTAGAGCTACTAAAGAGGAGAAAGAATATCAAATTGAAACGCTTAATTTACTGAACGATCGATTTGAGAAAGAGGCAAAAGAAAGTTTAGACAGATTGCAAAAGGCAGCCATTAAAAATGAAAACCTTTTTGCTGAATTGATGGAAGCTACTAAGTTCTGTTCTTTAGGTCAGATTACGAATGCGATGTTTGAGGTCGGAGGCCAATACAGAAGAAATATGTAATTAATAACCCAGTATATGATAATAGAAAAGCACGGTTTGAGCCGTGCTTTTTTTTATATCAAATAACAAAGTCTCAATAAAACCTGCCCCGTACATTTATGCGGGTACAAATGGAACAAAATCATTAGACTATAAATTGAGTAGCAAAGATTTTATATTGTAGATGCATCTATTAAACTACATTAGTTTGCAACATAGAATTTATTAAATGTTTAAACTGAATTCTAAAATCAATTTCTTAAATCATAATATTTAAATCCCCTCATAATTAAGCCTATCTTTGCCTTACTATTTTAAATCATTAAAAATGCCCACTCCACAAAAGTCAAGCCTGCATCCCAATAATCCATTTAATAAAAGATATGATCTGGAAAGTTTAGCAAAAACGCTTCCTGAATTAGAAGCCTTTATTTTTACCAATCAATATGATAGTCAGACGATTGATTTTGCTGATCCAAAAGCGGTTAAGGCATTGAATAAAGCACTTTTATTACAACATTACGATTTAAAATATTGGGATATTCCGGATGGTTATTTATGTCCGCCAATTCCGGGTAGAGCAGATTATTTATTTCATATAGATGAATTCCTGACTAAAAAGAGAAAAGGAGTGGAGGTAAAAGGTGACTTAATAAGATGCCTGGATATTGGAACTGGTGCCAGTTGTATTTACCCTATTTTAGGTTCACAGCAATTCGGTTGGAATTTTGTAGGTTCAGAAATTGACCCAAAAGCCTTTGCTGCAGCAGAAAAAATTATTTCTGAAAATCCGTCACTTCAGGATAAAATCGAAATCAGGAAACAATACAAATCCACTGATATATTCAAAGGCATTGTCAAAAAGCATGAATACTATGATGTGAGTATTTGCAATCCGCCATTTCACAGTTCAGCTGAAGAAGCGGAAAAAGGTACGACTAGAAAGCTAAAGAACCTCAAAAAATTTAGAAAAGGAGAAAAGCCGACCCTAAACTTCGGAGGAAAAAGCAACGAATTATGGACTGAAGGAGGGGAATTGAAATTCATCACCAATATGGCGGTCCAGAGTAAATACCATTCTCATTCTGTGCGCTGGTTTACCACATTGGTTTCGAAATCCTCCAATCTAAAACGAATATATGATGCCATCAAACAAGCAGGAGCAAAGGAGATTGAAACCATTGAAATGAGTCATGGCAATAAGACTAGTAGGATAGTGGCTTGGACGTTTTTAACTGCCTAGGCTCAAGACTGGGTATTCAAAGTCTTAAATCTTACATTATTGCTCTTACGCCATCGATTATTTTGGTGTAAGCTTAAATGCATTTCTTTCAAGCCCATGAATTTCTTTTGTAAAGCACCAAATTAGATTAGAACGTCATTCCTGCGAAGGCAGGAATCTATTGATTTTAACCAAAGGTTAAAATATTAAGAATGAGATTGGTAGTGTAGAGAGTACATATTTAGGAAGAAATTGCCAATTGATACTTTATTGAAACTTCGTTTCAATAGGACAAGATCCCTTTCTTCAAAGGGATGACGCACGGAAAAAAAAAATATTGAGAATAATTGATGTTTCAGTGCAGAAAACATTGATTTTTGTTCTCATTTGTACCGACTTAATCAGGAATTTGTACTAGCACTTTCTATAAAAAGACATGAGATTCAAGATTGATATTACAATCTTGAATCTCAATTCTATATATCTGATAGACCGCTTATCATTCATTCAAATAATAAGCACCTGCTGTCACATAATTTTTACTTTGATCCAAATCTTCAGGATTAATTCCGATATAATCCTCATTTTCATCTAAAGCTTTTACTTCCATTTTTTTATAGTTGCCTTTAGAGATTTCTTCAAAAATATAAATTTGATCTCCTTGCTTCAGGATTCCCTTTTTTGGCATCAGCAATAAACTGTCGGTTTTTATATGCACCTGAACTTCCAATTGTGCGCCTAAAGGAAGATTGACTGTTTTGGGTAAATCTGCATGCGCTAAGACGCTATTATCACTCACTTTTTTATTGATGAAATGAAGTGTGCTTTCATGCCAATTTTTCCCTTCAGGAAGTTTAAAGCTTACGCTTTGGCCTTCTTTTAATTGATCTACATCTTTTGGAAAAACATTGAATTCCAAATGCATTTCATCCAAATTCACTAATTCAAAAAGGCTTTGACTAGTCTCAATCAGCATGCCTTTACTGATATTCACTTCTGTGATTACACCGCTGAATGGTGCTCTTAGGCTTAGAACATTTTGTAAATTTCCTTTTTGCAAGCTTGCAGCATTTATCCCTAATTTTTGAAGCATGCTTTTTTTGCTGTCTGTATTCACTTTAGCTTCAAAATTTTGAGCCTCAGCTTCCTGAAAGCTTTTTAATGATATAGATTGATTCTCTACTAGGCTTTTCTTCCTATTATAATCTGCTTCCAATTTCTTTAGGTTATTGATTGATGCGAGATAATTACTTTGCAAAGTAAGGATGTCGGGATGGGAGAAAGTGGCCAAAACTTGCCCTTTCTTTACCGTTTCACCAGGCAAAATCTCAGTTCCTTCTATAAAAGCATGATGAACAAGATGTAATTCCGCTATATCTTTAGGAGCAACGGCTAGTTCACCTATCGTTGTTAGCTTTTTATCTAAGGGTGCCTTTTTTAATTTCCCTACTTTCAAATTGGTGTTTTCCACCTGATCTTCCGATAAGGATATTTCATTTTTTTTCTCTTGCTGTTCTTCAACAACTGTTTCTTCTTTTCCACTACAAGCCATAAAAGCTAGTACGGATGTTAGGATAATTATATTTATAAGTTTCATATGTATATTATTGTTTTTTAGAGTCATTACTTGTCCCGTACCAGAGGACGGGATGGAATCTTTGATTAAAAATTCATCTTCGGTTGATATAAAATTCGAATTTGAATTTTTAATGTCGATTTCATTTTCTTTCTGTTAAATATTGTAATTCAATTGAAATATTGGCGATCTCTTTTTGGAGCTCTAAATTGGTTTTTTGAATGTTGTAAAGCGCTGTTAAATTTTGCACAAATTCATAAAAGTTCAGTTCTCCTATTTGGAGTGCTTCAGCCGATGATGATTGCAAATCATCCAGTTCTTCCATCATGGAAGTGCTTTTGTCAATGAGTGCATTATAATTTTCAAAATCATTCTTAGCGCTTATCAGCCTTTGGTTTCTTTCATTATTTTCCCAATCTAAAGTGGATTCTTGAATCTCCTTTTCGATTTTCAATTCCTCAATCTTTCCTTTTACTCCATTGTAAACTATAGGTATGCTAATGCCTACTTGTACGCTCTGATAACCTGTTACATTTTGTAAACTTTGGTTCACATAGCCTATATAAGCATTTGGAAAATACTGAGCTTTGCCTACTTTGATTTGAGTTTCTGCTGTTAATAGTTGTTGCTCGTTTCTTTGCATAAAAGCAGGGTCCAAAGTCAAAGAATCCAATGAATTAGTCCATGCGTAACGACTGTAGTCCAAAACAGAATCAGGCAATTGATCGCAAAAGCATAATTGCTTTAGTGCTTGAATGTTATCATTGAGCATTTTACGGCCTTTAATTAATTCATTTTCAATGCTCATTAATTGTCCGGATAAACTTAAGGTTTCCAGTTTTCCGCTTTCGCCTTTTTCAACCATTTCCTCTGCTTGCTCCATGCTTTTCTTTAAAAGTTTAGCTTGTTCTTGTAAGAAATCAACTTGCTTCAAACTGAAGGTCCATTCATTCCAGGCTTTTCTAATCTCGCTTGAAATTTCCTTTTTGGCTAAATGAAATTCCTGTTGAGCTAATTCAATCTGAGCACTTGCCATTTTTTGCCTTCTGAAATTAGCAGGAATGTTTCCAAATGACTGTTGCACATTCCAGCTATAATCAATCTCAGGTCCATCTAGCTGACCTCTTTGGTAATTGATATTGGTAGAAGGAATTTCAAAAGACTGCGTTTTAAAACTTTCAGCTTGTTCTATTCTCAATTTAGCATTCTGGATTTGAGGATTTTGCTCCATTGCATTTTGTATCATCACACTCAATGCATCAGGCTCTTTGTTTAGTTCTTGAGCATGTACATTTTGATTAAATCCTAAGAAACTGAAAAGCATCAGCAACACAATTGGAATCAGTTTAGAAGATGATTTACCCTTATTTTTATTCATGAGATAATACAAAGAAGGCAATACAACCAATGTTAAGAAAGTAGCGGTGATCAAACCACCAATCACTACGGAAGCCAAAGGTTTCTGTACTTCAGCACCACTTGAAGTGGACAGTGCCATAGGAAGAAAACCTAAAGAAGCTACCATAGCAGTCATGACAACAGGTCTTAATCTATCGGTACTTCCTGTTTTGATTAATTGAATTAAATCCATTTCTTTTTCATTCTTTAAATCATTTAAATGGCTAATAAGTACAATTCCATTCAATACGGCCACACCAAAAAGTGCAATAAATCCAACTCCTGCAGAAATACTAAATGGCATATCTCTAATCCACAATGCCAACACTCCACCAATGGCGGAAAGCGGTACAGCGGAATAGATTAATAAGGCATATTTCACTTTTCCGAAAGCAAAATAGAGCAAGATGAAAATCAATAATAAGGCTACAGGAACAGCAATTGCGAGTCTATTCCTTGCTTTTTCCAAGGTTTCAAATTGTCCACCATATTTAATAGAATAGCCAGGCTCCATTTTTAGTTTATTATCCAAATTAGATTCTATTTCTGCTACAAGTCCAGCAATATCTCTATCTCTCACATTGGTTCCGACAACTACTCTTCTGCGAGTGTCATCTCTCGAAATCTGCAAAGGACCTTCTTGATATTCCCATTTGGCTACTTCTGATAAAGGAATAATTTGACCACCTTGACTTTTGATGGTGAGCTTATCCAAATCAATAGAATTTCTATAGGATTCTTTTAATCTGACCACCAGTTCAAATTTACGCTCACCCTCAAATATGAATCCTGCATTTTCACCGGCATAAGCTGCTCGAACAATGCTGTTTAATTCCTCTGTGGATACGCCATATTGAGCTGCTTTTTTTCTATTATAGCTAATAACCCATTGGGCTAAACCTTCCGTCTGTTCTACCTTCACATCAGCAGCACCAGGCACTTCTTTTATAATTTCTGCTGCCTGATTTCCATAATCTGCCAGTTTAGCTAAATCTTCACCATATATTTTAACCGCTATATCGGATTTAGCTCCCGTAATCAATTCATTAAATCTTAATTGAATAGGCTGAGTAAATTCAAATATTGCCGTTGGGATAACAGCCAATTTCTCCTCCATTTTTTCTATTAAATCAAAACGATCCTCTGCAGTCGTCCATTCGTCTTTTGGTTTTAGAATGATCATAATATCAGCCAATTCAATAGACATAGGGTCGGTAGGTACTTCAGCAGTACCAATTTTTGAAACCACTGATTCAACTTCAGGAAAATTTTCCATCAATATGCGTTCGGCTTTGGTACTAGTCGCTATACTTTGTTCCAATGAAGAGCCTGGAGGTAAAGTCATCTGCATGGCTAAATCTCCTTCTTCCAGCTGTGGAATAAATTCAGATCCCATTCTACTGAAAATAAAGAGTGAAATCGCCAGCAGAATCACTGATAATGAAATAGTAAGCTTAGGATTCTGTAGTGAAGAATTTAAAACGGGTTTATAAGCTGCTTTTAATTTTTTCATCACTTTATCAGCAAAAGTGACTCTGCTTTTTATGTTTTTCTTGAGAAAAAGAGCCGTCATCATAGGCACATAAGTCATAGAAAGAATCATAGCACCTAAAATGGCAAAGCTGACGGTCTGTGCCATAGGTCTAAAAGTTTTACCTTCTATTCCAGTAAGTGATAAAATGGGTAGAAATACGACCAAAATAATCAGTACCCCAAAGGCTGCGGATTTATAAATCTTTTGAGAGGCGTTAATCACTATATCATCCATTTCCGATTGACTCAATTGCTTGCCAATATGGACAGTGAAGAGAATATGCAGAATGCTTTCTACTATAATCACAGCTCCATCTACTACTATTCCGAAATCGATGGCTCCCAGCGACATTAGGTTAGCAGACACATCAAAAATGTTCATCATGATAAAAGCAAATAGCAATGAAAGTGGAATAATAGAAGCCACAATTAATCCTGCTCTAAAATTTCCTAAAAGGAGAATAAGTACTAAAATTACAATTACCCCACCTTCCAATAAATTAGTTTTTACGGTATTGATTGCTCTACCCACCAGATCAGATCTGTCCAGATAGGGCTTAATTTTCACGCCTTGAGGCAAGGATTTCTGTACTTCAGCCACTCTTTCGTTGACTAATTCCAGAGTTTCCGATGAATTAGCTCCTTTTAACATTAAGGTGATACCGCCAACAGCTTCGCCTTTTCCATCCTTGGTCATAGCGCCAAATCTTTTGGCATTTCCAAATTGTACCGTACCAATATCCTTTATTAAAACAGGCGCTTTTTCGTCATACTTTAATAATGTGTTTCGGATGTCGTCTAAATCCACCATCATGCCTTCAGTTCTTACGTAATAGGCATTCTGATTCTTTTCAATATAACTACCTCCGGAATTTTCATTATTGGCATTTAGGGCTCCAATAATTTCTTGAAAACTTACTTTATGTTGAGCCATTAGTGCTGGATTCACTGCAACCTCATATTGCTTTAGGTAGCCACCAAACGAACTCACTTCCACTATCCCTTTTATCCCTGAAAGTTGCCTTTTCACTATCCAATCCTGAATGGTACGAAGTTCCATAGCAGAATATTCTCCTTGATGTTCTTCATCGACTTCTAAAGTGTATTGATAGATTTCACCCAACCCTGTGGTGATGGGCATTAGTTCAGGAGCTCCCAATTTGGAAGGAATTTCATCACTCACAATAGTGATTTGCTCTTGCACATATTGCCGAGTATCCAGAACAGGAACGCTTTCTTTAAAAACAATGGTGACTACCGAAAGACCATATTTTGAAATCGAGCGTATTTCTTCCACCATGGGAATGTTTGCCATGGAAATTTCTATAGGATAGGTGATAAATTGTTCTACTTCCTGTGCGGATAAAGATAGACTAACCGTCACTACTTGTACTTGATTATTGGTTATATCAGGAACAGCATTGATGGATAGCTGTCCCATTGAATAAATACCGCCCCCAATTAAGGCGATTACTCCAAAGAACACAATTAGCTTGTTCTTTATGGAGAAAGAAATAATTTTTTGAAACATGAAAATGTTATTTACTTAAGATTTTGAAATAGATTAATCGATTTCTTAAGCAAAAAGGGGAGGTCCTCTGTAAGTAAAGGAATTATTGAATTGAATTTGAATTGAACCAATGGTTCTTGGTGGAGTAATGTCTTGTTTTGCTGTAGTTAAAGTTAAATTAAGTTTTAAACTACTATGGATTAAATCCAGTGGTTTAATTATATCTTTATCTACAGCTTTTTTCTCTGTAATTACAGATTTACTTTTCTGAAAATTTTCAAGGTGATTTGCTCCTAAATTAAGATGAAAACCGACTTTGAGTATGTCTATGGGAGATTTAACAGGCTCTTTTTGAAGGATTTCCTTTAAATTAAATCCATTAGTACTGTGATGGTGAGGCACAAAGTTATGCAGCAGTAAAATACTTACTGACAAACTAATAAGTGCTATGCCGAAAATCCTTTTCATTTTGACAAAGATAGGAAGAAAAAGTGATTGTAAAAGTGATAAGTGTTACATCTGAAATTAGTCTGAGACGAAAGTAATTTCCACTAGCGAGAAGCTAGCGGACAATGTCGGTAGGTTAGGAAATAATACCTAAATAAGCGGAAAATAAATTGCGGATTAAAATTATGGAAGATTAATATCTTTTCCAGTTAAATGTAACAAGTTAACTCCTTACAATTTGTAACTAATTATAGGCCCGAAGGGCTGAAATATGTTTACTTGTGCCTCGGACACATTTTACGAGATAATTTTGGTAATTAGTTTGAAATTTTTAAACTAGATAAGTTTTGCTCGAAGGGAGCGGGAAGGAGGACAAAATAGCGGGCCAGTGTTGGCATGAGGAATGAAGCATTATTTTGTCTTGATTTTTTGTTTCTTTTTCATCAAGGAAAAAGAAAGTTAAGAGAGCTATGAAAATATAAAGAAAGTTATCTCTTCCTATGACGAATAATAGTATAAAAAAATTAGAAATAAGATAATAGACCAAGATTTTATCTAAAGTCTATTATCTTAAATCTAAAATATCTCAACCAAGATTCTTCAAACTTTCTTCTAAAGTCTTAATCTTAGCTTCAGCATCCGCCTGCTTTTTCTTTTCCATTTCTACTACTTGAGCAGGAGCATTGCTTACGAAGCGTTCATTCTCTAATTTCTTTTTCACGCTCTTCAGAAAGCCTTTCGTATAATCCAATTCCTTCTGAATTTCTTCTTTCTCCTTCTCAACATCTATTGCACCTTCCATCGGAATAAAACATTCGTCTGAACCTATGAAAAAGCTAACTGCTTGATCTATTTTATCATTGGTAAATGCTAATTCATCTATATTAGCTAATTTATCTATCACAGAAATATATTCCTGATAAATCATTTCGCTATTGGTTTTTACATAGAGTTTTAGAGATTCTTTAGGCGAAATTCCTTTAGCGGCTCTAATGTTTCTGATTTGTGAAACCAGTTCAAAAGCAGTTTTAGCATCATGTAAAATAGCTTTATCGTAATCTTTTTCTATTGGCCAATGGTTCACGATTACGCAATCTTTCTCTTCTCTTTCTGTAATTTGATGCCAGATTTCTTCTGTTAAGAATGGCATAAATGGATGTAAAATCGTTAAAATATCCTCAAAGAAAGTGATAGTTGCCTCATAGGTTTCTTTGTCAATAGCTTCTCCATAAGGAGGCTTTACCAATTCAAGATAATACGAACAGAAATCATCCCATATCAATTTGTAAGTAGCCATCAAAGCATCAGAAATTCTGAATTTGCTGAAATGGTCGTTGATTTCTCTCAAAGCATCTTGAAAGCGTGCTTCAAACCAATCGCGGGCTTTCATAGCCTCAATTGGAGTATCCTTTTCTTTCACTTCCAATCCTTCTACCAATCGGTATGCATTCCAGATTTTATTACCGAAATTCCAACCTTGCTCGCAAAGCTTTTCTTCGAATAATAAATCATTGCCGGCAGCAGCTGAAAGTAATAATCCAACTCTCACTCCATCGGCACCATGTTTATCAATTAAGCCTAAAGCATCAGGTGAATTGCCCAATTGCTTGGACATTTTTCTTCCCTTATCATCTCTAACTATTCCAGTCAGATATACATTTTTGAAAGGTAATTCTCCTTTAAATTCATAACCAGCAATGATCATTCTGGCTACCCAGAAGAATAAAATATCTGGACCCGTTACCAAATCATTGGTAGGGTAGTAGTAATTAAAATCTTCATTTTCCGGATCTTTAAAGCCATCAAAAACAGAAATTGGCCACAACCAAGAGCTAAACCAAGTGTCTAAAACATCTTCATCCTGCTTTAAATCTTCCGCTTTTAGGTCTTGATTACCAGTTTTTTCTTTGGCTAATTTTAATGCCTCTTCAGTATTTTGAGCCACTACAAATTCTCCATTTGGAAGGAAATAAGCAGGAATTCTTTGTCCCCACCACAACTGACGGGAAATACACCAATCCCGCACATTTTCCATCCAATGTTTGTACGTATTCTTGAATTTTGGTGGAATCAGCTTGATGTTGTCGTTCATCACGTTTTCATAAGCTGGCTTCACCAAATCTTCCATTTTCACAAACCATTGTGTAGAAAGCTTTGGCTCAATTACCGCATCTGTTCTTTCGGAATGCCCAACCTTATTGGTATAATCTTCTTCCTTTTCTAATTGGTCTTTTTCTTTGAGAAGTTTAGCAATTTTCTTTCTGGCTACAAATCGATCTTCGCCTACTAAGATTTGGGCTTTATCATTCAGTTTACCATTGTCGTCAATGATATCAATAACTTCCAGATTATGACGTAATCCAATTTCGTGATCATTAATGTCATGGGCAGGAGTTACTTTCAAGCATCCCGTTCCAAATTCCATATCAACATAATCATCCTCAATAATCGGAATGGCTTTATCAATCAACGGAATAATGGCTTTTTTACCTTTCAGGTGCTGGAAACGCTCATCATTAGGGTTGATACAGATAGCCGCATCCGCCATGATAGTTTCCGGTCGGGTTGTGGCAATGACTAGATGCTCGTTACTGCCTTCAATTTTGTATCTGATGTGATACATCTTCCCCTGAACTTCTTTGAAATTCACTTCATCATCAGCCAAGGCGGTTTTTCCTTCAGGATCCCAGTTCACCATGCGGGTTCCTCTGTAGATATAGCCCTTTTTGTATAGATCTACAAAAACCTCAATCACCGCTGCGGACATATCTTCTTCCATGGTGAAGCGCTCTCTGTCCCAGTCGCAAGAAGCTCCTAGTTTTTTAAGCTGCTGTAAAATGATGCCACCGTATTTTTCTTTCCATTCCCAGGCATGCTTCATGAATTCATCACGACTCAAGTCATTTTTATTGATGCCTTTTTCCTTCAGCATATTTACCACTTTGGCTTCAGTAGCAATAGAGGCATGATCCATTCCCGGAACCCAACAAGCTTCTTTTCCTTGCATTCTGGCTCTGCGTATTAATACATCCTGAATGGTATTATTCATCATATGCCCCATGTGCAATACTCCGGTTACATTGGGAGGTGGAATTACGATGGTATAAGGCTCTTTTTTTGGATCAGGCTTGGAAGCGAAGAACTTCTGTTCCATCCAATGTTTGTACCATTTATCTTCAATATCCGAAGGATTGTATTTAGTTGCCAGTGACATATATGTGATTAAAATTTATTCAAAATGATATTTGCTCGCAAAATTAAGTATTTATGTTTTTATTCTTATTGATTATGGAAGAGAATTAATTTTTAAATAACTTTTTTGCTTCTGTAGTTATTTTTTCTTTGATATCCTCCCAAACTATCTGCTTACTTAAATAAATTGGTTCAGGTTCAAGTTCTGCATCATCAAAAAAAAGTATACTCTTCAAGACCATAATAGAATTGGTTTGATTATATTTTTTTTGATAGAATAGGATTAATTCCCCCAAACTGAAAGTATCCATTAGTAAAAAAATATCCACAAAATCTTTTTTGCTGCCACGATTGCAAATCGCATTTAGTTTCATTGCACCGATATCTTTGATGTTGGCTAATCTTAAGCCTTCAATATTTTCTATTTTGGCCAATTGAGGATATTGATGTGAAATGAAATCAATCTTTACATCATTAATATAACCTAAAATTGTATTTTCTGCTTGATAGTCAATTTGAAATTGATATTTATTTATCAATAGATTTTGAATTTGATTCGAGTCAAAAGCTGTTGAACTAAAAAAATCTAAATCAATTGATTTTCTATGGCCTATTTGAAGAGCCAATGCAGTTCCTCCTACCAAAAAGAAGTCCGTAAGTAAATTCTCTGATGTTAATGATTTTAATAAATCCAGTGTTTCGTTTGTGATGGATTCTTTGTATAACATATCATTTCATTCTTTGGAATATCAAAATAAATGTGGGCGAAATTGGCACTTTTTGGATCAAGGTTTTTCAATTCCTTTACAATGGAAACAATTTTTTTAGTTTCAAAAATTTGACTCAATAGGTTTAAATCTTCAAGATTTCCTTTTTTCAAAACTCTTTCAATAAGGAACGGGGCATGCTTATCGGAATTAATTTTTTCAATTTCTACATCCCAAAATAGGTGACCTGAAAATTTTGATACCAATGATTTCATTTAATAAATATACAGGTTAAATAATTAAGAGTTTTAAGTAAATTAAATATCATAGCTTTTCCAAAGTCTAAAACTTTGGAAAAGCTATAATTTACTAATTAGTAATTACTTGGTAGGTAAAAGCTCAGTTCTAACTTCACCGAAGCCAATTCTAACCCCATCTTTTTCACCATGCCCACGCATTATGACCGTGTCATGATCATTAATGAATTTTCTTTCGGTTCCATCTGGCATTTGGATAGGTTTTGTGCCTTTCCAACTTAATTCCAACATGGAGCCATAAGCAGAAGGATCATTTCCACTGATAGTTCCTGAAGCATAAACATCTCCTGTATTGATGTTACAGCCGTTTACAGTGTGATGTGCCAATTGTTGTACCACGTTCCAGTACATATGTTTGAAATTAGAATTGGTCACCACCTTTTCCTCTGAATCCTTTGGTTGGATTCCTACTTGCAAATCAATATCAAAATGGTAATCTCCCGCAAATTTTAAATATGGTAATACTTCAGGTTCTTGCTTTGGTCCAGGAATTCTGAAAGGTTCTAAAGCTTCCATGGTCACAATCCAAGGCGACATAGAAGAACCAAAATTTTTAGCTAAAAACGGACCTAATGGAACATATTCCCATTTCTGAATATCTCTAGCCGACCAGTCATTGAACAGTGTAAATCCAAAAATATAGTTTTCTGCTTCTTTAGTTGGAATGGCGTCTCCTAAAGCATTGCCACCACAAGTTATAAAAGCCATTTCCAATTCAAAATCAACCAATTTGGCTGGACCAAAATCAGGATTTTTAGCATCTGGAGCTATGGTTTGTCCTTTTGGTCGATGTAAAGGTGTTCCTGAAATTACAATGGAAGAAGCTCTTCCGTGATAGCCTACAGGTATGTGTTTCCAGTTGGGTAATAAAGCATTGTCAGGATCACGGAACATTGTACCGACATTAGTTGCATGTGATTCTGATGAATAAAAGTCTGTGTAATCGCCTACTCGTATGGGCAAATGCATAGTAGCATCCTTCTGTGGAATTAAAGCATGTTCTTTTAATTGGTCATTGCCCTGAAGCTCCTGATTGTCATGTTGTAGGAGTTCTGAAATTCTTTCTCTAACTGGTACAGTAACTTCTTTTCCCAATTCCATGAAATCATTCAAGATTGGGTGGTCAAAAATTCTCTCAGGTAGATTGAGTTCTTTAAACAATTGAGCTGATTGTATTTCAGTTAAATCTAAAATGTAATCACCTATGGCTACTCCGGCTCTTGGTGATTTTCCTTGGGTTGAAAATATCCCGTAAGGAAGGTTTTGAATAGGGAAATCTGAATCTTTTGCTACTTCTACCCAGCTTTTAAGGGCTGGATTGTTGGCTTTATATGACATCTTGTATTACGTTTTTTTGTCTAAAAAATTTAGGAAGTGCTAATATCTGAAAATTTGTTGAAAAGGGAAAAGGGGGAGGGAGTAGGAAGCTCGAAGTATTGTCAGATAACACTAAGGTCAGTACCGCAGGTCAGACCGGAATAAAGTAACTGGAAATACAACTTAAATATGTTGCTGAACAGATTTATTTGAAATTTTGAATAGGCTGTCTAGTCTTGAAGAAAAGAAAAAAGCCCAATTCTCACTGGGCTTTTTAATGTTTTATAAATTCTCTAACCACCACTTTGTCATCATTCTGAATAGGTGAGGTCTTGCACCTTGTTCACCTATGCCGTGAGTTCGGTCAGGGTAGTAGAATAAATCAAATTGTTTTCCTGCTTCTAATAAAGCATCAGAGTAAACGATGGTATGTTGAACATGAACATTGTCATCTCCTGTTCCATGAATAATCAAATAAGGATCCTCTAATTTATCAATTTTACTCAATGGAGAATTATCATCATAGCCGTCTGCGTTATCTTGTGGTAAGTCCATATATCGCTCCGTATATATGGTGTCATAATATCTCCAATTGGAAACCATTGCTACAGAAACTGCAGCATTGAAAACATCTGCACCATCTAAAATAGCATTCCCAGCCATATATCCGCCATAAGACCATCCCCAAATACCGATTCTTTCAGCATCCACATAATCCAGATTGCCTAAATACTTTCCTGTTTCAATCATATCTAAGGTTTCATATTTACCTAATTGTCTGTAAGTCATTTTCTTGAAAGCTTCTCCTCTTCCGCCAGTTCCTCTTGGATCAACTACTGCGACTATATAGCCTTTTTGGGTCATCATTTGATGCCAGTTGAATTGACTTCCACCCCAGCCATTTTGCACTTGTTGACTTCCAGGTCCACTATATTGATATACAATCACAGGATATTCTTTTGACTTATCAAAATCAGCAGGTTTCAAGAAATAACCGTTTAGGCTTACATCTTCTGAAGTCTTAAATTGAAAATATTCTTTATTCACAAATCCGAATTCTTCAGTGATGGATTTATAACTCGCATTGTCTTTTAAAGTGCTTAATTTTTCATTCCCTTTGGTTTGGTGCAAACTCACTTGATTAGGAGTAGTTGGGTTGCTATAGTATTTTAAATAATACTGATAATCATTACTCATATTTATACGAGTGATCCCCATTTCCTCACCGATCAATTGCTTTTTCTTTCCATTCCTTCCTATGGAATAGAAAGTGCGGTCTAAAGGAGAATTCTCTGTACTGATATAATAGATTTTGCTATCTTTTTGGTCAATGCCTACTATGCTTACTACTTCCCAATCTCCTTTAGTGATTTGTCTTACCAATTTGCCATCTAGGGTATAAAGGTAAAGATGTTTAAAACCGTCCTGCTCACTTGATTGAATGAAATATTTGCCATCATTGGTATAAGTTAAATCATCGCAATAATTCAGTGCTACATAAGTGTCTGATTCTTCTTTTAAAACCAATTTGCTTTCACCTGTAGAAGCATCAGCATGTAAAATTTCCAAAATGTTCTGTCTTCTATTCATTCTGATAATGCTCAATAGATTGGAATCTTTTGTCCACTGAACTCTAGGGATATATTGGTCTTTCTCTTCACCAATGTCCATTTTCACAGTTTCTTCAGAAGCTAAATCATAAACTGAAATCCATACGTAAGAATTTTCCTCTCCAGCTTTTGGGTATTTGTAGACATAGTTTTCAGGATACAACTCTCCGTCATTCCATTTCTGTAAGGTGTATTCTTTCACATGACTTTCGTCCATTGTATAGAAAGCCAGTTTTTTGCTGTCAGGTGACCAATAAAAAGTTTTAGTAATGTAAAATTCTTCTTCATAAACCCAATCAGAACCACCATTGATGATTTCATTGATTTTACCATCAGAGGTTACCTGAGTGGTATTTCCAGATGCTAAATCGAAGATGTAAATATTGTTTTCATATACATACGCCACTTTTTTAGCATCAGGCGAGAAAGTAGCAAACATTTGAGGGTTTTCAGATAAAGGCTTTAAACTCTTATCTTCCAAATTATATACATAATACTGAGCTGTGAATGATCGTCTGTAGATATAATTCACATCAGTCGCAAGCAATAATTTCTGCTCATCTTTACTGAAGGAATAGCTATTGATATTTAGTTCAGGATCCAGTTCGTTTCCATCAACTAAAGTTTCCACGACTTCTCCATTCTCCACATCAATTTTCTGGACTTTATTGTCATCCAATGCAGAATAGTACTTTCCGTCATTCATCCAATTGACATTGTAAACGGACTCTTGCCGGAAGGTACCTTTTTCATATATATCGGAAACGGTAATTTCTTTTTGAGCGAAAACTAAGCTCGTACTAATAAAACAAAGTATAAATAATAGGTTTTTCATATTCTATAAAATTAATTCAATCTCTAAAATAGGAAGGTTTTCTTAAAGTGAAAGCTTGAAATGGATTTAAAGGAAAGAGAAGAGGTTGAGTGGTAGTAATTAGGTTGGCAGGTTTTCAAGTTGGCTTGTTGACAAGTTGTAGATGTGCTAATTTTTTGATATACTGATTTTTCGATATGCTGATAATTGATTTATAATTTAGTAATCGTTTTGATACCAGCTGTTCCGTGCGTCATTCCCACGAAGGTGGGAATCTTGTCTTATTAAAACGAAGTTTTAATTATTTTAGCCAAGAAATAATGGATATAAAATACTCAAATAAGTAAACTGATATCCAGCGAAGTTAATATTTTAACCTTTGGTTAAAATCAATAGATTCCCACCTTCGTGGGAATGACGCACCGAGCCAAGTCTGAGAACCTTTCTTCCCAATATCAAATTTTAGTCACTTTTTAGCCAAACAAATAGGCAATTCATTAGATTTGTGATTTAAGCCTTCAGAAGTAAAATGGATAAAAAAGCAGCCGAACAAAAAATTCAGGAGTTAAGTGAAAAGCTTCATTATTATAATTATAAATACTATCAGGAAAGTGTTTCTGAAATTTCTGATTATGAGTTTGATATGATGCTAAAAGAGCTCATTGAGTTGGAAGAGCAATTTCCTGACTTGAAAACTTCCGATTCCCCTAGTCAGCGAGTGGGTGGCGATATCACTAAAAATTTCGAAACGGTTGAGCATAAAATCCCCATGCTTTCTTTGGGCAATACTTATTCCAAAGAAGAGTTGGATGATTTTGATGGTAGAGTAAAAAGAGGATTGGGGGATGAAGAGTATGAATATTTCTGTGAGCTTAAATTTGATGGTGTAGCCATCAGTTTGCATTATGAAAACGGTAAATTAATAAGAGGAGTAACTCGGGGAGATGGGACTAAAGGAGATGATATTACCAATAATGCTAAAACCATCCGTACTATTCCTCTGAAAGTGAGAGGCACAGAATTCCCTGAATATTTTGAAGCTAGAGGTGAGGTCTTTTTGCCAAGAGAAGCTTTTAATGAAATTAATAGAGAGCGAGAAGAAAATGGTGAAGCCCTTTTGGCAAACCCTAGAAATGCAGCCTCTGGAACATTGAAAATGCAGGATTCAGGAGTTGTTGCCAAAAGGAAATTGGACTGCTATTTATATTCCTATGCTGGTGAAGATTTGCCTATAGATTCCCATGAAGAAGGAATAAAACAATTGGAGAAATTTGGTTTTAATGTTTCTCAAAATTACAAAAAGTGTCAAAACATCAATGAGGTATTTGATTTCATCAATGAGTGGGAGGAAAAAAGACATTCCTTGCCGGTTGATACAGATGGTATTGTGATAAAAGTCAATAGCCTAGCTCAGCAAGAACAATTAGGTTTTACAGCAAAAAGTCCGAGATGGGCGATTGCTTATAAATACAAAGCAGAAAGCTCCACTACTGTTTTAAAAGAGATTACCTATCAGGTTGGAAGAACAGGCGCAGTTACCCCAGTCGCCAATTTAGAACCTGTTTCTTTGGCTGGAACGACCGTGAAACGAGCTTCATTGCATAATGCCAATGAAATTGCTCGACTGGACTTAAGGGTAGGTGATACAGTTCATGTGGAAAAAGGAGGCGAAATTATTCCGAAAATTACTGGAGTAGATTTGACCAAAAGAGATTTGGGAAGTTCTGAGGTGGAATATCTCAAAAACTGTCCCGAATGCGGAACAGAATTAGTAAGGGCTGAAGGAGAAGCTGTTCATTATTGCCCCAATAAAAAGGGATGCCCTCCACAAATTAAAGGATCCATAGAACATTATATTCAGCGAAAAGCCGCTGATATTGATTCCATGGGCGAGCGCACCATTCATATGTTGTATGAAAAAGGATTGGTAAATAATGTAGCGGATCTTTATGATTTGACTTATGAGGAGGTTTTTGAGCTAGAAGGCTTTAAAGAGTTAAGTAGTAAAAATCTTTTAAAAGGAATTGAAGACTCAAAGCAAATCCCATTTGAAAACATCTTATTCGGATTGGGTATCCGCTTTGTTGGAAAAACGGTAGCCGAGAAATTAGCAGCTCATTTTAAAAATATTGATAATTTGTCGAAAGCTTCCTTTGAAGAATTGATAGAAGTTCCTGAAATTGGCGAACGAATTGCCCAAAGCGTAGTGGAATATTTTCAGGATAAAGATACTATTGAATTGATTGAGCGTTTGAAATCAGCGGGCCTTCAATTTGAGATCAAAGAAACTGTAGTTGAGCAAAAAGGTAATGCGCTGGAAGGCAAGTCTTTGGTGGTTTCAGGAGTATTTGAGCATTACGGAAGAGATGAAATTAAGCAAGTAATTAAGCAATATGGTGGAAAAGTAGTTTCGGCTATTTCAGGAAAAGTAGATATATTAGTGGCTGGAGAAAATATGGGCCCTGCCAAAAGGCAAAAAGCAGAAAAACTAGGAGTGAAAATCATCGATGAAAATGAATTTCGTAGCCTGATAAAAGAAAATTAAACAGTGATTAAACACAAAATTCTATTATATAAAGTAAGAAGAGGGCAGAAGAAAAGTAAATTTTTACATCAGGCTTATCCATATAGTAAGCTCAAAAAAGTAGGAGTTATTTTTTCCTTCGATGATTTAAAAAAGCATGAGGCAGTCAAGAAATTCATCAAAACACTAAAAGCTGATGGGATAGAGGTAATTACTCTAGCATACAAACCCAAAGACACGCAAAATTTTGAATTCTATTTTGATTTTTTTGAAGATAGTGATTTCGGTTTCTTTGGGAAAATTGACAATCCTTATTTCCAAAGCTTTTTGAACCAAAAGTTGGAATATTTATTTTGCTTAGATGATTCGCTAAACTTGTATATGCAATATTTGTTAGTGCATTCAAAAACCGATGCAAGAATCGGAGCCTATCAGCCCACTGAAACAGAAGCCTCATTTTTTGAATTGATGATAAAGCCAAGAGAAAGTGGAGACACCAATATTTTAACAGAAGAGATTATTCATTATGTCAGAAAAATTTCAGGAAACAACTAAGAAATTTAAGGGGGTGGGACCTGCGTTAATCACCCCATTTAAAGAAGATTTAACAGTAGATAGGGAAGCTTTAGAAAAGCTATTGATACACACTGCCAAAGGAGCAGATTACTTTGTGGTGCAAGGAACTACAGGTGAATCAGCCACTACAACTTTAAAAGAAAAGCAAGAGATTTTAGCTCTTGTAAAAACGCATAATCCTAAAAACTTACCTATAGTTTTTGGAGCGGGTGGAAATAATACACAAGCTGTCATTGATTTTATAGGTCAGATTGATTTATCTGGAGTAGATGCTATCTTATCAGCATCTCCTCATTATAATAAACCTTCTCAGGAGGGGATTTATCAGCATTTTGTAAAAATCGCAGAAGCTTCACCAGTTCCTGTAATTTTATATAATGTTCCTGGAAGAACTGCTTCCAATATAAAAGCTGAAACCACTTTGAGATTGGCACAGCATGAAAATATTATTGGCATAAAAGAAGCTTCTGGTGATTTAGGACAGTGCATGGAAATCATGGCTGGAAAGCCTAAGGAATTCTTATTGATATCCGGTGATGATTTATTGACTAATGCTATGATTACATTAGGAGCAGTAGGGGTGATTTCAGTTTTAGCAAATCCATTTCCTGAAGTGTTTGCGGAAATGGTGCAGAATGCTTTGAAAGGAGATTTTGCCAAATCAAATGAAAGCCTTTTCAAATTATTGAGAGTTAATTCTCTAATGTATGAGGAAAGCAATCCGGTAGGAGCAAAAGAAGCATTACGCCAGCAAGGTGTATGCGGTAATTATGTAAGAATGCCTTTAATGCAAGCAACGGAAGGTTTATCTAAAAGAATAGCAGAGAAAATTAAGGAATCTGGATTGAAATAGATTATAAATTGTAGATACAAGCATCCCTTGTATCTACAATTTACTATCTTGTTGACCTGACTGGTATCAAAACGAATAAAGTTAAAATCATCAGTAATTATTTCTCCACAATTGTAAATTCTACCCGTCTGTTTTCTGCTCTTCCTGCTTCGGTATCATTGCTGCTGATAGGGGAGGTTTCTCCTAATCCTTTTGCCTTCATTCTTTCTGCTGAAATTCCTTTGTCTAAAAGATATTGCATAACGGCTTGAGCTCTACCTTCACTTAAGGTTAGATTATAATCATCACTCCCTTTGCTGTCTGTATGACCTATTATTTCAATTTTGATACCAGGATTTTGTGTCATCAAATCAGTTAATCTATCCAATTCTGGGAATGATGCTTCTTTTAGAGATGTTTTGTCAAAATTAAAATAGATATTATCAATAATGACAGTTTTGCCGACTTCTATTGGGGACATTAATAATTGCTTATTGTATTGAGTAAAATCCTGATTGTCTGCTATAAGAACTTCATCTTCAAGGTTGAGATAGTTAATTTTTTTACCCCTTATGATAAGTTCACCTGCTTTGGGTATTGACACTTCAAAGGTACCGTCTTTATTACTTTTTGTTTTTGTCAGAGTTGTATCTTGGATTTCAAAAGTTAATTCCGCTTCTAAAGGTTCTTGCGTTTTTTCGTCCAATACTATTCCTGAAATTATATAAGGCTTAAAAGCCTTTTTCATTTCATAATCTTTTCTGATTTCATGTTCATAAGTTCCTTCAGGAATTTCTACAATGAATGTTTCTTGAATATTTTGATAATCTTGAGATAGGATTTTTATTTGATATTCTCCACCACCTTCTAATGTCAATTCATATCCACCATCTTGAAATCTAGTTCTAGTCGAATCTTTGAAGTTATTTTTTGATACATAAACTGCTGCATTAACAGCCTGCATACTTTTCGAGTCTGTGATTAAGCCATATAAGTTTACTTTTGTTTTGATTGGGCTTAAAAGTAAATCTTTATAAATAATAGTATCTTCTATTATGGAACTTAAGTCTAAGGATTCATTCAATTGCTCATATCCAATTTTAGCAGCTATAAAATTGAATGGTTTATTTTTATAGGTTATGAATTGATAATTTCCATCTGAATCTACTTCATAATTTATGGGTTTATCCTCCTTAGGCTCTGCAGTTAAGAAAAGAGATAGTGGTTTTTTACTGTTTGCATCCAATACATTCCCTTTAATGGTGATTTTCGCTTTTGGAATCAAGCCATAAATATTCATATTACTGCCATCTGCACTTACATAGGTTCTGGTTGTGAATGCATTATTTCCCGATGCATCCACAGAAAAGTAGGAATCAAAACCATCAGTATTTATGGGTGGGCCAATATTTTCTGGCTCACTCCATTTTAACCAGCTATCATCTAACCTTCTTACTTTCCAAATATCTACACCACCAATTGTTCCTTCACGATTACTAGCATAATACATTACTTGATCATCTTCTGCTAAATAGGGCCCAAATTCGTCTTTATAAGTACTTAATGGTTCAATCATTATAGGTTTGCTGTAAGAGCCATCACTTTTTCTTTTGCTTAAATAGAGATCGCTATATGGCTTTTTCTCTCTTTCATTCATGTAGATAATAATAGCACTTCGATCTTGACTGATCGTAGCTCCAGAGAATATCCCTTTGCTCATATCTTCATAATCTTCAATTTCTAATTCCTCAGGTCTATTCCAGCCTTTTTCATCTTTAGTAACTATTGAAAAACCTTTTTTTCTATTATTACTACCCCCTCTAATGAAAAGTGAATTTCCATCATCAAGTATAGTAAATACCTGATTAAACTGGCGCTTATTAAAAGGAGATTCCATATGAATTGCTGGCCCCCAAGTGCCATCTGCTTGTTTGTCAGAATACCAGATGTCCTGTGAGTTATCTCTTCCTTCATTATTTTCAGGATGATTTGTAATCGTAAAGTATAACCTTTGATTATCTGGAGTTACTAAAGGAGCACTCTCATGATAGCGTGAATTTACCTCATCATTCAGTTTTACTAGCTGATATAATACCTGTTCATTTTGACTTAATGCAAAAAAAGGAATAAAGAAAAGAAGTGTTAAAAGTTTTTTCATCTTTACAAATTTCCCATAAAGATTAATAAAAAGAAGAAAAATAGCTATTTACCGATAAATAATATCAATTCGTCTGTAATATTTGAGTGGAGATTACATTTTACAAATCTTCAAATGAAAACAATTTTTGAATCCTTGCCCTGATGGCTCCTTTAGTTCTACCAAAATGATTAGCTAAATCTTTGGTGCTCAAACCTTCTTCGAACATAAATTTTAATTCTTTGTCCAATTCATCATTCCATGGCGCATAAGCTGATTTGTGTTTCTTTCTAACTTCCGCAAGGTCATAAGCCTTCTCCTCAAAGCTAGGCACTTTTAAGTCTTTTATGGATTGATTATTTTCTTCTTCTTTATGCTTCAATAAAACAATTTGCCCATTTTTAGCCCAATTTTCAGGAAGTAATTCTTCTTCTATAAAAAGCTTGTTTTGGGTTCGGGTTACGGCTACATATAATAAATTGATTTCTTCATTAAGCTTTTGTTTGATCAAATCAGGGAGGTCTTTTTGTTGTGTTAATTTCTTTAATTTCTCTTCTGTAAGGAAATCGTTTACCAACTGAACAGAGTCATATTCCATTCCTTTGCATCGGTGCACGGTGGAAAAAATGATGTGTGCTTTTTCTCTATCTTCATTTTCAACATGTTTCCCCTTTAATTGCTTGATGTATTTTGGGATTTCATTTCCATATTCTCTGACTAATTCCACCATCATTCCCAATTGCATGTCTTCGGTTTTGTCGATATACTCCTCTAAGTCCTCCAAAGAATTCATTTTTTTAATCAATGGGTCTTTGATGAATTTTCTTTTGCCATTGTAAAGGTTTAAAACATCATAAAGCGATGTTCCATCATCAGCATAAGTGTAGGAATTAATATTGCCTTCGAAGTAAATACCATCCAAATTCTCTCTTTCAGAAATGTAATCGATCGCCTTTGTCAAAAGCCCTAAATTGGTGCGTGCTAAAACTGCTTTTTGTTCTCCTTTTGAAGGTTCACCTTTTCCTGTGATTTGGAATTTCACAATCGGTTGAAGATATTTTTTTCTTTCTACTATGGCTTGAGCCAGATATGCAATTTTGTCATTAAATCTGAAACTACTTGACAATTCTAATCCTTTGAAATCCACCATTTCTAATGAATTAACGGCATACCTCCAAGAATAAATCTGTTGGTGAGTATCTCCTACAATCACTTTAGTAGCTTTTTGATTGAGAAAAACTTCCAACATAGCAGGGGAGGCATCTTGTCCCTCATCAAACAGGATGTAATCGTAATTAAGCTGAGGATTTTCAAGTTGGAATTTTTTCAAGTAAAAGTCGTGGGTGATAGCAATTTCTCCTTTATTCATTTTCGCCAAAAACTCACGGGTTTTCTTTTTGATATAGGAATAATTGCCCTTTACAAAAGCCAAAGCTTTTTTGTCTGAAATAGTGTCTTCATAATTCAATTCTTCCACCTTAGAAGCACTGCTATTGCAAAAGTAGGCAGTGAATTTATTAATGTGATTGGCGATAATCATTTCTGCCATAGGCTCACCAGTAATTTTAATACCTAATATATCAGCTAATTCATGATTTTTGTATCCGTTGCTGTTGATTTCCAGGTTATTTCCGATTACCACATGCTTAAAAGCCAAGGAATGAGCAGTTTGCACATCAACATTGAAAAGCTTCTTAGATTTAAATTTTTTGCTAGCTTCTAATTTTACAGATTTATTAAATGCCAGATAAAGTATTCTGCTGTTTTTGGGTCTGCTTTCAGCATAAGCAATCAAAGTGGTGGTTTTTCCTGAACCTGCTACTGCATTTATTTTGATGTTGCCATCTGATAAGATAATGGCGGATTGTTCTTCGGTTAATTGCATTGGTTGAAAGTTTTAAGCTAATCTGATTTTTAAAATAGCGCTATCAGATTTTTTTTCTGATAAAGTATTGACTTTAAAATTATTAAAAATTTGCTAATCTAAAAACCTGATGAGTGCTGTAAATTCAATATGACCAATATGTCATCTTGCTGCATTAGGCTGAATTCGACTTAGTTCCATACCTTTTACAGATGTTTTCACTTTTCTATTTAAATGCATCTTAATTTAGCTTTAAATACCAAAATGAAGGTAGAAGATAATGAGTTTATAAAAATATCACTCATCAATTTCCTCAATCGATTCCTTATTTTCTTTATAATAAGCTTTGGCTTCTTCTTTACTTTTATTGATTCCGATGCTGCTTACCGCTCCACTTAAAAGTGCTTTAGCCCAAAAATTAAAAATAGAACGACTTTTAATACGTTCAAAGAAAATATTGCCTTCTTGCAGACTGAACCATCTAGGATTTTTAGAGCTGACAACAAAACTATTGGCAAAAATGGTTTTTAGGTTGTTGCCAAAGCCTTTGGATTGATATGTTTCTCTATCTAGAATGTCAACTTTTAAGTTATTGTAACGAAATTCTATTAAACCTTCAGCATATTCATCACTACCCTTAAAGTTAATGTTCACTTCCTCATTAAAGCCAGATCGTACTTCAATTGCGCCCAGTGGAATCAGCATTTCATTTAAAGCTGTCAAATCTAATTCTCCTACCGTACCCATAAAATGAAATTCACTTTTCTCGGATGGCATTGGGAAATTCACTTTAGTTGAGAAATCAGCTTTTTCGTTTAGTTTTCCTGTGGCTTGAAGGATCATAGGTTTAGTATTTCTGAAATGGTGCGTTCGCATATTATACAGATAACCATTATCAATATTGAGGGTCATAGTCCCAATTCCTGAAGTTTCTTTAGGCATAATATGAATGTGAATATCAGAATTAACAAAAATAGTATCTACACTAAAAGCAAAATCCATTTCTGAAAGCAATTTCTGGGGCATAGGTACTTTTTTATCTTCGTTATGAGGCACATTCAAATCACGAAAAACGGTAAAGTCTCCATTTTCTAATTCCAATTTATTAACGATGAATTTTTGGCTGATTAGCAGGCTGTCAATATCGAGTTTCTTAACTTTTAAAGCTGAGACATCAAGCTTAAACCAATCATTTTGAAATTCAATGTGATCACTATATTCAAATCGGTCGTATTTTGAGCGCATTTTAATGTTGTGTGCGGCAAAATTTGATGAAGGATATCGGAAAGTATAGTCGTTGGCGGTAATCGTATAATGTTTGCCAAAATTTTCTCTATAATTTTTTCCACTAAATACCATTGAATTAATATGATGATGAATTTCTTTTGGATTAAGGGTAGAATCAAAAGCGATTGTATTGATCAATAAATCTGCTTTTCTTACATAATAATCTCTTTCATTTTCTTCATGATATATTTTTATATTTATATCACTTGAGAATAATTCTTGAATCTTTAGAGAATTGAATGGAAGCGCAACCTTTTGTGGAATCTTCTCGCTATCTTGATTTATTCTCAGATTAAGTGTGGTCTTAGTACTGCTGAATTTTTGAATATTGATTTGCTTCTTTTGCACATATTCATTGATATTAGCATTTTTCATTTTTATTCCACCTATTGTCAATGATGTGCTATTGTCAGACCTATTAAAAATAAATTCTTTAATTTCACCCGCTTGACTTTGGCTGTTGTAGTTTAGATTCCGAACGGAAATAGTGTCATTTGACGGAGAGTAAAATTTAAAGCTTTCATTGGATAAGATGAAATCATCAGCAAAGAAGAAATTTTGATTTTCATTCTCAGGAAAATTTAGGTTACGGAGTGTTAATTTAGCATCTGAACTCACGATCTGACTTTTCTTTTTTTCATCATTAAGTAAAAGAATGCTTGAGCCTGTTAGTTCTATTTTACTATTTTTAACAGCAAAGCTATACTCACTTTTATGGTCATTTGAAAAAGTGAAATTCTTTTTCAAATCACTCAAACCAGTATAATTTAATTGAGTAATTAGGCTCAACATGCTGTCTGCTTCAAAGCTTTTATTACTAATCAGAGCATTTTTATTGAAATTTATAAAGCTTATTTTAGGGATTTTAATGGAAATCGATAGGCTATCATTTAACTGATATGGACTAATCTGAAAATCATAAAGTGATAAGTTGGACGGATTTTTTGGAAGCGTCAATTTCGATAATCGAAATTGATGTTTGAGTTTATCATCTTTTAGCAAAAATTCTTTTGCTAAAACTTGAAAGAGTTTTACTTCATTTTGATAATTCAATTCTACATCAAAATCAGCTATAGATAAATTTCTATATTCATCTATCTGGTATTTTAAACCACCTTTTCTCAATAATACATTAATTGGTTTATCTGGAAATCCCCATTCATTACGGGCATTAGTTTTTTGTTTTAAATCTTTATAGCTCAAGTTAATAGTTGGCTTAAAAAGAGTCAGACTGTCTATACTGATTTTACTTCTATGGAGAATGCTATCCAATTGTATGCCTTTAAAACTCAGATAATCTACCTTAACTTTATCTTTAATATCTTCATAAGTGAAGTTTAAATTGGTTAAATCTAAGGAGTGCAGATTATTCTCAGATTGAAAAGTACTGACACGAAATTGACCATTTTCCAGTTTATAAAGCAATTCCTGTCCATTTATTAAAGTGCTATCCGCTATTTTATGCCATGAATGAAAGCCTGAATCAATTTTGAGAGAATGCGATTGTATGTTTAGAGAATTACCAACGAGAAATTCCCCAACACTTACATCAGTATTAAGAACAGAAAACTTTTTAAGTTTTACTTCCTTAAAATATTTACCTAAGATTTTAAATAATCTTTCAGGTGTAATCATACCATTTTGGTCTTCAGAATTTTTTAAATAAGGGGGAGTAATAGTGATTTTTGAATTACTTAAAGCTAGGTTCTTCAAATTGATTCGGTCATTATCATAAATGTCTCGGTGGGCAATGCCTTCCATCTCTAACAATGGTAAATTAAGATTGAATTGTGTTAACGTACTGTCATCAAGACTTCTTGATGGTTTTATTTCGAGGTTTTGGACTAATAAAGTAGAGTCTATAGTATTGAAGTTCAGTTTTTTGAATTTAATGTTATGTAAATTGTCAGGCAATAGGTAATCGTAATCATTGATCTCTACTGTAGCGTGCTCAAAATAATGGATGATATTTTGAATATCTCTTTGAGTAGAATCTAATTCAATATTAAACAATTCTATACTGATATTGTCTGATAAAAATCTTTGTTGGTTATCGCCTTTTAAAGTCAGATTTAAGCCACCTTCCTCAATTTTAAATTCATTAATTTTAATTAAATCAAAAAGTGCTAAAAGTGATGCGCCAATGCTGTTTTCTGCCTGTCCCGTATTTTTTTCTTTCGATTTTAAAACCGATTGTATTTTGATTTTTGGTTTGGGGATATTCACCTCTTTCACCACCAAGAAGTTATCTTCATAAGCTTTAAGATAGTTTATCCCTTTTAATTCCAAAGTTGGGATATCAATATCGTATACATTTTGGTTTTCCTTTTGGAATACTTTTTCTGGGTCGATGTCATCTCTTGCATTGATCTTAAAATTATTGAAATTAAGAATGGAATCTTTAGTGGATAATTCAAAACCATCAAAACTCAATTCATGTATGCTGTCAGGTAATAAAATGGATTGCTGGTTGACACCAAGATTTATGGCTTCCGAGTAAAAGATTTTTTTCCTTTTTGTTTTCTGAGATACTTCAAAGTTTTCAATATTGAAATCAATGGCTTTTAATCTGAAATTACTTGGTGAGTGATCAACTGTTCCACTTCTGACCTTCAGATAGTTGATTTGAAGTAATTCCAAATATTGAGAAATAACATCATAAAGCTCTCCTGTTTCTCGACCGAATTTCAGCGGCTTTTTTTCAGGATTGATTTTAGTCATAAACAATAATGGGTCTATAACCTCTATTCCATCTACCACCAATTCTTTATCAGTATAAATTCTTAAAACAGATTCTAATGAGATTTTCACTTCACCGACCTGAGCTTCATAAATGTTTTTTGAGTTAATGGAATCTTCACGATTTTTGGGAGTGGCAATTAATTTTATATTTCTTATTTCTATTGATTTCCTAAGAATATTTAGGTCAATTTCCTCATAATTAAATTGATAAAGCCCCTTACTTTCTTTGGTGATTAACTCTTGTAAATATTCACCCGAAATTCTATTCCCCATTTTCTTTAATTGGTCATTTACTATGTAACCAACGGATATAATGAGAATGGCAAAGCCGATAGTACGGTATAATCTTTTTCTGTTTCGGTTCATTTTAAATCTAAAAGCTTAAGATAAGCTTTTTGACTGAATTAGTAGAGGTTTTAAATTAAAACTTCAATAAGAAATATAAACTACTAATAAATCAGGTGATTTATTAATTTAGAACTAACGGTAAGAGGATTCAAACATCCCTCACATCTAAAATCACATCAGGATACTTCTCCAAATTATCAATAAAATGGAAATATTTTTCTGCCACTTCTTCTTCACTACTCAGCTGATTTTCTTCCTTTAAGTTTTTAAATTTCTCTACTCCGCTGAATGATTTTTTATCTGTACTGCGGATTTGTGTTTGCATTTCAGTATCCACCACGCCCGGAGCAATAGCTTTTATGATAAAGCCATTTCCATCCATTTCAGCTTCTTTAGCTGCTACTTTTGAAGCCATATCCAAAGCCGCTTTTGAAGCACAGTAACCTGACCAACCATCTACAGCATTTTTACCAGCTCCTGAACTTATATTGATGATGATTTTTTTTCCTTTAAAATTCTTAAAATCCTTCATAAACTGATTCATCAATAGGATAGGGGCACTCACATTTAAATCAAATAAATGCGGAATACTCTCATTTTCAATATTTCCTAAATGTCCAATATCACCCAAAGTCCCTGCATTATTAATCAGGACAATTCTTTCATAGTCTTTGGCTTCGGAGAAAAATTGAGGAAGCTCTTTTAGAAGATCGTGTATATCTGCTAAGTCAAAAGTCAAAGCCTTATAATTTTTATGCTCGATGGAATGAGTTCTGTTAATTCCCCAGACATCAGCACCTGTCTCCAAGGCTTTTTCAGCCAATCCTTTTCCTATGCCCTTGCTTGCTCCTGTAATGATGAATAATGATTTTTTCATGATCTAAATTTGAATGTTTTTTATATAATCGAATGAGATGGTTTAAGGTTTTCAGTACTTGTTACAAATACAAAAGCCCGAAATCCTAAAAGAATTGCGGGCTTAAATTTATTCTTTATTATAGTTTACAATATATACTGACTCAAGTCTTTATCCTTCACTAAGCCATCTAGTTTTTCGCCTACCATTTGTTTAGTGATCACCACTTTGGCATTGGCTCCAATTTTATCTGGGATATCGAATAATAATTCATTCAGCAACTTACTCATGACGGTCTGCAATCTTCTTGCTCCTATGTTTTCAACTTCAGAGTTTACTTGGAAAGCTATTTCAGCCAACTCTTCAAGCGCATCATCATCAAATTGTAAATCCACTTCTTCTGCTTTCAGCAATGCAGTATACTGCTTTGTAAGAGCATTTTTAGGCTCTTTCAAAATTCTTAAGAAATCTGCTTTAGTCAAGCTGTCTAATTCCACTCTGATTGGAAAACGTCCTTGTAATTCAGGAATTAAATCTGAAGGTTTGCTCACATGGAAAGCTCCAGCTGCTACAAATAAAATATGATCAGTATGAATAATACCATACTTGGTGTTTACAGCACTTCCTTCTACTATTGGTAATAAATCTCTTTGTACGCCTTCACGGCTTACATCGCCACCGCTTGAATTGCCACTGCCTTTTGCGATTTTATCAATCTCATCAATGAAGATCATTCCGGTATTTTCTGCCTTTTTGATGGCTTCTTCTTTCACTTCATCCATATCAATAAGCTTGGAAACCTCTTCATCTATTAAGATTTTTCTAGCTTCTTCTATAGTGACTTTACGCTTCTTGTTCTTTTTTGGCATCATGTTACTGAGCATGTCTTGTAGATTTATCATGGAAGCTTCGTCCATCATTCCTCCACCTACCATGCCCATGCCATTACTGGAAGCAGTTTGTACATTGATATCAATCTTACGATCCTCCAATTCTCCATTACGTAATTTTTCTCTGAAACGCTCACGGGTCTTTTGGTTCAACTCATAATCATTGTCAGGCACCTGATTATCTGCCGTGGTGCTAACAGGGCGTTGGTTTGTTGACTTCATAGGTGGGATTAAAGCATCCAGAATGATATCTTCCACTGCTTGTGAGGCCTTTTCTTTCACTTCCTCTTTTTTGGAAGCTTTGACTAGGTTTACAGATTGCTCAACCAAATCACGCACCATGCTTTCTACATCTCGCCCTACATATCCCACTTCCGTAAATTTGGAAGCTTCCACTTTCGTAAATGGGGCATCAGCAATCTTAGCCAATCTTCGGGCAATTTCGGTTTTACCTACACCAGTCGGTCCAATCATTAAAATGTTATTAGGAACAATCTCACCTTGGATTTCGATAGGGGTATTCATACGCCTCCATCTGTTACGCAATGCAATGGCTACATTACGCTTAGCGTCATTCTGTCCTATTATATATTTATCGAGTTCTACAACGATTTCTTTCGGTGTCAAAAATAAATTATTGTTCATGATTTCTTCTTTACAAATTCTTTTAAATTACTTCCTAGCGTTATAAAATGGGCAAAACCACCCGCTTGGTAAATGGCACTTGAATAGGCCATATTAAATTTTTTGGTTTGAAAATATACTCCAAATGTAAACCCTCCTGCACCGCCTACTTGTTCAGCTCTTAATGATTGACGGATAAGATGATTATAACCTGCTCGTAGATTTACATTTTTTCCTAAAATTATCTCAGTACCAATAGTTACATGCTGAAAAATTTTATCAAAAGTAGATGGTGAATTATTGTTTACATCCGTAAAAACCACATTATCATCATCACTAAGTAAACTTTCATCAAAGTAGCTTAAATCATATTGATAGAGCCGATTCAATGTTAAGGAGAAACGGAAAGGCATAAACTCGGGTTTATAAGTTCCGCCTAATTGTACATCAAAAGGTAAATTTCTTTCTTCTGCTGCATATTTTGAGGTGAAAAACCCTAAATTCTTGATCACTAATCCTAAACTTAGTTCTTCCTCTGGATGTACAAATGCACCACCTAAATCAGCCAATAAAGCCGATTGATTAAAACCACTGATTTGATTTGCAACAAATTTTAAACTTGCTCCATATTTAAAAACGCCATCTTCTCTTGAGTGACTAACTTGAATAGCATAATCTGAAGCATTGAAATTTTCAGTTGTTCCTCCTGTATTGTCAAATCCTTCAAACTGTCCGTAATGAAAATAACTTATACCCAAACTGAAAATGCCTACCTTTTCAAAATCTTCGGCATAAGTTATTTGACTATTGTAAATGTCTGCAAAATACGGGTTTACACTAAAGGAAATTTGTCCTGCCATATCAGAATTCAATAATGCAGGGTTTTGCCAAACCATATTGACATCTCCTGCATTTGAACTTACATTTACAGTTCCCATACCAGCTAATCTTGCATGATTAGGTGTTTCCATAAATGAAAAGGCACGCAATCCACCTATTTGACCATAAGCTGTTGTAAAGGTCAAACAGATGGTGAAAAGGCTTGCTATGACCTTTTGCCAAATCATATTATACTGGCCGAGACAGTTTTTTTGTTGTCATCTTCTGGAATTACAAAATCAATCGGATTCTTGATCTTTTCATTCAGTAAAGCGATTTCTAATACCTCACTTACTTGATCCACAAAATGAATATTTAAGCCTTTGATATATCTTGAATCAATTTCATCTATGTCTTTTTTATTTCGCTGACATAGAATCACATCTTTAATTCCTGCTCTTCTTGCAGCTAGAATTTTCTCTTTCAAGCCACCAATTGGCAATACTTTTCCTCTCAAAGTAATCTCACCTGTCATGGCTAATCTAGATTTTACTTTTCTTTGAGTGAATATAGAAGCTAAGGAGGTAATCATTGCTATACCAGCTGATGGTCCGTCTTTTGGTACCGCCCCAGCTGGAACATGAATATGAAGATCGTAATGATCAAATATTTTATGATGTATTCCTAATTCATCGGCATGAGAACGCAAATAGGAGAGGGCCGTCATGGCAGATTCCTTCATTACATCGCCCAACTGACCAGAAAGTGTCAATTTCCCTTTTCCTCTGCTTAGGCTCGATTCTATGAATAAGATTTCACCTCCAACTGAAGTCCATGCAAGTCCGGTAACCAAACCAGCGGTTTCATTATCTTGATAAATTTCTTTTTCATAAGCTTCAGCACCTAAAATTCTGATAACATCTTCCGTTTCAATTTTACTATTGAACTCTTCTTCCATTGCAATGGATTTGGCAATATTTCTTACGACTTTTCCAATCGTTCTTTCCAATCCTCTTACACCTGATTCTCTTGTATAGTCTTCAATGATTTTAGCAACTGCTTTTTTGCTGATGGTGACATCTTTCGCTTTTAAGCCATGCTCCTTTTTCTGCTTAGGAATAAGGTGTTTTTTAGCGATTTCTACTTTTTCTTCTAAAGTGTAACCTGTTACCTCAATAATTTCCATTCTATCTCTTAGAGCTGGATGAATAGTATCTAAAGAATTGGCAGTCGCAATAAATAAAACGTTTGACAGATCATAATCCACTTCCAGGTAATTGTCCTGAAAAGCTTCATTTTGTTCTGGGTCTAATACTTCAAGCAAAGCTGATGAAGGATCTCCTCGGAAATCAGAATTTACTTTATCGATCTCATCCAAAATATAGACAGGATTTGATTTTCCCGCTTTTTTCATGTTTTGAACGATTTTACCAGGCATTGCACCTACATAGGTTTTTCTGTGACCACGAATCTCGGCCTCATCATGAACACCACCTAATGACATGCGTACATATTTTCTACCTAAAGCATCTGATATGGATTTACCCAATGAGGTTTTACCAACTCCTGGAGGTCCGTAAAGGCAAAGAATTGGCGCTTTCATATCCTGTTTGAGCTTCAATACCGCAAGATATTCTATAATTCTTTCTTTAACTTTCTCAAGCCCGTAATGATCACGATCTAATATTTTCTTGGCTCTTTTCAGATCGAAATTATCCTTAGTGAGTTCTCCCCAAGGCAATTCCAATAGCAATTCTACATAATTCATCGCAACAGGATATTCTGCTGCTTGTGGATTGATACGGGAAAGTTTATCAATTTCTTTGTCAAAATGTTTTTGAACAGTTTCTGACCAGTTTTTATCTTTGGCTTTCAATCGTAAATTATCCAATTCTTGGTCGGGGCTGTCTTGTCCCAATTCATCTTGCAAAACTCTAATCTGCTGTCTTAGGAAATAATCTCTTTGTTGTTGATCAATATCCGTATGAACCTTTTTATGGATTTCATTTTTCAATTCCAGCATTTGGATATCCTTCAACATAAATTCCAAAAGCAAAGTAGCGCGTTCTTTAGCATTAGTTTTTTCTAATAACTTTTGTTTATCGGCTACTTCCGAATTAATGTTGGAAGAAAGGAAATGCGTTAAGAAATTCGGGTTCTCTATGTTATCTAAAGCAACCTGAGCTTCTTGAGGAATTTCAGGGTTAAGCTTTAATATTTTGCTTGCAGCATCTTTTAGTGATTGAATTACTGCTTTATTTGATTTTAATTTGGGGTCAAGCTCTTCATCATCCAATTCTTGAAAGGTAGAAACTAAGAATGGGTCTTCTTGAACTATCTCTTTTACTTCAAATTTTTGTTTTCCTTGAATGATGATAGTGGTATTACCATCAGGTAAAACAATCATTTTCAAGATACGAGCTACTGTACCAATATTGTAGATATCATCCTTTCCAGGATCCTCAACTTTACTGTTAGATTGCGCTACAACGCCAATTATTCTATCGCCTTTGTAAGCTTTTTTTACAAGTTTAATTGATTTTTGACGACCTACCGTTATGGGAATGACAACCCCTGGGAAAAGTACAGTATTTCTAATGGGTAAGATTGGAAGTTCATCAGGTAGTTCTTCCTCTCGCATACTATTTTCTTCATCAGTAGATATGAGTTGAATCAACTCACCTGTCTCATCATCATTTATATCTGAAAAAACTTGTTGATGCTTTAATATTGAATCCATATTTATATTTAATATTTCAGCCATTTTGGCATTTGAAACCTCTTTTTTGTCCCCTATTATTGGGTGCTTGCCTAATTCAATTGTTATGCCAATAAAATATTGTCTAATTTTATATTTAATTTCGATGTAATTCCGACATTTTTCGGATATTAAAGTTTAATATACTGACATATTTACCGTAAAACTATCAAATTGTCTTGAAGCACCCTTTTAAATATTGCTTTTTAATATTGTTCCTTAGCTTTTCTTTTAATCTTTTAGGGCAATATAATCCTCAAGTGGATTTATCTAAGAAAGAAACTGATGAATTGTTTCCATTTTACTTCCCTAATGTTAACCAAATAAATTATTACGAGGATGAAGATGAGTTGAATAAAATTAACAAAGCACAGGTAAATAAAAATTGGGAAAAATTTAAAGAATTATTAGAAGGCTATGTAAAAAAGTTTGCCACTGAAAATTTTTACAAAGACACTCGATTTATTTGGCAATTAGCTAAAATGGAAGAGCTCTACGGTGATTTTGAAAAGGCCAAAAGCTTATATAGATTGGCACTGAAGCACCATCAAAGCAAAATAGATTTGCGACAAATGGAGATTTTCATGGATTCCGTTCAGCTAGAACAAACAGATGATTACGTTCCCATTGATTATTATTATGAATTGGTCGATTTCCGCAAATCAATTGATACATTGGTGCCTCCACGAGGTATATTATTGAGCATGGGGAAACAAATCAATTCCAATATGGCTGATTATGCCCCTGCATTAACTTTGGATAATAAAACTATGATTTTTACTTCAAAGCGAAGTTTAAGTGGCAGTATTCTATCAAATAATTCCAATGAAGACCTATATATTGCCGTTCAAGAGGATGGAATGTGGCAGGATGCAGTTCAACTGAGAGATATCAATAGCAGATATAATGAAGGTTCTGCTACCTTAAATTCAGAGGGGAATCAAATTATCTTTGCTAGGTGTGGTTCTCCAGATGGATTTGGAAATTGTGATTTATATGAGACACATCTAGAAGAAGATAGTACATGGAGCAAGGTAGTTAACTTAGGGGCTAATTTAAATTCCAAAGCTTGGGATTCTCACCCTACAATATCAGTTACTGGAGATTCTCTCTTTTTTGCTTCTGATAGAATTGGTGGATTTGGTTTATCTGATATCTATTTTTCAGTTAAAGATGAAGATGGTAATTGGACAAGGGCAAGAAACCTTGGGCCCGTTGTAAATACTAGAGGCAATGAAGTAAGCCCTTTTATTCACCCACGATATAAGATCTTATATTTTAGTTCCAACGGTCATCTTTTGAATTTCGGAGGATTTGATATTTATAAAGCCAATGCAAAATCTTTTTTATGGGATGAGCCACAAAATATTGGGCCATTAATTAATACTGAAGGAGATGAGTATTATTTCACGATAGATTCCGAATCTGAGGATTTATTCTATGCCGGCTCTTCTTCAATGAGAAGTCATAATCTAGATTTATTTTCATTTCCATTGCCTATGGAAGCTCAACCAGGGGCGAATACCAAAGTTTCTGGGGTTGTAACGGATACTGTTAAAGGTAAGCCGTTTAGAGGAATAGTTTCTATTGTGGATATTGAAAATGGAATTGAGATAGCACCAAAATTCACAAGGGAAGACGGTAGCTTTGAATTTAATTTGATTAATAATGCCAATTATGTGATGGTGGTTCAGTCAGACGAACTCTTTAGAATTGAGGAGATGTTTTTCCTTAATGGGGACACTGTCATTAATAAAAATGTTGATCCATTGACAAGTAAAATCAGATTCAAATCAATTGAATTTGAGGAAAATTCCGCCAAACTAAGGCCTGACATGTACAGTGATTTGGATAAGGTGGTAAATTTTTTACTTGATTATCCGGAATTTAAATTAAAAATATCAGGCCATACAGACTCATCTGGGGATGAGCTAAGGAATAAGTCGCTATCTCAGGAAAGAGCAGATGCTATTCGAGATTATATTATAATACTCCATCCAATTGAAAAAGATAGAGTAGTGGCAGAAGGATATGGGAATAGTCAGCCAGTGGTTGAAGATGAAGAAACTGATGATGATAGAAGATTGAATAGGAGGGTAGAGTTTGAAATCTACCGTCCTAAGGATGAATAATTTTTTTAATAATAAGTTTATACAGGAATGAAATGATTATTTCTTTTAAATGAAAGATATAAGAAATACTGAAACAATTAATTCAATATTACATTATTCTTTTGCCAATTAGTTCATAAAATATTATAGACATAAAATATCTTTAACTTGAAAAAGGTACTTTTCCGTTTTTAAAGGTCATCAATTCTACTGCTGTTTCTGTTTATCCATTATTTTGTTCTTTGTATATAAGTGATTTTCATACATCATTTTATAATTGCTTATACGAATATCTTTGTAATACCTTCCAACCGTTTTGAGTTTATACAAGTCCATAGAAAAAATAAATATGAAAATGATTAAAATTAAATCTTTATTGATAGTAGCTCTCGGAGCATTCGGAATGTTTGCTTGTAGCGAAGATGAAACAAATGGAGCAAGATTAAATCTTGACTTCAATACGGTCACAACTGCGGATAACACAAGCCAAAGGGCTTTAACCAATGGACTTGAGTTTACAGATGGTTTTATCACCTTAAGTGAAGTGAGATTTGAAGCTGAAGCAGATGTAGATTCTTTAGAGATTGAATTTGAACTAGAACAGCAAACTGTGATTGATTTTGCAACAGGATCTACAAATCCTGATATTAGCGGAGTTTCTATTCCTTCAGGTACTTACGAAGAAGTAGAAATAGAAATTGAGCTTTTTGACGAAGGTGATGAACCAGGAGTAGTGTTGAACGGAACATTTACTCATGATGGTGTTGAAACTCCGGTTCGTTTCGAATTTAATTCAGGAGAAACTTTTGAGGTAGAAATGGAAGGTGCAGTTGTTTTAACTGATGGTACTAATGCTCTTGCTCAGATTACCCTTGATCCTCATGTTTGGTTTGCAAACGTATCTGCAGAGCAACTTGCTGCTGCCGATAGAAATGAAGCTGGTGTTATTGTGATAAGTGAATCAATAAATTCAGATATCTTTGAAGTAGCAGCAGATGGATTAGATCTTGCTACAGATGTTGAATTTGAAATGTAATCCAATTAATAAAAGTTAAAGTAAAAGGGCGATGGCTTATTAGTCATCGCCCTTTTTATTTAACTACTTTAGTTCTAACAAGATTACATTTTCAACATGATGCGTTTGTGGGAACATATCCACGGGCTGAACTTTAGTTACTTTGTATTTCTCATCTAATAAAGCTAAATCCCGGGCTTGTGTAGCAGGATTACAACTGACATAAACTATTTTACTAGCACCAAGACTCAAAAGTGTATTGATCACATCAGGATGCATTCCTGCTCTAGGAGGGTCAGTAATGATTACATCTGCCTTGCCATGGTGAGCTATAAACTCATCATTGAAAACATCTTTCATATCACCTGCAAAGAAGTCAGTATTCTCAATATTATTGAGTTGGGAATTTATTTTTGCATCTTCAATTGCTTCAGGTACATACTCCACTCCAATCACTTTTTTAGCACTTTTAGCAATGAAATTGGCAATTGTTCCAGTACCTGTATAAAGGTCATAAACGATTTCATCTCCTTTCAGATCGGCAAAGTTTCTGGCTACTTTATATAACTCATACGCTTGATCTGAATTGGTTTGATAAAAAGATTTAGGGCCAATCTTAAATTGCAAACCTTCCATTTCTTCTATAATATGGTCTTTTCCGTAAAACACCTTCACATCCAAATCATGAAAAGTTTCATTTCCTTTTTGATTTAGAATGTAAAGCAAGGAAGTTAACTCTGGAAAGCTTTCTTTTATATGATTTAGCATCATGCTTAACCATTCTTCATTTTCTTCTGCAACCTGCAGAATGACCATGGTTTGACCAGTAGTTGATGTTCGGATAATTAAATTTCTTAAGAAGCCAACTTGCTTAATCAAATTGAAATAGGTAATGTTATTTTCCTTTGCAAATCGGTCAACGGAATTACGAATTGCATTAGAAGGATCAGCTTGCAAATAGCATTTCTCAATTTGAACAATCTTATCAAATCTTTTAGGAATGTGAAAACCAAGTGCATCTGATTCAAATTCTTCTCCTGATGCTATTTCTTCAGTAGTCAGCCATCTATTATTGGAGAAAGTATACTCCATTTTATTTCGATAGAAAGTAGTGTTTTTTGAACCTAGAATGGCGTTGATTTCAGGTAATTCAACTTTAGCAATTCGTTCTAAAGCATCTTTTACTTGCTCGCTTTTGAATCCTAATTGATCATCATAGCTTAAATGTTGCCATTTGCAACCACCACAAACACCATAGTGGCTACAAAACGGTTCAATTCGTAACTCGGATTTTTTATGGAATTTGATAGCGCTTCCTTCAAGGAAACTTTTCTTTTTCTTATGAACTCTAACGTCAATAATGTCACCAGGAGCAGTTCCTGCAACAAATACTACTTTATCTTTATAATAGCCCAAAGCTTTACCTTCTGAAGCTATCTTTTCAATCTCTAATTCCTCTATAATTGGATGTGGTTTTCTTCCCATAGCCTGCAAAATTAGGCTAATATTTTTGAAGGGAAAAGCTAGTGCATTGAATTTATCTTAGACACTCATGTTAGATATTGAAAATGTATGACATTTATCTAATATCGATTATTATTTTTGCTAAATGCTAATTTCAGACACTAAGATAATGCGTTTCGGGTATGTGCCAGACGGCTGGAACCGTCAGACACTGGGCAAACGGTTTGCGTTCACACGGTCTGACGGGTTCTGAAATAACTTTTAAGAATGGTGAATTTCCCGTAAAGCAATTCTCTTTAAATCATGCTCTAACTCCGTCTGACCGTTTTGTGTGGTCAAATGGTTCTAAATTGCATGGAAGAAAACTGACAATTTTCAGGGTATTCAATGGTTTTAACCGATCGAGAGTCTTTGCTATTAAAAATCAAAGCTTTTTAATTTGAGAAGTTTTAATATATGCTTCCTTCTCCTCAATAATCACTTTACTCCAAACATCAACTTGATCTTTAACTTGTATTTTTGCTGGCGTATTTACTTTCGCAACTAAATTAGCTCCTGATGAAGGTCCTTCTAAAAAATAACTTGGAGTGCTTGTAATTACGGCTTCTGATTTTCCATCATAGTTATTCAGGAAGGCTACAAAAAGTAGAGGTATAAAAGCAAGTGCAAAATAATTTCTTTTTTTATGAATTTTATTTCTATTCTTTATCATTAACCCAAGCCCTAAAAAGATGATAATTGAAAAGAATAATTGGAAGTAGAGTTTCCACTCTTTATATAATAAATTAGCTTGATAAGTTAATCCGTAATCAAAACCAATAGCTTTTTTAGTCTTAGCAGTTTCTTTTAAATAATCAATGACTTTTTCATCTTTTGTAGATTGATAATATTTTTCTAAAAAATACATGGATTTACCAGGATTTTCCATTCCTTCTTCAATTCTTGCTAACTTTAAGAGCATAGCTGGACTTGAATTTCCTGCATTATATATTTTCTCATAAATTTTTATTGCACTGATATACTGCTTTTTTTCATATAGAGAATCAGCCTTAACTAATTCCTTTTCAAGGGACTGCGTGAACCCAACAGCAGTAGTAACAATGAGAAGAATAAGAGAAGAAAACAGAAATTTGAACTTTAGCATTTGCATTTTATTTATTTGTACTTACCTTTGCAACGCAATTAAGGAAAACGACTACTTAAAAGCAATAAAAACACTCGGAACTCAATCATATTGAGTTGGCTAATTAAACGAATTAGATAGAGTAAAATTTTATAGTAAATGACTCGCTAGCTCAGCTGGTAGAGTATCCCGATTAAATGGATCGGGAGGGTCTTGGGTTCAAACCCAAGGTACATAACATTACTTATACAATTATTATGACTCGCTAGCTCAGCTGGTAGAGCACATCCCTTTTAAGGATGGGGTCTTGGGTTCGAACCCCAAGCGGGTCACTTTTTTTAAAATTGTGAAAACAATTTTATGATACAAACTATTTTAAAAGCTCTGATAAAAAGAATCAGAGCATTTTTTTTCTTTAAGATTTGGACTCACTAGCTTAGCTGGTAGAGTATTCCGATTAAATGAATCGGGATCGACTTGGGTTCCGAACCCAAGTTAAAAAAGAATATTTAATATTAATAGTATGACTCGCTAGCTCAGCTGGTAGAGCACATCCCTTTTAAGGATGGGGTCTTGGGTTCGAACCCCAAGCGGGTCACTTGTTTCAAAAGCTCTGGTTAAACGAATCAGAGCTTTTTTTCTTTGGGGTTTTACTGGTTATTCCGGAAAAAATTGAGAGAGTTTTGGATTCCGAATCTAAACTAAAAAGCATTTACTTAATACTCATAATTTAACTCGATAGCTTAGCTGATAGAGCATTCCGACTTTTAAAGTCGGGAGAGTCTTAAGTTCGAACCCCAAGCGGGTCACTTTCATAAACCTATCTGGTGAAAAATGGATAGGTTTTTTAGTTTTAGAATGTATATTTGCTATCTAATCAAGCGCACGTGGTGAAATTGGTAGACACGCCACCTTGAGGGGGTGGTGCCTTAACTGGTGTGGAAGTTCGAATCTTCTCGTGCGCACAAATAAAAAGGGCTGTGAAATCTATTTTCACAGCCTTTTTTGGTTTATGGAGTGCTGCTATTAGTCTGCAAACGCCATCAATAAATCTTGTTTTGTGATGATATGTGCATCATTCTTATCATCTAACACCATCAAGGCCTTGTCACCATGATTCATCATGGAAGAAATAGTATCAACCGTGGTATTCAAAGCAATAAATTTGAATGGATTGTCCATTATCTCCGAAATAGGCTTAGCCTTTAATTCCGGATTCTCTACTAATTTATTTAAAAGCTGAGTATCTGAAATACTTCCAACAAATTCACCCGATTTGGTTATCGGTAATTGTGAAATAGATAACTCATCTAATAATTTTACTACCTCACCAATTTTCTGATCGCTTTCAATGCTTATTAATTTGTAACTGCTACTTCTTTTCTTTATAATATTTTTCGCAGTTGCATAATCATTATTTTCAATGAAGCCATGATCTTTCATCCAATCATCATTGTAAATTTTACCTAGATAACGTGTTCCATGATCTGGTAGAATAATTACCATCACATCATCTTCTTTCATATTTTCCTCAGCATATTCAAGAGCACCGTGAACAGCAGAACCACAAGACCATCCACAGAATAAACCTTCTTCTCTGGCTAATCTTCTAGTCATGATGGCGCCATCTTTATCGGTTACCTTTACAAAGTGGTCAATCATTGCGAAATCAACATTCTTAGGTAAAATGTCTTCACCAATTCCTTCCGTTAAATAAGGATAGATTTCTTTCTCATCAAATTTACCAGTCTCTTTATATTTCTTGAATACAGAACCATAAGAATCAATTCCGATGCTTCTGATCTCTGGATTTTGATCTTTTAAATATCTTGAAGTACCGCACATAGATCCACCTGTTCCTACACCAGCAGCCCAATGTGTTATTTTTCCTTCTGTTTGTTCCCAAATCTCAGGTCCTGTGGTTTCATAATGTGCCCTTGAGTTAGACATATTATCATACTGATTAGGATAAATAGAATTAGGAGTTTCTTCATGTATTTTTTTAGCTACAGAATAATAGGAGCGAGGGTCATCTGGGCTAACATTAGTAGGACAAACGATTACTTCCGCACCCATGGCACGAAGAATGTCCATTTTCTCTTTTGATTGTTTATCAGCCAAGGTGAATACACACTTATAACCTTTTGAAATGGCAGCTAAAGCCAGCCCCATACCAGTGTTTCCGGATGTCCCTTCAATGATGGTTCCTCCAGGCTTAAGTTTACCTTCTTTTTCAGCATCCTCAACCATTTTGATCGCCATTCGATCTTTCATGGAGTTGCCAGGATTGAAATATTCAACTTTTACCAGTATTGTACCTGGTATTCCTTTGTTGACTTTGTTTAATTTCACCAATGGAGTATTTCCAATGGTCTCTATAATAGAGTTGTAGTACATTTTTTATCAATTTGCTTTCCGCAAAGTTAGTTATTTATAATCATCATTGAAATGTGACGTACGTAATATTCATATTCTTTTAAGAAGAACAGTAAGTAATAGAGTGGCGTTCTTTGTATAGTATTAAATAAAGAACGTTATGCAAAACCTTATTCCACAAATCGCATTCAAAATCAATGAGTTATCTGATTATGGATATAGCAATAATTTTCTTTTTGAAAATGGAGAGTTGGTATTGAGAAAAGAAGAAGATGATATCCAAATAGAAAAACATTATGTGGCAGAGCAAGTATCTGTAGAAGCTGAATATTTGTATGAAGATAAAGGTTCTGCAGTAATCACTTTTATGACAAATGATGGTGAATTAGGTTATGCAATCGATACAATGGATGCTTCTGGTGAATTTCCAATAATCAATTATTTTGAAGCTTTAGAAGATTAACCCTGATTATTCATAACCTGCATTTGGATAATGATAATAATCAATTAATAGTAACTGATTTTCAAATAATTACAATAGGGTTAACTCCGACATCCCGGGATGTCTGTCCTTCGGGCGGAAAATTCAATCGAATTTTTAGGGTTCAGTTTGGCTAACAATCTTTAATTGATTCCGTTAGTAGCCATAAACAAAAACAAAGTTTATGGATTCAATGAACACAGTGGGTGAAAAGATAGAGGAATTAAAAAAGCAAGGTTATACTGAAGACTTTTTCTTTGAAGATGGAAAGTTGAAAACTGAAGAAGACTCTTTTGAAAGAAAGGATATTACTGAAATAGAAGAATATAGATTTGAAGGGAAATCAAATCCTGATGATTTATCAATATTATATCGAATATCAACTTCATCTGGCAAAAAAGGAACTATAGCTGATGGCTACGGGCCCAGTGCCAATCAAGAATTAACAGAATTTATACTCCAGGCAGAATCTTAATTCTGCCTTTTTTGTGCTAATAAGTATAGAACAGCCATTCTAATAGCTACTCCATTTTCTACTTGATTCAGTATTATAGATTGTTTTGAGTCGGCTACATCGCTGCTTATTTCCACACCTCTATTAATTGGTCCAGGATGCATCACAATGATTTCTTTCCCGATGCTGTCTAATAACTTCTTATTTACACCATAATAAAGTGAATATTCTCTTAAAGAAGGGAAATATTTCAGTTGTTGTCGCTCTAGCTGGATTCTTAGAATATTGGCAATATCGCACCATTCTAAAGCTTCTTTTACATCCCAACTTATTTTCACTCCTAAATCTCCAATATATTTTGGTAAAAGTGTGGCAGGACCACAAACCATAACCTCTGCACCTAGTTTTTTTAAGGCGTAAATGTTTGATAATGCTACTCTTGAGTGTAAGATGTCACCGATGATCGCGACTTTCTTTCCTTTAAGATCTTGAACTTGTTCCCTTATTGAATAAGTATCCAATAATGCTTGAGTTGGATGTTCATGAGTTCCATCTCCTGCATTCACTATATTGGCATTTATGTGTCTGGAGAGAAAATGAGCAGCTCCTGCACTTGAGTGTCTCATCACTACCATATCCACCTTCATAGAAAGGATGTTATTGACCGTATCTAAGAGTGTTTCTCCTTTTTTAACCGAACTATTAGATGATGAAAAGTTAACCACATCAGCAGAAAGTCTTTTTTCTGCTAATTCAAATGACAATTTTGTTCTAGTGGAATTTTCAAAAAATATATTGGCAATGGTAATATCTCGAAGAGAGGGGACTTTTTTAATAGGTCTATTGATAACTTCTTTGAAATGATCGGCAGTTTGAAAAATCAATTGAATATCTTCTTCTGTTAAGTCTTTGATACCCAATAAATGATTTACACTTAAATTTGTCATTATTCTTCTTTTGTCACTAACCAGATTTTATCATTTTCAGCACCTTGGTCCGTCCATTCCACTAGTACTCGCTGAGTTTTAATAGTATTCACCCTTTGCCCCACATAGTCCGGTTGAATAGGTAAATCTCTAGTATATTTTCTATCAATAAAAGCCAAAAGTTCTACTAGTCGAGGTCTTCCGAAAGCGATCATTGCATCTAATGCAGCTCTAACTGTTCTTCCTGTGAAGAGCACATCATCTATTAAGATCACCTTTTTATCTTCAATTAGGAAAGGGATATCAGTAGCATTTGCTTTTATAGGAATATCTCTCCGTCTAAAATCATCTCGGTAGAATGTAGTGTCGAGTAATCCTAATGGAAGTTCTTTATTTAATCGCTGATTTAATCTTTTTTGTATTCTCTGTGCTAAGAATACTCCTCTTGGTTGAAGACCGATTAATACCGTATCTTGAAAATCTTTGTGGTTCTCAATCAACTCTTCCACTAACCTGTTAATGGTGATTTGTAATAGGTCGGTATCTAAAATCAGACGTTTTTCCATAGCGCTGTGGCAAAGATAGTAAACTGATGATTTATTCGACCACGATTTTATTGATAAAAAAGACTTTTCTATTCAGTTTTATATTTTCATCCCTAAGATTTTTCACTTTATTTACTCCATAGGCATAAAAATTATTTCCATACCAGTGCTCTAAACCTTCTAATTCTTCATCATTACTTTTCATTTCATCACTATCATACATTAATTTCAAATCTTCTGTGTATTTGCCTTCCACAATTTCATTGTTTTTAATGACCTTTATTTTTAACTGTTGATCATAGAGGTATAGCATTACGATTTCATTTTTCAAGAAAGCTAATTGTACATGTTCCTCAAGTTGAAAGCTTTTCAAATCATTGATTTCAAAACTATTATCCCATAAAAGTTTTCCTTCATCATCAAAAGCAATGATGACAGCATGAGTATACTTATAGCCGTCAAAAACTTGGGTAGATCTTCCACTTGTAAAAGGGTCATAGCTGTAAGGAGAAAAGCCATATCCATATGAGCGATTTGAATAGGTAGGGTAATAAGCCTCTCCAATTAGGATATTTTCCTTGTTTTGCTTAATAATATCTTGTACAAATAGTCGGTAACTAAACCTCAATTTCCTTCCTTTAACTTTCTTTCTAGCGATCCTTTTTAAAATTCTTTCCTTTCTTTTTTCCCGCATGTAATTAAAGAAGTTTTCTAAGTCTCCATAATTATAATAGTTGATTTGGTCTTTTTCAGATTTATCAAAATCAGCCACGTAAATTCCTCTTGAAGTTTCAGTTCTTCTCCTTACTGAGTAGGTGCCAGCTAATAAGTTTCCTCCTTCACTACTATTGACAATTCGGCCATCTGTAAGGCTAAGATCTTCTTTAGCCAAAAGCTCATTGGTAAAAACCTGTTCTCCCATAGTGCTAAAAGCTCTGACAGTTATTCCATATCGCTTATTTGGCATTCGGTCTGAGGTAATAATCCTGACCCACTTATCATCTGTATCAGTAACTATTTGTAGTAAACTGCTTCTATCATTATAAAAGCCTGGTAAAACAACCCCTTTTTTTGCCGTGAAGTTGTACATCATCACAACAGTTCTCATATTCACATTCCCACCAAATACCACAGCATCATTTTTAATTTCGAATTCTGTTAATTTTATAGGAACTAGATTTTCATATAAGTAAGATTGGAAGGTGTCCCCATTTAAAGAAAAAGTGAGAAATAATAAATCTTTTGCATAATCAAGACCTTCTTGAAAGAGCATTACAAAATTGCCATTATCGTAACTGTATCCCCGAAAAGAAAATTTTTGATCAATAACTACTTCTCTTCTGTTGATTTCGAGTAAGCTGGTATCTAGTCTAATGATTTCCCATACAAACTCATTGTTATCGGTTTTTTCATCTAATTCCTTGAATAGGAATAACCCATCTTCTTTAGCACTTACTACATAATAATCATTATCTAAATTCTCAATTTCAATTTCAAATCTTAATGGTTGTGAAATTTGAGCACTTAAATTGAAGGATACGGGCAATAAAAAAAAGCAAAATATAATTTTCAAATTCATAGAAAAAGTCATGATAATAAAATCAGTAATGATAACATTAGATTAACTCTTTTGTTAAACACAAAAAAATAGAGAAACTATCCATTATCCTTCTCAATATATCCTTTAATTTTACAAAAAATCAAGAAGCTTTGGAAAATAAACAAATAATAAAAATTTTAAAGAATACAGCTAAGCTTATGGAGCTTCATGGCGAAAATGATTTTAAAGTAAAAAGCTACCAATCTGCTGTTAGTAGTCTTGAACGGCACCCTACAAGTTTAGCTATAATGGATATAGATGAACTTCAGAATATTGAAGGGGTAGGCAAAAGCCTGGCACAATCGATTTATCAAATCAATGAGCAGGGATCTTTTGAGCTTTTTGATGATTTAAGTGCCAAAACTCCTGAAGGAATTGTTGAGATGATGCAATTAAGTGGCTTTGGTCCTAAGAAAATCAAACTCATTTGGGAGAAACTGGGAATTGAAAATCTGGAAGATTTATTAATTGCTTGCAAAGAAAATAAAATAGCTGCTCTAAAAGGATTTGGTGATAAAACTCAGGTGAAACTTCAGGAAGCAGTTGAGTATAAATTGAGTTGGAGAGGATATATTCACTACAGGGAAGCAGAGCAATTAGCTGAAAAAATTATTAAGGAGCTAAAATCACTAGAAGGAGTAAAAGAAGTTTCAATTACTTCTGATACAAGAAGAAAAATGGAGGTAATAAAACCTTTGGAAATTTTAGTGGCATCTGAAAATAAGGCGAAAATCATTCAATATGTAGCTAAAAATGATGAATTTGATCTTGATAAGAAAAATTCAGGGCCGTTGAGTCTAAAATTCATCTATAAGCCTTTAAAAGCTGAAATTCATCTCATTTTTACTACTAAGGAGCAGTTTGTGAATGATTTATTCAAAACAACTGCTCATCCTAAACATTTAAATGCTGAATTGGAAAAAGGTGAATCTTTTAGTCATATTCTTAAGGAAAAACAATTCAGCTCTGAAGAGGAAATATATAAAGCATCTGGATTTCCTTTTATAGTCCCTGAGTTAAGAGAAGGATTGTGGGAATTAAATTGGGCCAAGGAAAATGCAATTCCTGATTTAGTAGAAATGAACGATTTAAAAGGGATTTTACATAATCACAGTACTTATAGTGATGGTAAAAATTCTTTGGAAGAAATGGCTCAATATTGTAAGGATTTGGGCTATGATTATTTGGGAATTAGCGATCACAGTAAAACGGCATCCTACGCAAACGGCTTACAGGAATTTAGAGTTAAAAAGCAGCATGAAGAAATTGATGTTTTGAATGAAAAATTAGCACCATTTAAGATCTTCAAAGGAATTGAATCTGATATTTTGAATGATGGCTCATTAGATTATGCTAATGATGTGCTAGAAAGCTTTGATTTTGTGGTCGCTTCTATTCATTCTCCATTAAGTATGGATGAAAAGACAGCCACTAATAGATTGATTAATGCCATTGCAAATCCTTTTACCACTATTTTAGGACATCCAACAGGAAGATTATTATTACAAAGAAAGGGTTATCCTATCAATCATAAAGCTGTAATTGATGCTTGTGCGGAATATGGAGTGGTTATTGAAATTAATGCGCATCCTTGGCGATTGGATTTGGATTGGCGTTATGTGCGATATGCCTTGGATAAAGGAGTTCAAATTTCCATAAACCCTGATGCGCATGAAACAAATGGATATCACGATATGTATTATGGACTCTGTGTTGGTAGGAAAGCTGGTTTAACAGCTAAAGAAACCTTCAATGCTAAGAGTTTAGATGAAATATCTCAATATTTTAAAGACCGTAAAAAGTCAGCACTTTCAAAAATATAGATTTGAAAAAAGTTAAAAAAGTCCTCATTTTAAGATTTTCTTCTATTGGAGATATTGTTTTGACCACTCCTGTAATAAGAGCTATTAAATTACAATTAAATGATGTGGAAGTGCATTATGCTACCAAAAAAGGTTTTGCAAATATACTTGACAATAATCCGTATGTGGATAAAGTACATAAATTAGAAGATAATTTAAATGATTTAATAGCCGATTTGAAAGCTGAGAAGTTTGATTATATAGTTGATCTTCATAATAACCTTAGGACTAAAATCATCAAATTAAGATTGAATGTGGCGTCAAATTCTTTCGATAAATTGAATTGGGAGAAATGGTTGATGGTGAACATGAAAGTCAACAAATTGCCTAATCAGCATATTGTAGATCGCTATATGGAGGCAGCTTCAGAATTGGGAGTAAAAAAAGATCAATTTGGGCTGGATTATTTTATTCCTGAAAAGGATGAGGTGGAGAATGAGTGGTTGCCCGAGACTCATCAAAAGGAATATGTGGCTTACGTTATAGGTGCTCAACATAATACTAAAAAGCTTCCTTTTAAAAGGATGGTTGAATTATGTGATAAGATAAACAAGCCTATAATTTTAGTAGGTGGACCTGATGATGTGGAAATGGGAGAGAAGGTAGCGCAATTTTTTGAACAAACTGAAAATTCTGAGCCTTATGAGGAAAAGCTAACCGAAATGGGTAAGAAGGCAAGAATCTTCAATGCTTGTGGGAAATTTAATCTGAATCAATCGGCTTCATTGGTGAAAAATGCAACTTATGTTTTTACGCATGACACAGGCTTAATGCATATTGCAGCGGCATTCAAAAAGAATATTTTTTGTATATGGGGTAATACAATTCCTATGTTTGGTATGTATCCTTATAAAACAAAATTTACAATTTTAGAGAATACAAAAGTGAATTGTAGGCCTTGTTCAAAAATTGGTTTTCAGAAATGTCCTAAAGGTCATTTTAATTGTATGAATAAAATAATTTTTGACTTTTGGTTGCCTTAATTTAAGTATTTAAGTGTTGAGATAAATAGGTGTTTGGGTAGCCAATTTTTCAAGTAATTACAGATGTGAAAAGCAGGTGTAGATTTAGGAATCACCATTGGCATCCAGAGGGGAATAAAGTGTGAGATAAATGTTTAAGTTTTGAAATTATCTATCGTCTAATATTTAATTAATAAAATGCATCTTCAATATGAAGATATTTATCCGGCTCATTTAAGTTGATGCTGAGAATGTCGAAGCGTATGTCTTTCTGCCAATTAATAGCATATATGTAGTTTTCCGCAGCCTCCATTAAGTTATTGATTTTCGATTGATTTACTCTTTCTTCAGGGTAACCATGATGAAAAGAATGTAAAGCTTTAACTTCTATGAAAATTAATAAGTTTTGATGCAAAGCAATAATATCAATTTCGCATCTTTTGAACCTATAATTTCGTTCTAATATTTCGTAGCCTTTATTTTCTAAAATATTTACGGCAAAATTTTCGCCCTTGTCACCTATTTTTTTTGTATTCACGCTAATGGTATCAATCTGATATTATATTTGTAAAATTAAAAAACGAACTTAAACCTCATTGTGATAAATCTAATAAAAACTTTTCCAGAACAACTAAAAGAAGCACTGGAATTAACAAAACAAATTAACGCTTCTGATATTTCAAAGGAAGAAATCCAACATATTGCAATTAGTGGAATGGGGGGTTCAGGAATTGGTGCTCATCTTGTAAAAAGCATAGTTGAAAATAACTGTAATCTACCTATTACTTTAATTCAGGGATATGTATTACCAAATTGGGTCAATAAGCAAACTTTATTTATTGCTTGCTCTTATAGCGGTAATACTGAGGAAACGCTAAGCTTATTAAGATTGGCAGAAGAAAAGACCAATCATATATTTTCTGTGACAACTGGTGGAAAGCTGAAGGAAATATCAGATGGAAAGAAATATCCTCAATATAATTTTTCAGGCGAAGCGAAATGTCCTCGTGCAGGTCTAGCTTACCCTTCGGTAGCAATTTTGATGTTGCTTCATAAATTAGATTTCTGTCCTGGATTAGATATTGAAGCGGAATTGAAGGCTAGTATTAATCTATTAGAAGAGCAACAAGAAGACATACAAATAGAAGGAAGATCTATTGCTAAGGATATTTATGGTTATTTCACCTTATTATATGCAGATCAAAAATTCTTTCCTGCTGTTTTAAGATTTCAACAACAGTTAGCAGAAAACAGTAAACAACTGTCTCATGCTCATGTTTTTCCAGAATTGAATTATAATGAATTGGTTGGCTGGAGGTTTCCTGAGGAACATATTAAAAAATCCAAAGCTATTTTATTAAGGTCTGATTTTGATCATGATAAAAATCAAAAAAGGATGGATATTAGTAAATCAATTATTTCAGAGAAAGCAGAAGTTCTTGAGCTTGAAGGCAAAGGCAAAAGCTTTACTCAACAATTATATTATTTCATTCATTTAATTGACTGGATTAGTTTTTATCTTGCAGAGGAAAACCAAATTGACCCATTTCCAGTTGAGAATATAGATTTTTTGAAAAATAAATTAGTAGAATTATAGTGAATTTTAAGCTTAATAAAGATACTCAGTTCCTTTCTTTGGGAATGATGGATTATAAAGAAGCCTGGGATTATCAGGAAGAATTATTCTTAAAAACCATTGAAATTAAAACAACAAATAGGAAGATTGAGGAGAAGGATCATCAAATCACCCCTAATTATCTTATCTTTTTAGAACATCCGCATGTTTATACTTTAGGCAAAAGTGGTTCAGAAGATAACTTATTGTTAGACGAAACTGGCTTAAAGGAAAAAGAAGCAACTTATTACAAAATTAACAGAGGTGGTGATATCACTTATCATGGGCCAGGCCAAATTGTGGGCTACCCTATCATTGATTTAGATAATTTTTTCACCGATATTCATAAATATTTAAGGTTATTGGAAGAAGCTGTAATCCTGACTTTAAAAGAATACGGGATAGAATCAGGAAGAATAAAAGGATTGACGGGTGTTTGGATAGATTATGAAGAAGATGCTGAAAACCCACGAAAAATTTGTGCATTAGGTGTGAAATCGAGTCGATGGGTGACTATGCATGGATTTGCTTTTAATGTGAATACAAATCTTAATTATTTTAAGAATATTATTCCATGTGGTATTGATGATAAAGCAGTGACTTCAATGGAAGCTGAACTTGGAGAAAAGCAGGATATGCAGGAAGTTAGTAATAAATTAAAGATACATATTGCAGAATTGTTTGAAATGAAATTGATAGAAGGGGCATGAAAAAAGATATTGATTTTTCACCTGTTACTGGTGTAGAGTTAGTAATTACTCGTTCAGAAATTGAAGGAGAAGTACTATGGGATGTTTATCTCATCAATAAAAATTTAATTGAGTTGGAAACCGTTTTAATTACCTCCAAAGGTTACGGTAGAATTCAAGGTCAAGATAAAGAAACTTCTGTTTTGCGCCACAATATTGGAAGGGTAGAGGAACAGAGTTTTGCAAGAATAGAACCTATTCAGCCGGAATTATTTCGATTAAACAATGAATACTGGGTGAGCTATTTTATTGTTGACCAAGTTTTTGATAAAAAATTTGTCTTTGTTCCAGAATCGATTCAAAAAGAAAATCTACAATACATTCCAGAGCTTGATTTGATGGGAGTGAGGCATGCTTGAAAAAAAATGTTGAATATAAATATCATTTCATTATATTTAATCTTTTTAAAATCATAGTGTCATGAAATTTTTTAATGTAATTCTCTCGGTAATCACCTTTTTTAGTGTTTCAACAAGCTTTTCCCAAGTCAGTGGAAGTAGTTGGGCGGATGTAAAATCATCTGGCAAAGGAGAACTTACTTCTGTTTATTACCAAACTCCAGGCTTAGTATTTGAGGAAAATGGAAAAATGCAAGGTGTATGTATTGACATAATGAATGAATTTAAATCTTATGTCAATGATCAATATAATGTCACACTCAATTTCAATTTTGTAAAGAAGGTCCCTGTATTTACTGATTTTATTAATACTGTTAAAAATGGTAAAAATATAATGGGTGTTTGCAATACAAGTATTACTACTGAGCGCAATAAATATTTAGATTTTAGCCCCGCTTACATGAATAATCCCTCAGTTTTATTGTCTAATCAAGATGCTGAAACATTGCGAGATTTTTCAAATTTGGCTGAAAATTTCGAAGGATATAAAGCAATCATTATTAAGGGCTCTACTCATGAAAAATATTTAAAAAAGATAGCAGATCAGTATTATCCAAGTCTGACTATAGAGTATGCAGAATCAGGCACTGAAGTCAATTCCAAATTAAGAAGTAGTACAAAATATTTCACATTAATTGATTTTACTGAATATTTTGATGCAGTTAGAAAGAAAATGAATGTTACTAGGCATCCAGTCCCATTAAAAGAGTTGGAAGATCAGCTTGGTTTTATCTTCCCTAAAGGCAGCGATTGGACTTCAGTTTGGGAAGAGTTTCTATCTCCTGAATTTAAAGAAAGTGTTAAATACAAAAAAATTGTAGCTGACAATTTGGGAACATCATTTGTTAATTTAATTAGATAAGATAATCAATTTGGGATTATTCTTTTTTCAAGATTAAAGTTTGAACATTTCCTTTGCCATCAGTTGATTTCCATTTTTGAAAATTTCTTTTACTTTCAATTATAATCCAAGATTTGGCTAAATCACTTTCCCCATCTGTTTTGATGGTTATATTTTCATCTTTTACATTATAAGTAAAATCTGTTTCTTCGGTTCTCTCATTTCCTAATATTCTATAGGATAAGTCATTCGAGCCGGTCCCATTTTTCTCCAAATTAATTGTGCCAATATTTTTTGCATTTGCATTGCTTCCATCTCCAGATTCTTCTGAATAGGATTCAATTTCCCAGCTTCCAATAATATTTCTCTCTAAAGAGCATGATACAATAAGAAGGAATGATGAAAATAAAAGAGCGTAGTTAGAAAGTGATTTTATATTTTTCATCTTTTAAGTTTTTAATAAAAATACGTATTTATTAGGTATTTGTGTTTAATCGGATTCTCTTATTTTACTAATTCTATGGAAGCCGAATTAATACAATACCTCAAACCTGTTGGTTCAGGACCATCGGGAAAAACATGTCCAAGGTGGGCATCGCAGATATTACATAAAACTTCAACTCTTACCATTCCAAAACTTTCGTCTTTCTCATAATGAATCACATTATTTTCAAATGGTTCGGTGAAGCTTGGCCATCCAGAGCTTGAATTGAATTTTAAAGTAGAGTCAAATAAGGTCGTTCCACAACATTTACATGCATATTGGCCAGCTTCATGTGCTTCACAATATTCTCCACTGAAAGCACTTTCAGTGCCTTTTTTTCTTGTAACTCGATACTCCTCAGGAGTTAGAATTGATTTCCATTCATCATCTGTTTTTTCTACTCTTTTTGGAGGTTGAGGGCTCCCGTTATTTGCAAATTTGATTACATCATTCCAGTTCATAAAATAGGGTTTATTGTATTGAAATTAAACTGATAAAATTGGCCTATGTTTAGTTTTTATTGATTAATACAATACTTTTAGTAATTATTAGGCACAAAAAAAGGTTTCCCAAATCTGAGAAACCTTAATTCAATTAAATGATCTAAAAATGTATATTTATCAATTAAGCTAATTTCACATTCACTGCATTTAAACCTTTTTTTCCGTCTTGAAGTTCATAAACAACTTCATCATTTTCTCTGATGTCATCAATTAGACCTGATACATGTACGAAATAATCTTGTTGTGTGCTTTCGTCAATAATAAATCCAAATCCTTTTGAATCATTAAAGAATTTTACTGTTCCTTTATTCATTATAATAATTTTAATTTTTACAAAGTTACTTCTTTTTTTACAATACCTATGCCTTTGTAAGTTTAATTTTGATGATATAGGTTTCTAAATTATGTATATTATATAAAAAGTGTGTTTAAAAAGCCTTGAGCCATTTATTTTCTATTATTTTTGCGTAAATATTTTTTATCGCTATTCATTTTTATGTTGAAACATTTCATTTATTGTTTAATTCCAATAGTAATTTTTATCGCTTGCTCAAAATCTAGTTCTGATGAATCAGATTCTAGCACTTCCATTCAATATATCAACAAAATCACTATTAATAATAACAAGCTTAAAGACAGCACTGTTTTAGGAGGACTTTCTTCTATTGATTATTTGGGAGGGAATCAATTTGTTTTTATTTCAGATGATCGATCAGAATATTCTCCAGCCAGAATATATGAAATGGAAGTGAATTTTAATGCTGATGGAATTCTAAATTATAATTTCGATAAAACTGTTTTTCTGAAAAATAGGGGAGGTATATCATTTGAGAAAAATGAATTAGATCCTGAGTCAATTCGATATAGAGCATCAAGTGATACTTATTTTTATACAAGTGAAGGTGGTAGAACTGAAGAATGGATTAACCCCTTTATTTGGGAAATTGATAGGGAAGGAGAGTTCATCAACACACTTACAATTCCAGGAATTTTTCAATTTAATAATGTGAGGGGAGTTAGAGAGAATGGTGGTTTTGAAAGCTTGTCTTTTGAAAACGATACTATCATCTGGTACGCTAATGAGTTACCTCTGAAAGAAGATGGTAAAGTTCCAGGTTTTGAAGTAGGTAATTACCCTATTCGATTGGTTCGACAAGACATTAAGAATAATGTTGTACTTAATCAATATGCTTATAATGTAAGTTCTCTAAAAAAGAAGCCTGATCCCAAGGATGGCTTTTTTATCAATTCTGTACCTGAAATATTATTTATAGATGAAAATAAACTTTGGGTATTGGAGAGATCTTACACCACTGGAGTTGGCAATTTCGTCAAGCTTTTTGAAGTTGAAACTGAAAATGCTACAGATGTTAAATCCTTTAAAGCTTTAGCAGAAACAGATTACTCACCGGTATCAAAGAAATTAATACTCGATTTCTCAGATTTTAATCAAAGGATAGATAACATAGAAGGAATGACATTCGGGCCGGATTTTCCTGATGGAAGCAAAAGTTTGTTATTTGTCTCAGATGATAATTTTAATGCAGAGCAGGAGTCGCAGTTGTGGTTGTTCTCAGTTCAAGGTATAGATTGAATAGCGTTCCTTTAGCAAGATTATTTCATATACAGTATACTTTCATTCAATTTCCACGTATTATTTAATGAATCTATTTAAACCATGAAATTATGAGCTTCCTATCAAATTTTTTAAATAATTCAGGAATTTTGGAAAATTCGAAAATTGCTGATGAATATGAACGTCTACTTTTACAAGATGAGCAAATTGAAGTAGGCTTCAAGCTCAACGAGGATACTTTTATATTTACCAATATGCGCTTGGTTCTGGAGGATGTGAAAAAAGGAGATGATCGTGGAATTGAATACTTAAGTTTACCTTACTCAAAAATATCCAACTTCTCCATACAAACTAAAAAATCCTTTAATTCCAAAGCAACTTTAAAAATTTGGTTAAATGAACAGAATGAGCCTAAAGTAGAAAAAGAGTTTAGTAAATCAGTGGATGTTTATGAAGTGCAGAAGATTTTGGCAGGTCATGTATTGAGATAATAAAAAAGGTGACCGTAGCCACCTTCTATTTATTTCTGTTCTTTCATCTCTTTTTCAAGATGTTTGACGAGTTTTTCGCAGAGCATATTCATTTCTTCTGCCATGAACTCATCTCCGGTAGAGTTTAAGACACTTTGCGCCATTCCACCAAGGCAATCTATATAAAACCTTTTCATTTCATCTACAGGCATGTCATTTGTCCATAAATCTATTCTCATGGAATTTTTCTGTACGTGATCCCAAAGTGAAATACTGATACTTTTGGTTTCAGTCAATTCTTCACCAGCATCGGTAGCACTCCAATTAATTTTTTCAGGTACGTTATCTTTATCTAATTCTATTTCGAAATTGATGTTCGATTTTTTCATTATTCCTTATTCAATCTGTTATTTAATTATCTTTATTATTGAGGTAACATATTTTTGAAATCCTCATAAGAAGCAGGTGCTAGTGGCGTGGTATCACAATCTATTTCATCTGCTTTTACATTTATATCTTCCACTCTATCTTCAGGGTCAGGATGCGTGCTTAAAAATTCAGGTGTGCCTCCTGTTTGACCTTCATCTAATAATTTTTGAAAGAAAGAATAGGCGCCATTGCAAGCATAAGGTGTATTAGCTAAATATTCTACTGATCTCTCATCCGCTTCTTCTTCAAAAGCCCTAGAGAAACTCAAGCCCGCTGCAGTACCAGCAATTTGACCTGCTATCTGTTCAAGTTGACTTGGATTTTCACCTGTTATTAATTGTAATATGATGTTTATACCATATTGTCTTTGGATATTTCTAGTGGTATGTTTTAAATCGGAATGAGCAACCTCATGACCCAAAACACCCATTAAATCATCTTCCTGATCCAAATATTTAATTAAACCAGTATATACATATAAATAGCCTCCTGGCGTTGCAAAAGCATTTAAAACAGAATCGTTCTCTATGATATGAATATCCCAAACAAATTCTTCTTTGTATTTTACTTCTCCAGAAGTTAGAATATAATCAAGTAGATTGTTCAAATAGGTATATGCCTCTGGATATTCTGTTTCATCCAAAATAGGAAATTGATCTGGATCATTTTCAATTTGTTCTGCTACTTGAGCTCCTAATTCCACGTCTTCTTCAATAGATGGCAAGACAAAGTTGTCATTTTTATCTTTACAAGAACTGAAAATTAATATACCACTTACTATAAGTATATTTAATATTTTAATGCTATTCATATCAATCAATTTTCATTTCAGGTACATCACCTTCTACTATCAGTTTTCCCGCAGTAGCTTCTTTAATTTCATCTACTGAAACTCCAGGTGCTCTTTCCAATAATTTAAAACCACCACTATCTTGTACTTCTAAAACTGCTAAATTGGTTACGATTTTCTTCACACACTGTAAACCAGTAATAGGTAAACTACATTCCTTCAGTAATTTAGATTCACCATCTCTACTTGTATGTTGCATGGCAACAATAATATTTTTAGCTGAAGCTACTAAATCCATCGCTCCGCCCATTCCTTTCACCATTTTTCCTGGAATTTTCCAGTTGGAAATATCACCATTTTCAGAAACTTCCATAGCTCCTAAAATAGTTAAATCCACATGCCCGCCTCTAATCATGGCAAAACTTTCCGATGAATCAAATAAGACAGATCCGTCACGCATGGTGATGGTTTGTTTTCCAGCATTGATTAAGTCAGCATCTACTTCATCTTCGGTAGGGAATTGCCCGATACCTAAAAGTCCGTTTTCTGATTGCAATACAACATCTAATGCATCAGGAATATAATTCGCCACTAGGGTAGGGATACCAATACCTAAATTGATATACATTCCATCCTGAACTTCCTGAGCTATTCTTTTTGCTATTCCTATTTTATCAAGTGCCATATCTTAAGATCTTACAGTTCTTTGTTCAATTCTCTTTTCATAATTTTTCCCTTCAAAAATACGCTGAACGTAAATTCCAGGGGTATGAATCTCATTTGGATCAAGTTCTCCTGCAGGAACTAACTCCTCCACCTCGGCAATCGTGATTTTACCTGCAGCTGCCATCATAGGGTTGAAATTCCTAGCAGTACCTTTAAAAATCAAGTTTCCTGCCGTATCGCCTTTCCAAGCCTTCACTAAAGCAAAATCTGCTACCAAACCCTTTTCCAATAAGTACATTTTTCCATCAAATTCGCGGGTTTCTTTACCTTCAGCCACTTCAGTTCCAAAACCTGCTGGTGTATAAAATGCAGGGATTCCTGCTCCACCAGCTCTAACTCTTTCTGCTAAAGTTCCTTGTGGAATTAGTTCAACATCCAATTCTCCAGAAAGTAATTGCCTTTCAAATTCTGCATTTTCGCCCACATAAGAGGAAATCATTTTTTTAACTTGGTGAGTTTTAAGTAATAACCCTATGCCAAAATCATCTACTCCTGCATTGTTAGAAATGCAAGTCAACCCTTTTACCTTTGTATCTAGGATGGCTTGAATACTGTTTTCAGGAATACCGCATAATCCAAATCCGCCTAACATTAAGACTGCATTATCTGGTATGTCTTTTACTGCTTCGTTTGCATTTTTAACTACTTTATTAATCATATTTTTATGTTTAATACTAAGCTGATATCTAAAAATCTAACACTAAGTTAACTATTTTAATGAGTTCAATGTTGCTGATTAAGGATTTGAATAGCTTTTTCTTTATCCTTTTGTAATTGATTGCTCAATTCAGCTTTTGAATTAAATTTAATTTCGTCTCTTAATCTTTTGATAAAACTAACCTTGATTTTTTCGCCATATATATTATCATTGAATTCAAAAATATTAGCTTCTATTTTTTTTGTTTTTCCATCAACAGTTGGTCTGTAGCCAATATTTAGCATGCCTTTATATTGCTTACTATTTATTTCTGCTATGATTGCATAAGCACCATCTGCAGGGACTAATTTATAAGGTTCTTCTACTTGAATATTGGCGGTGGCAAAACCTAGCGTTTTACCTATTTTATCTCCACTCACTACTTTTCCATTGATTTCATAAAATCTGCCTAAGAAATCATGGGCTAACTCTACTTTTCCTTCATCAACTGCATTTCTTATTTTAGTAGAACTAATACCTACATGGTCAATGGTTTGTTTGGGTATTTCTTCCACCTCAAACCCATATCTATCTGAATGTTTTTTAAGATGCTCAAAACCTCCTTCTCTATCCTTTCCAAAACGATGATCATAACCGATTACTAATCTTTTGGTATGTAAGGCTGAAATGATTATCCTTTGAATAAACTGTTCGGAAGTCCACTGAGAAAATTCCTTAGTGAAATTTATTCTAACTATATGATCTAATCCTAACTGCTCTAAAATTTCAGCTTTTTCGTCAAAAGTGGTGAGCAATTTTAAGTTGTCTTTATTGTTGCCCAAAACATATCTGGGATGCGGCCAGAAAGTAACCAAGGCAGTTTCCCCATTCACAGATTTGGCTAATTCTATTACCCGGCTTATTATTTCTTGATGCCCAAGGTGAATACCATCGAAAGTTCCGATGGTGACCACTGCATTTTTAATGCCTTCTAAATTTTCATATCCGTCATGGACGATCATCTGTGCTGACTTTATTATTATTCACGAATTCATTTAAGTTTTCAGCATTTTCAACGGAAAAATCACCAATTTTTGTTCTTCTTAGCGAAGATAAATAGGCACCTACACCCAATTTTCCCCCAAAATCATGAGCTAGACTTCTTATATAGGTTCCTTTTGAGCAGCTCACTCTAAAAGAAACTTTGTTTTCCTGAAAATCAGTTATCTCAAACTCACTAATAGTCACGATTCTTGATTTTAATTTAACCTCTTTTCCTTCTCTAGCCAAGGAATAAGCTCTTTTACCACCTGTCTTAACCGCTGAAAAAATAGGAGGGGTTTGTTCTATTTCTCCTACAAAATGTTGAGTTGCTTCATTTAAATCTTTTAGGTTGAGGTGATTAGTTTCACTTTGGAATTCAGGTTTTGTTTCTAAATCGTAGGATGGTGTGGTATATCCTAAAGTGAATTCTCCTGTATATTCTTTTTGCTGTGCCTGATATTTATCAATAGACTTAGTCATTTTACCAGTGCATAATATTAATAAACCTGTAGCTAGCGGATCTAAAGTACCTGCATGGCCAATTTTTTTAACCTTCAAGGCAAATTTAAGTTTTTTCACCACATCAAAAGATGTCCAGTTAAGTGGTTTATCAATTAAAAGAACCTTTCCCTCGTTATATTCACTAATAGCTTCACTCATATTAATTGACTTATGATGGCGATGCTTCCCACAATAGCACAATAGATTGCAAAATAAATTAGTTTTCCTTCTTTAACAATTTTTATCATGGCTTTACAAGCAAATAGACCTGCTAAAAAAGCCATTAGAAAACCCATAAATAATACAAAACCACCAGTTTGATTTGCAGCAGCAGGTTCTTCTATATAATCTAAAACTTTTAAAAAAGAGGCGCCTAAGATCGGAATCAAAACCATTAAGAATGAAAATCTGGCAGCTTTTTCTTTATTTACTCCTATTAATAATGCTGTGGCGATGGTGGCGCCTGAACGAGAAATCCCTGGGAGTATAGCAATTGATTGTGCTATTCCAATAATTATGGCGTGCCAATATTTCACAGGACCACCTTCTTTGTTTTTTACAATTTGAGTAAATGCAAGCAAAATTGCAGTTATCAATAGCATACTGCCAACCAATAATAAATTGCCAGTAAAGAAACTTTCTACTTCTTTTTCAAAGAAAACTCCTATAATGGCTATAGGAATCATGGAAATAATAATTTTCACGGCAAAATCATAAGATTCATTCCAATTGAAAGTGAATATCCCTTTGAAAATGCTTGCAATATCTTTTCTAAAAACTATTATAGTGGATAAGGCAGTAGCTGCATGGACCAAAACGGAAAAAAGTAAACTTTCAGATGTATGTGCATTTAATAGCACCGCACCAATTTCAAGATGTCCGCTGCTGCTAACCGGTAAAAATTCAGATAATCCTTGAATTATTCCAAGGATAATAGCTTCTAATAACCCCATTTTAATGCTTAGGCTTCTTTAGAATAGCAAATATTTCAATTATAAAACCTATAAAAACGATTATAGGGCCTAAAGTTAATCCTAAAAATCCAAAGCCGTATTGCTCAGAATCTAAGGTCATAATGATGAAACCAATGATAAGAGTTAAAATTCCAGCAATCATTAAGATGTAATTGCTTTTACCGAATGCTAATTTCTTTTTTTCTGACATAAATACTAACTAAATAAATTCAAATTATATTGTTCAAATATGCTACTGACTTTAACTAAGTGAGGTTAAATCCACTCGCAATTATTTATCTATTCTTTTAATACAACTCATCTAAGGACATCGCCATATATTTTTGCATGGCTCTGTAAGTACTAAAACATGCGATGAAAACACCTGTTATAATAAGTCCACTAAAAATAATGAGTAACATTTTCTGATTTTGTAATTCAGCAAGTCCTTCTAGTTTTTGACTTCCATAAGTTAATAAACCAAAAAGTAATCCTGCAGCAATAATTGAGGAAATAATTCCATGCAATATGGAACGATAAATAAATGGTTTTCTGATAAATCCTTTTGTTGCACCTACTAATTGCATACTTCGTATTAAGAATCTTTGCGAGAACAGCGCCAATTTGATGGTATTGTTAATAAGAATACTGATTACGATAAATAGTAAAATTGAAATACTTAAAAGAACTATGCTGATTTTTGTGATATTTTCATTGATGCTTTGCACCATGTTATTGGTATAAATCACCTCAAAAACACCGTTAAGGTTCTCAATATCTTTTTGTACTTCTTCCATTTTTTGAGAAGAATGATATTCAGGCGAAATTTTTACGATGTAGGCATCCTTCAAAGGATTATCACCTAGAAACTGCATAAAATCTTCTCCTGTTTCTTCTATAAACTTTTCAGCAGCCTCTTTTTTTGAGATAAAACGAATGGATTCTATATTTTCTTCATTTAAAATATATTCCTTTGAAGCTAGGGATTTGCTAATTCTTAATTGTTGAGGTTCTGACAGATTTGATTTAAGATAAACCTGCATTTCAACATTCTGCTGAATAACTTTTGTTAAAGAAGTAGTTGTGGTAATTAGAAGCGCAAATAATCCTAATATAAAAAGCGCTAATGTCATACTGAAAATGACACTTATGAAGGGATAATGCCCTAATTTCTTTTTCTTTCTATATTTTTTCTCTTTGCTCATATTTGAAAGCTCAAAAATAAGAATTTATTTATGCTTAGCTTATTAAATTGCTAAAAAACCAAAAAAAGCTTTCCATTTTCATGAAAAGCTTTTCTATAATTTCTAAAGAAATTTAAATTTATTCTTCAACTATCAGTTGAATCTCCATTTTCAACATTTCGTCTTGAAGCTTTCTTAATTCAGTTGTTTCAGTAGTATTATCTTTTATGGTATAAACTTCCTCATTATGGCTTAAGAATAATTGTTTTTTACCTTTATCATTCAATTCAATAATTTGATAGGGCATTTCATCAAAGTCACCATAGAGATATAATTTTGAATTAAAGTAGCGGTAATGGAAGTTGTTTTTTTCTTCTAACGCATCAAAAAATTCAATTTCTGTTTTGTCAATTCTATTGTGAGCAACTTCACGACTGGCAATATTTTCTAATTCTTCTTCATTTTGATTTGTGAAAAGTTTGTCATCTTCATATGACATCAATGCTTGAGGTTGAACCTTGGCTGTAGCATCCTTTTCTTTTTCGTCTACTTTATTTTCATCAATTGAAACTGGATCTTCTGAAGAGGTAATGGTTATTACCTTTTCTTCTTCAGGGTCAATATTTTTTTCAATTAATTCTGGAAAATCAGCTATAGAAGTTCCATTGAAAGTGATTTCTTGATTTGCTTTAATGTCAAGTGGTTTGATGTTATCGTCAAATGAAATAAGTGACCAGTATAATACACTACCAAAAATTGTTACTCCAGCAACTGTTCCGGCTAACCACTTAACACCACTCCCTGCTAAAATTCCAGTATGAGTAGGTAAGTCAATTGAAGCTAATCTTGATTTTAATTCTTGTTTTCTGGTATTCGAAATACCTTTGACGATATTTTGTTGTAAATCAAATTCAGCTTTTAATAAAGGGTCTGAACTGATTTTAGCATCAAGCATAGCTTTATCAGCAGGGGAGATGCTCCCTTCAAAATATGCTTCTATTAAGCGAAAATAGTTGGTTCCACTCATAATTTTTAGTCTAAAAAGTCGCTGGCTTTATATCTTGAACGAATTAAATCATCCAGCCTTTTTTTACATTTATATCTTTTTGTTTTAGCTGTATCGCTATTAGCAAGCCCCATTTTTTTAGCTATCTGATCCATTGAAAGACCATCAAAATAATGATAACTTAAAATTTGCTTACACGAATCGCCCAATTCATTTATACAATCATGGATGATTTTCACCATTTCCTGACTCTCTAATTGGTTGAATTCGCTTTCTTCTTTATCACTGTCTTCAAATTTCTTTTTTCTTTCTAGTTCTTTTCTCCATAGATTTTTACAAACACTATAGAGATAAGTACTGATTTTTGAAGTCAGTTCGAAATTATTATCCATTGCTTTCTGCCAAAAAACAATCAAAGCATCTTGAAAAACATCCAAAGCCTCTTGCTCTGTACCGTTATTTCTCAAAATCATCCTTAACATCATCTTATAATGTTTTTCATAGAGATAATCTAAAGCAGATTCATCAGCTAATTTGATGCGTTGAATGATTTGACTGTCTGTTAATTTCATTTGTTAATACAGCTCGCACGGATTAAGTAACCCCTTGCTTGAAAATTATTATAATAATACGTAAAATTTTATAAATATTCGAATGTAAAAGGCTTTGATTTCTTACACCTTGATATTTTTAAATGAGAATAGAGGGTGTTTTAAAAGGTTTAAGCTTTATTAAGTTTATTAATTATAAAGTAAAATGTTATTCAGTGCGTCATCCCTGCGCAGGCAGGGATCTATTGATTTTAACCTTAGGTTAAAATATTAATTGTTGTTCTTAAGATAGTTGGTGTTTCACTGACTATGAGACTAGAGAATATTATTTCTTAACTTTATTGAAACTTCGTTTCAATAAGGCAAGATCCCTTTCTTCAAAGGGATGACGCTCAGAGCAAGAAATGTACGTGATTTTAATATAGAATCATTAATATTTCGTATATGTATTGAAAAAAATATCACCCAATTTTCTTTACGGATTCATTTAAAACAGCAAAAACACTACTTCCTTTAATTGGCTTTATTTTAGCTAAACCAGTAAATCTTCCGAAAGCAGGTATAATCAATTGATTTTCTTCAAGATAAAAACAAGGCAAACTTAAATAGGATCGACCCTTACCCTTTATGCTGATACCAGGATGTATATGTCCACATAGAATTAATTCTTTATTTTGTAGATCAGATTTTTTAAGAGGATGATGGCTCAAAATAAATGAGTCTAATTGAAAGGGTTCTTTTTCAATTTTAAGTTTACTTAGATTATAGATTTTATCATTTAGAATATCATGATTTCCTTTAATCAATATAAATTCAACCGTTGGATGTTGTTCTAGAAAGTCATTGAAAATATTCCATTCGTGATTCAAATCGCTATGAAACAAATCGCCCAAAAAGAATATTCTTTTCGGGCGAAATTTTTCAATGATATTTTCAATTCGGTCTATTTCAGCAGTTATGATAGCCAATGGAATGGCAATACCTGATTTCCTGAAATGCGTAGTTTTACCTAAATGTAAATCAGCAATAAAAACGGTTTGCTTTTTCGACCAATAAATGATTTTATCTTCTGAAAGCAGTAATTTTTCTCCTGCTAATTGGATTTCCAATTGATCAATTTACTTTTTTCCAAGTTTGAGTTCTGTAGAAAAAGGCAACATAACCTCTTACTTTCAATTCATCTCCCTCTTTCCAGATTACGCAATCATAGGTTTCGCCATCATTTGGGTCCATGATTTCGCCATCTTCATATCTCTCATCACCATTATCCCATTCCATTCCACGGATAATTTCCATACCTATAATTTTTTTGTTCTTTCTGTCTCCAGGACAATCATCACAAATCGGATCTTGCTCCTCATCTGGTCCTCTGAAAAGTTTGGTGATTTTACCATAAATCTTTCCGTCCTTTTCATAAATATCTACTATGCTCTTTTCTTTGCCGGTTTCGTCATCAATGGTTTTCCATTTTCCTGTAACATCAGACTGTGCAAATGCACCCAAACTAAAACCGATAAATAGTACTAATAAACTTATTTTTTTCATTTTATTTTTAATATAGTTACTGTCAAATGTATAATTAAAATCATAAACTTTCTAATTGTATTTGCATTTTCGCTACTCTTTCTTCTATAGTTTCAGTTGAAAACTTTTCTCTTAACCTATCTACCATGATTGGAAATGCAAATGGAGTGGGTTTGATAGTTTTAATATAAATGATTTTTTGACTGTTAATTTTTTTCAATGATTTAAATAATCTATCTTCTTCCAATTGTAGTTGTATTACTTCTCTGTGCGCCTGCTGTAACAATAAATTTTCAGGTTCATATTCAGAGAATACATCAAATAAAATAGATGAAGAAGCTTGAATATGTTTTTCTTTTATGTTTTTTCCAGGAAATCCTCTAAAAATCAAGCCAGAAATTGAAGCTATATCTCTAAATTTTCGTTTCGCCATTTCGGTTTCATTGATTCCCAATAAAATATCCTCTTTTAGATTTTTCAAAGAGAATAAATCCAGTGATAACATTTCTTCAAAATCAAATACCTCATCGGTTAGTAATTCGAAACCGTAATCATTCATGGCTATAGAAAAGGTGATAGGCTGTGATACGCTAATTCTATATGCAATTAAACCTGCCAGCACTTCATGAATGAAACGACCTTCAAAAGGGAATATAAAAATATGAAAGCCTTCTTTTGAAATAACAGACTCTATCAATAATTCATTTGCTTTAGGAACAATTGAAAGGTGTTTTTGTCTTTCAATTAAGGGCTGAATTTTTAAGAGCTCAATTTCATCTAATTCATTCTTTCTTAGCTTCTCAAGCTTTTGCTTAATGTGGAAAGACAATTGAGAGGAAAGAGGCATTCTTCCACCCATCCACTGCGGTATCTGACCTGTTTTTCTTTTGCTCTTTTTAACCTGTACAGTCATATCTTTCAAACGAACATATTCCAAAGCTTTTCCAGAGAACCAAAACACATCACCAGGCTTTAATTTACTGATAAAGTATTCTTCTATAGTTCCTAAATGACCTCCTTTTACATATTTAACATTTAATACCTGATCACCCACTATTGTGCCAATGGATAATCGGTGTCGCATGGCCATCCTTTTATTGATGACTTTTATTTTTCCATCTTCGGTTATGGTTTTATGGTATTCATCATAAGCTGATAAACTTTCCCCACCCGTTTTTAGAAAGCTTAAAAGCCAGTCCCATTCTTTTTTAGTTATTTTTTGATAGCAAAATGTGTTCTTTATTTGATGATAGAGTTTAATGGGTTCGAATCCGTCACCTACAGCCAAAGTTACCATAAATTGCAATAATACATCCAAAGCCATTTGAATAGGAATTCTAGCTTCAAAATCTTTTTCATGAATGGCCGTTCTTAAAGCAGCACCTTCTATAAGTTCCAAGGAATGGGTAGGGAGAAAATATATTTTACTGATTTCTCCTGGTCGATGTCCACTTCTACCTGCTCTTTGAGCAAATCGTGCTACTCCTTTTGGTCCGCCTACCTGAATAATAGTGTCCACAGGACGAAAATCAACTCCTAAATCCAGACTGGAAGTACACACCACCACTTTTATTAATCCGCTATGAAGTGCTTCTTCTACCCAAGTCCTGATTTGATTGTTTAAGGAACCATGATGCATTGCTATGGCACCGGCTAATTCAGGATCTTTATTTAGTAATTGCTGATACCAAATTTCCGTTTGAGAACGAGTATTGGTAAAGATTAAAGTGGTTTTATTGGCGTGAATGATGGGTAAAACTTTATCAATCAGCTTAATTCCTAAATGCCCAGCCCATGGATATTTCTCTACCTCGTCAGGTAAAATGGATTCAATTTTAATTTCTTTATCTAAATTAGCACTGATGAATTTTCCTGTTTTTTCATTTGAACCCAATAATACCTTTTGAGCTTCTGATAAATTTCCGATAGTGGCGGATATCCCCCAAATTTTCAATTGATTTTCACTCAATTCTTTAAATGAAGAAAGGGCTAATTCTACCTGAATTCCTCTTTTGCTTCCTAAAAGTTCATGCCATTCATCTACTACTACTGCTTCAAGGTTTTTGAAATACTCTGTTGAATTTTTCTGACTCAATAACAGATGCAAACTTTCAGGGGTGGTTATTAGACAGTCGGGTGGTGTTTTTTTCTGTTTTTGGCGGTCTTTGGTAGAAGTGTCTCCCGTTCTGATTTCAATTTTCCAGTCGAAGACAAAATCATGAGTAGCCTCTTGCATAGCAGATTGAATATCTTTAGTTAAGGCTCTTAAAGGTAATATCCAAATAAATTTCAATCCTTTTTTTGGAGTTGAATTGAGTTTGGAAATCAAATAGCCAATCCAAAGTGCATAAGTTTTACCACTACCTGTTGGAGCATTGAGTAAACCTGAATGACCTTTTAGAAAATTCTCCCAAGTTTCTATTTGAAAGGGGAATGGCTTCCAGTCTTTCCTCTCAAACCATTCGATGCCTGCTTTTATTCGCTCATCCATATTTTTCCAGTAATTCTTGCAGGTCGGTTAATTTATTGGCTTCAGAAATGGATTTATCTTGTCTCCAGCGTTTTATACGGGGAAATCGAAGTGCGATGCCCGATTTATGTCTATTAGAAGCTTGAATTCCTTCAAATGCAATTTCAAAAACCAGTTCTGGTTTAACGGTTCTGACTGGACCAAATTTCTCTTTCGTATTTTTCTTCACGAAGGCATCCACTTTTTTCATCTCAGCATCGGTTAGACCAGAATAAGCTTTTGCAAAAGGAATCAGTTCATCCTCATTCCAAACCGCAAAAGTGTAATCAGAATATAAATCAGCTCTTCTTCCATGTCCTTTTTGGGCATAAATCATTACTCCATCAATGGTGAGCGGGGCAATTTTCCATTTCCACCAACTTCCTCTTTTTCTACCAGCTTCATAAATGGAATCTTTTTTCTTGAGCATTAAACCTTCTGTTTTTAAGCTTCTGGATTTTTTACGAACCTCTATTAATTCATTCCATTCAGTAAAATCAATACTTTCAGAAGTTATGAGAAGAGGATTGTTAGATTCTATAATAATTTTATCTAATTCTTGAAGTCTTTTTTCTAAAGGCAGATTCCGAATATCATTTCCTTGATGTTCAATTAAATCATAACAAATGAAAACGACAGGAGCTTTCATTAATAAGTTTTTAGTAATATTTTTCCTTCCAATTCTGGTTTGTAGTATTCCAAAAGAAAGTGGTTCTCCATTTTCATAAGCTGTAATTTCTCCATCTAAAACAGTTCCATTTGCTAGGTTTTTAGCCATCTCAGCCAGCTCCGGAAATTTTTCTGTGACTAATTCTTCTCCTCTGCTCCAAATAAAAACCTCATCATTTCTCTTGATAATTTGTCCTCTGATGCCATCCCATTTCCATTCTGCTTGCCATTCTTCCGGATTTAATTCTGCTTGGATTTCTTCTGTCTCAATGGGGTGTGCTAGGTAAAAAGGGTAGGGGCGAGAAGCCAAATCATTTTGGCCTTCTTCTAAAATAAGTTCTTGGAATGTATAATTTTGAGGTGACCAATCGCCCATTAAACGATGGGCAATAATGGATTTATCAATTTCAAAGGCATCACTTAAAGCTTTGGTAATTAGGTTCTGCGATACACCCACTCGCCATCCGCCCGTCATGATTTTGGTAAAAACGAATCTTTCTTGCTGATCTAATTCTTCATAAATTAAATGGAGTTGTACCTTTTTTTCATCTATACTTTTATCTCTGAGGCTAATTAAAGTTTGAATATAATATGATAAAGGATTATCAATTGCATTTTTACTCAAATTATTGGAAGCTAACAGAAGTGCAATGGTTTCTGCTAAATCACCTACTACATTATAAGATTCCTGAAAAAGCCATTCTGGTATGCCTGTCCATTCGGTTATCCAATCTTTAAGCAAAGTAGTATTAACAGTTCTTTTGGGCTTCCGGTGGGTGAAAAGTGCCAATGTCCAGATTTTATCTTGATCATTGGCAACTTGAAAGTAGTTTTTTAAAGCATTGACCTTATCATTGGTTTTATTGCTTTGGTCGAGAGATGTTATAAGTTGTGCAAATTCTTTCAAGTTGAATGCTTTAAGAATTCTATAACAGCTCTTAATTTATTATGTTCTTAAAATTTCTCTTTCTTAATAAATATGCAAGCAATTTTCACTGGATTTCCATGCTCATCTGAAACAGGCATGCAATGTGCAACCACAGGCATTTCCTTTCCTTGCTTATTAATTAGTTTTGCTGATTTACTCATGGACATATTATCGGTAATGTCCTTCCAAGTTTGATTCCAATCAACATCTTCTTCGTCTAAGAATAATTTTTTTCGATCTAAATTAATTAAATCTTCATTATCCCAGCCCGTTTGCAATTCTAATTGACTATTGACTTCCAGGATTTTTCCATTTTTGTCAAATTCAGCTACCATGGTGGAAATACTTACTGCTTGATTGAAAGCTCCCATTTCTCGGCTTTGTCTTTCCATTTCCTCTTGAGTAGCCTCAAGTTCTTCTGCGTTTTGACGCATTTCTTCTTCCTGAGCTTGCAATTGTTCAGCTTTCATTTGAGATTCTTCCAATAACTTTTTGGTTTCTAAGGACACTTGAAGTCCTTGAATAGTGGAAGATATACTTTCACCTACTTTTTCAATAAATTCAGTATGATACTCTTCATAAGGATGGAAAGAAGCTAGTTCAATAATACCGAATACTTCCTCATTCATTTTCATCGGACTAATCAAAATGTGAGTAGGATTTGCTTCCCCCAATCCAGAGCGTATGGAGACATAACTCTCAGGTATTTCAGATAGGTAAATGTATTCTTTTTCCAAATAACATTGACCTACTAATCCTTGTCCTGGATTGATTTCTTTTTCTAGGAATTTTTGTCTGTGATAAGCATAAGCGCCTTTTAATACAATTTTAACGTTTCGTTCATCTTCTTTATTCACAATAAAAAGTGAGCCTTGAATTGAATCAGTATAATCTACTAATTCAGAAATAAGCTTAGCCGATAAATCTTCTATATTGTCATCATTTTTACGAAGAATATCTCCAAATTTTGCAATGCCCTCATTAAACCAAACTCTTCTCTTATCTTGTTCAGCTACGTTTTGTAACTTATTACGCATTTCAGCTAAGGATTGCCCTAAATGACCTTGATTATCAAAAACAGTAATATCTGTACTGAAATCTCCTTTCCCCACCTCATCTGCAAATCTTGTGATACCTTTTAGGTTTGAGGTTAATTCATTTATGGCTTTAATTATAGAATTGAGTTCATCCTCTGATTCTCTCATATCCTCTGGTAAATTACCATGAGCTAATTCACGAATGTTAACTTTTAAGTATTTGATCCTTAATAATACAGAACGTATGATATAGAGTGCAATAATTGTACTGATGATAAAGGCAATAATAAATTCAATCGTAAGAATTATAGGGATATTGTTTTCTGCATCTTCAATACTTTGGATCGATTGCACCTCAGCTTTTGCTAATTCATCTTTTATACTATTAATGAGAAATGTCAAATGCATTATATCATCAATGACTTCTTCTCTGTTTAATTTCTCATAACTCAGATCAGAAATAGCCTCTTTTTGCTTGCTTTTGATTTTTGGTAAATGGGCATTCAATTCTTCTGTGAAAGCAATCACATCTTGATCACCAAATTCTCGTACTAAACTATCTAACTCATCTACTTTGGGGTATATATCATTGAACCAGCGATTTTCAATATCATTTTTGAAAAACTCATCTTCAGTACTGATATATCGAAATGTTAATATTGTAGTTAAATCTACTAACTGCTGAACTTCAGCAGCAAGCCTACTACTATTTTTATTGAGTTCGATTAAATCCTTCGCTTTATTTATTTGTTTGTTCCATGAATAATTACTGCTAATCAACATGATAATGGCAAAAGCTCCCATCAATAAAAAACCAATAGTGATTCTTCCTTGAAGGGTTTTAAAATCTACACGGATATATTTGTTAACCGAAGATTTCTTCTTGTGCTGGTTTTCTTGAGAATTTTTTTCTGCCATTAGATTTGAATTTGTATTACTTCTAAAAGTAACAGCAAAATATAAATGATTTGCTGTAATTACAATAAAAGCATTGGGAATTGGTGTGAGAATATTTTAAGATCTTTTAAAAACAAAAAAGGTTAGCCATAAATCTGGCTAACCTTTTATTAATTCTTAGTAATTAAAATTATTTTTCAGCTTTAATTACTTCACTTTTTTCAACCACTATTTCTTTAGATTCTTTCTTCACTTCTGCAGTGCTATGATCTTTAACAGAAATGTGAGGAGCAATTACTAATGCCACAATTGACATTAATTTAATCAAGATATTCATAGAAGGTCCTGAAGTATCTTTAAAAGGATCACCTACGGTATCTCCAGTTACGGAAGCTTTATGAGCTTCAGATCCTTTGTACTCCATTTTACCATTGATCATCACACCTTTTTCGAAAGATTTCTTAGCGTTATCCCAAGCACCACCGGCATTATTCTGGAATATCCCCATCAAAACACCTGAAACCGTAACACCAGCTAGTAATCCACCTAAGATTTCAGCTGATGAAGTATCTGCAAATACGCCTTTCAAACCAAATCCTACCAATAATGGAGTGATTAAAGCAATCGCACCTGGTAAAATCATTTCTCTGATGGAAGCTTTAGTAGAAATATCCACACATTTCTCATATTCAGGCTTGGTAGTGCCTTCCATAATGCCTGGCATTTCTTTGAATTGTCTTCTTACTTCCTGCACCATGTCCATCGCTGCTCTACCCACTGCAGCAATAGCTAATGAAGAGAATATAAATGGAATCATTCCACCCACAAATAATGCAGCTAAAACAGGAGCTTTATAAATATCGATAGAATCAATACCAGAAATACCCACGAAAGCAGCAAAAAGTGCTAATGCAGTTAAGGCAGCAGAAGCAATAGCAAATCCTTTACCTGTTGCAGCAGTAGTGTTTCCTACGGCATCTAAATTATCTGTTCTGTCTCTTACTTCTTCAGGTAATCCACTCATTTCAGCTATACCACCTGCGTTATCCGCAATTGGACCGAATGCATCAATGGCTAATTGCATAGCAGTTGTTGCCATCATACCTGCAGCAGCAATTGCTACACCATAAAGACCAGCAAAAGAATAAGAAACTACAATACCTGTTGCCAAAACTAAAATCGGTAAAACAGTTGATTGCATACCAACTGCTAATCCACCAATGATATTAGTAGCAGCACCTGTGCTTGATTGTTTTACTATAGATAAAACAGGCTTTCTACCCATTGCAGTATAATATTCTGTAATAATACTCATTAAGGCACCAACAATCAATCCAGTAAAGATTGCCCAGAAAACATCCATATTTGTAAATGCATAATCTCTGATGATCATGGTTTCAGGAAGCATCCATGTTACTAAAAAGAAAGAAGCTACAACAGTCAAAATGATAGAGGACCAGTTACCCCAGTTAAGGGCTTTTTGAACGCTATCAGTTTCTTTGGATATTCTTACAAATAAAGTTCCGATTATAGAAAATACTAATCCTAAACCTGCAATTATCATAGGTAATAGGATAGGAGCGATACCACCAAATTGGTCTTCAGAGATAATTTCTCTACCTAAAACCATGGAAGCTAAGATGGTTGCTACATAAGAACCAAATAAATCGGCACCCATACCCGCAACATCACCTACGTTATCTCCAACATTATCTGCAATGGTTGCAGGGTTTCTTGGATCATCCTCTGGAATACCAGCTTCTACTTTCCCCACTAAATCAGCTCCAACATCAGCAGCTTTTGTATAAATACCACCACCAACACGAGCAAATAATGCAATTGACTCAGCTCCTAATGAGAAACCAGCCAATACTTCTAATGCTTTCTCCATTTCCAAGCCGTTTACATCACCGCCTGTTTGGATTACATACATATTGTATAAGAATATAAACAATATACCCATTCCGAAAACAGCAAGACCTGCAACACCTAAACCCATTACAGTTCCGCCAGAAAAAGATACTTTTAAGGCTTTGGCTAAACTAGTTTTCGCAGCTTGAGTAGTTCTAACATTCGCTTTTGTTGCGATATTCATCCCAACATATCCTGCAAAGGCAGAAAATACAGCTCCTATTACAAATGAAATTGCAATAACAGGAGAGGAAGTTTCTACTAAAGTTCCAGAATAAGCCAATAATATACCAGCAATTACTACAAAGTAGAACATCACTTTCCATTCAGCTCTTAAAAATGCCATAGCGCCTTTTGCTATGTAGCCAGCTAATTCCGTCATCCTTTCATCTCCAGCATCTTGTTTCGATACCCAAGCGGATTTTATAGCCATAACAATCAGTCCCACAATCCCGAGAATCGGGACAATCCAGATAATATTGCTCATAAGTTTTATTTATTTTTTTAAAACGCTGCAAATATAGAGGGATGATTGGGAAATGGAAATTTTTAATAAAAGAAAATGATGAATTGCTTAATTGCCTGAATGCAATACTTCATTTGGTTAAATGGATAATGAGGTAAAGGAAGGAATTTAATTTAAATACTATTCAGATTATTTAAATGTACAAAGCACACACGACACGCGTACGCTAGCTTTGGTTTTTTATTGACTATATCATGCTAGTGTAGTCCAAGCGGACGCTTGAACTATAACAGGCTAATTACGAGTCCTCTACATGTCGAAAGTGTCCGCTTGTGCTCCAGTCAGTTGAAGTGTTCATTGCGAGGATGCATTGCCTGTTCTAAAGTTAGATAATAAAAAATCCCTCTCTTTTCCAGAGAAGGATTTTAGAATGTTATTTATAAAATATTAATTTATTCAGCTCTCCAAACCACTTCTTTATGGTCGTTTCCTGCTTGTAATACAATTCTAGTTGGCTGAGGAGCTAAAGCTAATGTTACTTTTGAACTTGCAAAATCATCAGCTTCAACTAAAACGCCTTGTCCTGGAGCTACATCTATTGTGTCTTCTTTAACAATATACTCATCAGCTAAGTAGGCAATTGGAAGTAAAACATCGTTATCAGGACAGAATTCATCATGAACCTCTGCTAATGCTTCTTCCAAATATTCTCCGTAATTTTCTATGAAGTCGTCCTCCATATCATGAAGCTCTTCTTCAATTTTGTCATAGTCCTGATCAGCATAAGTCAATTTACTCAAAGCAATTTTTGCTTTTACTAATGCTGTCAAATCCTTGTCTAAGTTTTTAATATCTATCATGCTTAAGTGCTATTATTTTCAGAACGTAAAATTCTTTAGATTGCTTATAACTTCCAAGTAAACGGAAGACTATTTAGGAATAGTTTGATATTTATTTCAATTAATACATAAAAAACATACTTTTGAATTAGAAATAATAATGCAATCGATTTAAACTACTATGGAACAGGATTTTTTGCCTATAAATGGCACGGATTACATCGAATTTTATGTGGGTAATGCAAAGCAATCAGCAATGTATTATCAGACAGCTTTTGGATTTGAGTTAAAAGCCTATGCAGGACCCGAAACGGGGATTAAGGATAGGTGTTCTTATATGTTGCAACAAGGAAAAATCCGTTTGGTTTTGACTTCTTCCTTAGCACCTGATACAGAGGTAGCACAACATGTTAATCTTCACGGAGATGGGGTAAAGGTTTTGGCTCTTTGGGTGGATGATGCAGAGTTATCCTATAATGAAACGACTAAAAGAGGAGCTAAATCTCATACTCCGCCAAAAACGATTAAAGATGAGCATGGTGAAGTTACTATCGCTTCAATTCATACTTATGGAGACACAATTCATACTTTTGTGAATAGACATGATTATAATGGTGTGTTTTTGCCTGGTTTTGTAGAAAAAACCAGTGAATTGCCAGCAAGCCCGATTGGTTTGAAATATGTGGATCATTGTGTAGGAAATGTTGGCTGGGGTGAAATGAATAAATGGGTTGATTTCTATAGAGATGTAATGGGCTTTAATCTTTTAATCACCTTTGATGACAAAGATATTTCTACTGATTTCACTGCGCTAATGTCGAAAGTGGTTTCTAATGGTAATGGCTTTATTAAATTTCCTATTAATGAGCCTGCAGAAGGTAAAAAGAAATCTCAGATTGAAGAATACATTGATTTCTATAAAGGCGCAGGAGTGCAACACATTGCTATTGCTACGGATGATATAGTGGATACTGTTTCTGAAATGCGTAGAAGAGGAGTTGAGTTCTTGCGAGTTCCGGAAACCTATTATGATGATTTGTTTGAAAGAGTTGGAGAAATTGATGAGGATATTGAACCAATAAGGGAAAACAATATTTTGGTGGATAGAGATGATGAAGGCTATTTGCTGCAAATTTTCACTAAGCCTGTTCAGGATAGACCAACTGTTTTCTATGAAATTATTCAGAGAAAAGGAGCCAAATCTTTTGGGAAAGGAAATTTCAAAGCTTTATTTGAAGCTATTGAAAGAGAGCAGGAATTGAGAGGCAATTTATGATTGATTTGAAATAAAGATACACTTGTCACGCGTACTCTAACTTTCTTCCACCTGCTAGCTGAGCACAATCGTATGCTTGCGCTATTGAAGCTGGGAGCCTGAACTGGTTCAAGCGTCCGCTTGGGCTAAATCAGCAAAAGAGTACACTTGCTCTATAAAAAGCATATTGAATTTTTTTAAAAACCATAGGAATCAATTTCTATGGTTTTTCTTTTTTTACGCATATTTGGATTCATATTTATTTTTTGCTACTCGATAATTCTGTAATTTAAGCCTTGTATTCACAAGAAAATCATGAATACAAGTGATATGCTTTTAGAAATTATAAATCATTAAAAATATAAGAACCATCATGACAAGTCAGGAAAAAGCCCAGCAGTGGTTAGATAGTAAAGTAGTGGACGAAGCCACTAAAAAACAAATAAAGAACCTTCAAGAAAACAATAAGGAGGAATTTGAAGAATCTTTCTATAAAGACTTAGAATTCGGAACTGGTGGATTACGTGGAATTATGGGCGTAGGCAGTAACCGAATGAATAAATACACATTGGGTATGGCTACTCAAGGTTTGAGTAATTATCTAAACAAAACATTTACCGAACAAGGTGTTTCAGTTGCCATTGCACACGATTGTCGTAACAATGCCGAAGAATTTGCCAAAGTAGTAGCAGATGTTTTTACGGCAAATAATATAAAAGTATTTTTCTTCGATAGTTTAAGACCAACTCCTGAGTTATCATTTGCTATTCGTCATCTGGGATGCAAAAGTGGAGTGGTTTTAACGGCTTCTCATAATCCTAAAGAATATAATGGGTATAAAGCTTATTGGACTGATGGAGCTCAAATGGTTGCCCCACATGATTTGAATGTGATGAATGAAGTGCAATCTATTACCTCTATTGATGATGTGCAATTTGGAGGAAAAGAACCTTTGCTTGAAAGCATAGGAGAGGATATTGATGAAGCTTATTTGAAAGAGGTGAAGAAAATATCGCTTTTTCCTGATGCAACAGAAACTGATAAATCCATCAATATTGTTTATTCATCCATACATGGAACAGGCATCACCTTGGTGCCTAAAGCCCTTGAAATGTATGGCTTTAAAAATGTACATATTGTTGAGGAACAAGCTGAGCCAAATGGGAACTTCCCTACGGTAGTTTATCCTAATCCTGAAGAAAAGGAAGCCATGTCTATGGCATTGGCTAAAGGTAAAGAAGTAGATGCTGACATTGTAATGGCAACTGATCCTGATGCTGACAGAGTGGGCATTGCAATCAAAAATGCTAAAAATGAATTCGAACTTCTGAATGGAAATCAAACAGGTTCATTATTGATTTACTATTTATTAAGTCGTTGGAGTGAATTAGGGAAGCTAGATGGTAATCAATACATAGTGAAAACAATTGTGACCACTGAGCTTTTCAAAAATATAGCTGATGCCTATCAAGTTGAAAGTTTTGATACTTTAACAGGCTTTAAAAATATTGCAGCCGTAATTCGAGATTTAGAAGGTAAAAAAACTTTCATAGGGGGTGGAGAAGAAAGCTATGGTTATATGATCGGTGATTATGTACGCGATAAAGATGCAATAGCTTCCGTTGCTATGATAGCAGAAATGACGGCTTATGTGAAATCTCAAGGGAAAACACTTTATGAATATCTTATTGAGATGTACATGAAGTTTGGTTTCTACCGTGAGGATTTGGTTTCCATTACTAAAAAAGGAAAATCCGGTAGCGAAGAAATTAAAGCAATGATGACCAGGTTTAGAGAAGAACCACCTAAGAGCTTGGCAAGGACTAAAGTTTTGGAGGTAAGAGATTATCAGAAATCTACCATTTTGAATATGGAGAGTGGGGTGAAGAGTAAGTTGAATTTCCCTTCTTCTAACGTACTACAATTTTTCTTGGAAGATGGAAGTAAGATTTCTGCCAGACCTTCTGGTACGGAGCCTAAAATTAAGTTCTATGTAAGCGTAAAAGGAAAATTGCGTAGCAAAGAAACCTTTGAAGAAGATTTTGCAGAGCTTGGTGATATCATAAAGTCTTATTTGGATGACTTGGATTTGTAGGGTTATTGAAACGAAGTTTCAATAGACTAGATTCCTGCCTCCCGACTTTCAGTGCGGGACAGGTTTCGCAGGAATGACGCACTGATCTTAGATCGAATGATAAAATATATCTTAACCTACTCATTAAATTCCGTGCGTCATCCCTTTGAAGAAAGGGATCTATCCATTTTAATCTCCGATTAAAATATCTACCCGCTCTTTAATCTACCACAATACAACCTCCAACAAATGAAAATAGGTTTAATATCCGATACACACGGCTTTTGGGATGACGACATTCCAAAATACTTCAAAGATTGCAATGAAATATGGCATGCAGGAGATGTGGGCGAGGCAGGTCAAATAATAGAAAACCTTAGCAAAATTGCACCAACCTTAGTCGTCTATGGAAATATTGATACACCTGATTTTCAAAGGACTTATCCAGAGAATTTATTTATTGAGAGGGAAGGAGTAAAAATATTTATGACGCACATAGGAGGGAAGCCACCTTCTTATAATCCTCGAGTTCGAAAACTAATCCAATCTGAAAAGCCCAATGTTTTTATCTGTGGTCATTCCCACATTTTAAGAGCCATGCCTGATCCTAAGCATGGAAATTTGCTTTACCTAAATCCTGGTGCAGCCGGTAATCAAGGTTTTCATAAAATGAGGACGATGATGAGGTTTGAAATTAATAAAGGGAAAGTAGAAAAGTTGGAAGTGATTGAGTTGGGAAAAAGAGGTTGAAGTGATTGGGTGTTTAAGTGAATAAGTATTGAAGTGACTAAGTGAAGTATTTAGGTGACTTAACGATTCTTCCTAAAAGATTAGACATTAAAATGAATAAGTGACATTTAATCCTAAACTGTGGTATCTCATAGAGCTAGTATAAGGTTCATTCCAATATGAGTTGAGTATTAATGCCCTACGTAAGTTACCAAAGCTTCTGTTATAATTAAGTCCAATAGATAATTGATCCTTAAGAAGGTAACTTATCCCTAGGTTTCCCAAAAAGTCAAAATGTACTCCATCTTCTTTATAGGTGTTGCCAAAATAAGATCTTTCATCAAAGAAGGGTTGAAAATAATATCGCATTTCTGTTCCAGCCTGAAGCTTCCATTTTTTATTAATATTAAAATTAAGCTGAGGATGAAAACCAATGAAATATCTGGTTTTAGCCAAAGTTTGATCTATGAAATTGATCTCATCATAATATTTAAGAAAGGTGTCAAGTCCAGAACTATTACCACTATTGAAGTAAGCTTGCAATCGATTTTCATAAGGAATTCCTAAAATAACACCTCCATTGATACCAAATGAGACACCAATCAGTTTGTTTATGCTGTAGATCATCCCATTTTCTATTTTAAATTCAGTGGTTTTAAAATCATTAACATAGAGGCTGTTTTCAAAGTCTACAATCCTGACCTCAAAAGCTATGTAACTATTAAACTGTCTTGAATTATCAGATGTATCTAATAATTCATCACCTCTTTGAGCTAAAGAGTTAAAAGCGAAGAATAAAACAAAAATAGAGCAAATACAGAATTTCATTTACAATTGTTTTTAATAAATTTAAATAATAAAATTCATTAAAAACAAAAAAAGGGAAGCCTTTCGGATTCCCTTTTAAATTAATATCTATAATTAAAGATTATTCTTCTGAATTATCTTCTCCTTCTGATTCTTCAAGACCTTCAATCAGTTCCTGATTTCCACCTTCTTGACCTTCAGTACTTCCTTCTCCTTCTACTGGAGGCAACAAACCTTCTTCACTACCACCATCCATGTCCGGAAGTAAAGTTTCGTCTTGAGCCTTTTCAATGTTAGGGCTTGTAAAACCTGTATCAACAGTTGAGGTTTTGATTACAAAAGAAGAAGCTAAGCTTAATACCACTAAACTAATAGCCAATACCCAAGTAATTTTTTCTAGAATATCACCTGTTCTTTTTACGCCTACAACCTGACTAGCTCCTGAACCTCCAAATTGACTGGATAAACCACCGCCTTTAGAATTTTGAGCTAATACTACCAACACCAATAAAATGGCAACTAAAATGATTAAAGTAATTAATAATGTTAACATGTATTTATGATTCTTTTTTTAACTCATCTATAATTTCGACAAAGTACGTCTTTTTTTGTGGAAATTTCCAAATTAATTTCTTGTAAATATCAATGGCTTTTTGCTTTCTTCCTTGTTTTATCATCAATTTTGCCAAAGTTTCGGAAACTACATCATCAGAAAGATTGGTGCTGCTTGCCGAAAGATCTTCTGCTTCTTGCTTATTTGACTGATTATCAGGCTTTATTCTTTTTGTAAGAACAGGTTCTTTCTCAATAAAGTTATTGATGATATTTAATTGTTCTTTTTTATGAGCATCACTAATTTTTAATTCTTTTCTTGAAGTTATTTCTTCAATTATATCATGCTCATCTTTTTTTGGTTTTTTTTCAGCAGCTTTTGATGTCTTCGCTTTTGTAGTGGATGCTTTTTTGGTGCTATCCTTAGATTTATCTGAAGAAGATTTTTTAGTTGTGGTTTTAGCAGCTGTTGTTTTTTTTGTGGTGCTAGTTTTTTTAGTAGTAGCAGGTTTAGGTTTCGATGTGGGTTTTTTAGCGGCAGCAGTTTTAGCAGTAGTATTTCTGCTTCCCGATTTTGAAGTCGTTTTCTTTATCGTTTTAGCTTTAGGCTTCTGTTTTTCCTCTTCAGATTTTTTAGCTTCAAACCGATCTAAGGTTTTTTGATAATTTTCCTTTTCAGCCTTTAAATCTTCCATTTCTTTAAATAATTCCTCAAAAAAGGAATCTGATAAATGAGAAGAAGCTGGTGTTTGTGTAACTTCTATTAATGAATCTGAGGTGGTGCTTGTTTTTCTTTCTGACTTATTATGACCCTCAATAGGCCCCCCAATGACTTTATTTTTTTCTTCAGCAGTATCTTTTTGCTGTTGAGGTATTTCTTTTACTTCATCAACAGTTTGTGATTCGTAATCCTTTGTTAAGATTTCTTTCAGATGCTTTCTGTCTAATGCATAAATTGCAGCAGATTGCAAATGTTTCTTTTCGCTTTGGGGAGAATATTTTTTCGAACCGATAGTAATTAAAGGCGATAGGGCTTGAAAATAGGGGTATTCTTTCTTCAGATTTGATAAATCATTGAAGTCTTTTTCTTCTAGTTTTTCTGGTTGATTGATGAGGGTTGTAAGCCTTTGTTTGTCCACTTGGTTCTATGTTAAAGAATTAAAGTTACAAAATTTTACCAATTTGCTACCGATGCATTAAATATATCTAAAATAATTTGATCTGTAATGGTTTCAATCAGTTGATTTTCCACCGCGGTTAAGGTATTGGAAGTAGCATCAAAATCGGCATAAAAAGAAAAGGATTTATTATCAAAGTTGAAAACCTCATCTTTTGTATTTACATAACTAACTTTTACAGTAATGGTTAATCTCTGAGCTCCCGCAGCATCTGCCAAATTTGGGTTTCCAGATGCTGTAACGGCAATCGGTTGAACTCTATAGCCTGTAATAGAACCTTCTAATTGCAAATCTCCATTATTTTCAACTAACTCCAAACTCGTGTTCTGTTGATAATAATCTCTTATTTCTTCAGTAAAAGTTTGCTGCAAATTGGGAGGACCATTTCCTGAATCATTATAAAAATATTGAATGGACATAGTTTTTATATCAGGTGCAATAGATGCTCCTGTAAAGCTGTAAACACCACATGAGCTAGTAAATACTGCTAAGAATAAAAAGATTATAATACTTCTAAAGGTCATACTGCTTAATTTTTCTATATAATGTACGCTCGGAAATACCCAAATCCCGTGCCGCATATTTTCTTTTATTCTGATTTTTGGAAAGTGCTCGCTCTATCATCTCTTTTTCTTTCTTTTCTAATGATAAAGATTCTTCCTCTACTTCATGCTCAGCATCTTGATAATCTTCAATATTAAAACTCTCATTCGCATCATCTTCCTCTTCTTTTCGGCTGTCCAATAAATATGGAGTTCTTACGCCCTCAGCATTTTCCTTAAACTCATTTTGCTTAACCTCAAATAAGTCTTCATTGTCTTTTAAAATTTCCTCTCCATAATTCTCATTTTTTAATACGTTATGGACTAACTTTTTAAGTTCCTCCACATCATTCCGCATGTCAAATAGAATTTTGTATAAAATATCCCTTTCTGAAAAATTATTTTTGTCACCACCAGTTGAGCCGTCTTGACTTTTGTAGAGTGCTGGCATCATATTCCCTTCTTGCGGCAAATATTTAAACAAAATATCTTTGTCAACTTCACGCTCCATTTCCAAAAGGGAAATTTGCTCAGCTATATTTTTTAGCTGACGAATATTTCCTGGATAGCGATAAGCCATTAATGCTTGCTTGGCATCTTCTGTTAATTTTATGGGATTAACATGGTGCTTTTCTGCAAAATCAGATGTGAATTTCCTGAATAATAATTCTATATCTTGACCTCTATCACGTAAAGGCGGAACAAAAATAGGGACTGTATTTAATCGGTAGTATAAATCCTCTCTAAATTTACCTTTCTCTACTGCTTGAATAAGGTTTACATTAGTGGCAGCTACCACGCGAACATCGGTTTTCATTACTTTAGAAGAACCAACTCTTATAAATTCTCCGTTTTCCAATACTCGCAACAATCGAGATTGAGTAGGTAGAGGCATTTCACCTATTTCATCTAAAAAGATAGTTCCACCATCGGTAACTTCAAAATATCCTTTTCTAGCATCATAAGCTCCTGTAAATGAGCCTTTCTCATGACCGAAAAGCTCAGAGTCAATAGTTCCTTCAGGAATTGCGCCACAGTTAACAGCAATAAACTGCCCGTGTTTTCTTGCGCTTAACTGATGTATTATTTTGGAGAATGATTCTTTACCTACACCGCTTTCTCCTGTTATAAGCACGGTCATATCAGTAGGAGCAACCTGCATGGCTACTTTTATGGCAAAGTTCAAATGATCGGAATTTCCGATTATGCCAAATCTATTTTTGATAGTTTGTATATCCAACGCAAAAAGTATTTAAACCGCTTTTCCTATTAATGTAGCACCTGTGCATTCATCTACATACACATCCACATAATCTCCTTTTTTGTAATTTTCTTTTGGAAAGATCACTACTTTGTTAGCTGAATTTCTTCCTTGTAGTTGTTCTTCAGATCTTTTGGAAGTGCCTTCTACTAAAACTTTGTGAACTTTATTTAAAATCAAATGATTTCTTTCCGAAGAATGCGCTCTTTGTTTATCTATGATTTCCTGCAATCTTCTTTTCTTAGTTTCTAAAGGAATATCATCCTCGTATTTTTTCTCAGCTAATGTGCCTGGCCTTTCAGAGTAAAAGAACATATAAGCGAAATCATATTTCACATAGTCCATTAAGCTTAAAGTATCCTGATGATCTTCTTCTGTTTCCGAGCAGAAACCTGAAATCATATCTGATGAAATACCACATTCAGGACCTAAAATATCTCGAATAGCATCCACTCTGTTGATATACCAATCTCTGTCATAAGTACGGTTCATCATTTTTAAGATGCGTGAATTTCCACTTTGAGCTGGTAAATGGATGTATTTACAGATATTGTCATACTTTTTCATGGTATACAATACTTCATCTGTAATATCTTTTGGATGAGAAGTTGAGAATCTCACTCTTAAATCAGGAGAAACATTAGCAACCATTTCAATTAAATTGGCGAAATTGATTACCTCAACTTCTTCTTTTTTCTCAATCTTTTCTAACCTTGCTTTATTATTGATTTCCTCTGACCATTTATAGGAATCCACATTTTGACCTAAAAGCGTGACTTCTCTGAAGCCTCTGTCAAATAAATCTTGGGCTTCTTTTACAATGGAGAAAGGATCACGACTTCTTTCTCTTCCTCTAGTGAAAGGCACCACACAGAAAGAACACATATTATCACACCCGCGCATGATGGAGATGAATGCCGTTACACCATTGGAGTTTAATCTAACAGGACTTATATCTGCATAAGTTTCTTCTCTACTTAGAAAAGTATTGACTGCTTTTTCTCCGTCATCCACTGTTTTTACCAAATTGGGTAAATCACGGTAGGAGTCAGGCCCAGCCACGATGTCAACCATTTTTTCTTCCTCTAAAAGTTTGGTTTTCAATCGCTCAGCCATGCAGCCCAATATACCAATTTGCAATTCAGGCTTGCTCTTTTTTACTTTATTGAAGTCTGTAAGTCTTTTTCTAACAGTCAACTCCGCTTTTTCTCTAATGGAGCAAGTGTTTAGAAAAATTACATCTGCATTGTTGAAATCGTTAGTGGTGTCAAAACCATTTTCTTTCATAATGGAAGTGACGATTTCACTATCGGAAAAATTCATTTGACAGCCGTAGCTTTCAATATATAATTTTCGGCTTTTGCCTGTGTTTTCTTCTTTTGATACTTGAACAGCACAAGATTCATCCGTTTTGGTTTCTTCTGCAATGATGTCCAAATCTTTAATCAATTCACTCATATTTGGTATTTATAAAGTGCTTCGTATTGTCTTAATTATTAACAGGCAAAGGTAGCCAATAATTCTTGAAAATGACATTATGGCAGTAGTTTTTCCTTGGAAAATTTAAGAATTGTGAGATTATAGAAGGCCAAGGGTTTTTTCAATTGCTTTAGCTTTCAAAAGGCATTCTTCATATTCAGCTTCTGCATCCGAATCATAAGTGATAGCACTTCCGACTTGATAATTTATGGATTGGGTTTCTTCATCAAAATAAATACTTCTGATAAGTACATTGAAATCAAATACATTTTCACCATTGAAATAGCCTATGCTTCCTGAAAATACATTTCTTTTGGTGTTTTCGTATTCTTCAATCAATTTCATTGCCCTAATTTTTGGAGCTCCCGTCATGCTGCCCATCGGAAATGCATTTTTGATCACATCAACAGAATGTATGTCACTCTTCTTATTTGCTGAAATAGTACTTATCATTTGATGAACTTGCTGAAAGCTGTAGATACCAAAAATCTCCTCTACTTTCACACTTCCACTTTTAGCTGATTTGGCTAAATCATTCCTGACCAAATCCACTATCATCATGTTTTCAGCTCTTTCTTTTTCGCTTTCAGATAATTGCTTTTTATTTTCTTGATCTTCCAAATCTGTTTTGCCTCTGCTTGCCGTGCCTTTTATTGGCTGACTGATGATTTTATTTTCTTTGAGTTTAATAAATCTTTCTGGAGAAGCTGAAATGATGTGTTGCTTGTCCATCTTCAAATAGGAAGCAAAAGGTGCTGGAGAGATTTTGCATAGCTCTTGAAAAACCTGAATAGGATTTAAGCTTTTAACATTTGCTGAGAAATTGAGGCAATAATTGATTTCATAAATGTCGCCTTCTTCAATGTGGGTTCTTAAATTTTCAACTGTCTCTATGTATTCGGCTTTGCTTGTCCATGTTTTTAAATTGCTTACTATTGCTTTCGTATTACTTTCTACAATATCTTTTGACAGTGCATTTTTGATTTCATTTTTAAAACGTTCTAAATCTCCACTCTGAATTATAATATGATTGCTTTCAAATGAAATGATACATTCGGGAACGAAGAATTTCATAGGTACCCAATTTATAGTGGATAGATTATCGCTAGTTAGTTTTTCTAATTCATTTTTGAGGTCATAGCCTAAATAACCAAATAACTTTTTAGTAGGGTTTTCTTTTATGTAGTTTTTTAGAGATTGGAAATATGGAGCATTCAGATTTAATTTTTTATTTCCGACTGCAATACATTTTGAAAATGTGCCAAAAGGATATTGTTCAACTTGCTGAGGGTTGAAAACTGCAAGATGTTGAAATTGAGTACTCCATTTTAGTAATGAATCCCAATAATTAGGAAAAGATGAGGTATCGATTTTTATTGTTTCCAATAGCGCTTATTTTTTGGCAAAATTGCATAAAAAAAGGTTGCTAAAAAATATTAGCAACCTTCAGTTTATTTCTCAAAAATATTGGATTACATATTTTCTGCTTTAGCATCAATATTAAATCCAACACCTACTTTATTGTAGATGAATTTATCTTTGGCTTTATCGACCGCTTTTGATTCATCACCATACATTAAGCCCCATTTTGTTCTATCAATGCTAAAGTTTGTAAATGCTTTAACTCCATCATCAGTAACATTGATTTTTGCTGGTACTGTGATAGCTAAAGTTTTACCTCTCATCGTAAGGTTACCAGTTACTTCGTGCGTAGCACCTTCCAATTCAAATTCTGGTAATTCCATTATTTTTTCATCCTCAGAAGGTTGCTCCATATCATCTTGATAGGAATCATAATCTCCTGCTGTTTTCTCTGGATTCAAAGATTTCACAGATACTAATTCAAAAGTAACTTGAGGATGGTTTTTTGCATCAAAGAAATCATCTGATTGTAGGTGCCCTACTAATTTTTTATGATTTTCTTTATCATCTTTTAAATCAGTAATTGTAATTTGATTTAAATCGAAAATGAATTTACCACCTGTTACTTTTCCATCTTTTACGGAAATAGAGCCATCAGTAAGAGCAACATTTCCATAATGTCTTCCAGTTGGTTTTGTTCCTACAAATTCCATGTCAGCTTCATCTGAAGATACTGCAATTTCCATACCTTCCGCTTCTGTTACTTCTTCGGCTTCGCTTACCTTTGCTTCATCTCCTTTAGGATTTGAAGTACAAGCAACCGCCATAATTACAGCTAGTGCTAATGCACTTGTTATTTTTAAAATTTTCATAGATTAGTGGTTTTTATTGATTCACAGTCTTAACGATTGAACTTTTATAAAGTTTATAAAAATAAAGAAAAATATACTTTAATATAAAATGTAGGTACATGTATAATTTAAAAACAATATAGAATGGGAATAATTAAAAAATGCGATGGTAAATATCCTGTAATTGGACAAAATACTTACATAGCAGATAATGCTGTGGTAGTAGGTGATGTTACGATTGGTAAGGATTGCAGTATTTGGTGGAGTGCTGTTGTTAGAGGCGATGTAAACCGAATTACAATTGGTGATAAAACTAATATTCAAGATGGGGCTGTTATTCATTGCACCTATAAGAAAGCTTCTACTACCATTGGTAATAAGGTTTCGATAGGACATAAAGCGATAGTTCATGGTTGCACGATTGAAGACTCGGCTTTAGTAGGAATGGGGGCTATTGTAATGGATAATGCAGTTGTACAGACTGGAGCCATGGTGGCAGCAGGTGCTGTGGTTTTAGAAAATACCATCGTGGAGTCAGGATATATTTATGCAGGTGTACCTGCTAAAAAAGTCAAAAAGATTGAAGGTGAGATGCAGGAGATTTTTGAAAGGACAGCCAAAAATTACACACTTTATAAGACTTGGTTTGAAGAATAAGTAGCCTTGAAACATATTTAAGATTAAATACTCTGCATGACTACTATTTTTGATTAGAATATAAGATTGCTCTATATTGGATCGCATTTTGAAAATTAAATTTATTTCAAGTGCAACAGGAAACGATAACAGAGTAAAATGAAAAATTCAAAAATAGTAGGCTTAGGTCACGCTGTTCCTCAAACAGTGGTGACTAATGATGATATTTCCAAGTGGATAGACACGACAGATGAATGGATTACAGAACGTACAGGAATAAAAGAAAGACGTTTTTTTGATCCTGAAATAGAAGGATCTTTAGCTAAAATGGCTAAAAAAGCTGCGGATATGGCGTTAGAAAATGCAAAAATGAAAAATGATGATATTGATTTTATCATTTTTGCGAGTATCACGCCTGATTATTTTTTTCCAGGCTCTAGTGTTTTACTTCAGCGTGAAATGGGAATGGGTACTATCGGTTGCTTAGATATAAGAAATGCATGTTCAGGTTTTGTATATAGCTTGTCTGTGGCTGATCAATTTATTAAAACTGGGATGTATAAAAACATCATGGTAGTAGGCGGTGAAATTCAATCTACGGCTATTGATATGTCGGATAGAGGTCGTTCTACCGCTGTTATTTTTGGTGATGGGGTAGGAGTCGCCATTATGAGCGCAACGGATGTGCAAGGCGTCTTGTCTACCCATTTGCATGCAGAAGGTACTTATGCGGAAGAATTATTTGTGAAAGATCCAGGCAGTAGTTGACCAAGAGAAGAAAGACAATCTGAGCAAATCTTAGACACCTCAGGTTATAAAGTCTACATGAATGGAAATATGGTTTTTAAACATGCCGTGGTTCGTTTTCAAGAAGTGATAAATGAAGCATTAGAGGCAAATGATCTTAAACCATCTGATGTTGATATGTTAGTTCCACATCAAGCTAATTTGCGAATTTCTAAATTTATTCAATCCAAAATGGGATTGTCAGATGATAAAGTATATAATAATATTCAGAAATATGGAAACACCACTGCAGCTTCTATTCCAATCGCATTAAGCGAAGCATGGCATGAGGGAAAAATTAAAGAAGGTGATTTAGTATGCTTAGCTGCCTTTGGTAGTGGATTTACATGGGCATCTGCCCTTATTAGATGGTAATAATCTTATATCAGATGTTATTTTTCTATTTTAATTGTTAGATTTAAGAAAAACTGAAAGAACTATGATTACAAAGCAATATAATCCAAGTCAGCTTGAAGTAGAGTTTGCAAAAGCTATAAAAGAGTTAGCTCCTGAAATTGAAGGCAAGCTGAGTCAATTTAAAATAATAGGAGTTGAAGATAATATTCAAGCGGATAATCCGATGGTTAGAGTTAAATTGATTGATAAGGATAATGATAAGCATGAGGTAGTTTTGAAAATCATTCAGAAGCCAGATCAGGTATAGGAATTTTAAGTAAAGTTAAATAGGGTGGATAAATTAATTCACCCTTTTTTATTATGTCAAAATTCACCACTCAAGAGTTAGATTTAGCCTCAGATCCAATAATTCTATTGATAAAATATAGAATGATGGAAAAGGTATGGGATTTCCTAAAGGAGTTAAAAGAGGAAATAAGGATTCAGTTAGTCCCACTCCAGAATAAATTACCCAAAGAATTAAATATATCTCACGGTAAAATATCTAAAGGGGAAAATTATAAGCGTTTACCTTTTATGGTACTTGACTTTCCTGCTTTTTTCACCAGAAAGGATATTTTGGCTTTTCGTACTATGTTTTATTGGGGTAATTTCATTTCTTCTACATTTCATCTTCAGGGGAAATATTTAGACGAATATGGTCGCGATTTGATCGAAAGGTTCAGGAATTACGAAGGCGTTTATTTTTGTGTGAATAATTCTCCTTGGGAATATGATTATAAATCCAATAATTACGTACCTCTAAATGAATTAAGTTCAGCAGAAGTGGAAGATCATTTGAAAAATATAGATTTCATAAAATTTAGTATTAAATTTCCCATAGAAGAAATGCCTAAAAGAAAGCAGGATTTAATAAATTTCCTTTTGGAGGGATTGAAAGTAATTCAAACAAATTGAAAAGTGCGCTGTTTTAAAATCTAAAAGAAAAGCTATGTTTGGATTATTTAAAAAGAAATCAGAAAAAGAGAAGTTAAACGAAGAATATAAAAAGCTTCTGGCAGAATATCATAAATTGAGCAGCATTGATAGAAAAAAGGCTGATCAGAAAATGGCAGAAGCTGAAGAGGTAGCCAAAAAAATGGATGCCATAAATGAATAAATAATTTATATATGAATTTAGTACATGCTCCGTTTTATCAGGGATATGTTGAGTTGGTGAAAGGTGATATCGAAATGGAACTCACACATCAAATCAGCGAAATATCTGTTTTAATCAATAATATTCCTGATGAAAAATGGAAACACAGATATGAAAAAGGAAAATGGAGTGTGGCTCAATTGATGCAACATTGCATGGATACTGAACGCATTATGGTTTTTCGTGCACTTTCTCTCGCTAGAGGAGAAACGGCCTCTCTCCCAGGTTTTTCCGAAAATGATTATGCTGATGCTTCAGAATATTCACGCCAGAATAAAACAAAAATGGCAGAAGAATTTTATCATTTAAGAAAAAGTCACTTATCTTTATTCCAATCAATGCCTGAAAAAATACTCAAAAAAGAAGGAGAAGCTGATGGTAATCCAATTTCTATTATGAGTTTGTGGTATATCACAGTAGGGCATTGGAAACATCATCAAAAGGTGTTAGAAGAAAGATATTTTTAATTAAACTTTTTTGAATGAATTTTTTAATCAAATTACTATTATCCTCATTAGCTGTAATTGTTGCTTCTTACATTCTTCCAGGAGCCCATGTCGAAGGTTTTTTTGATGCACTAGTGGTCTCATTATTTTTGGCGCTTTTTAGTGCCACTCTCAAACCATTATTAATAATTCTAACAATTCCTGTAACTGTTTTTACTTTAGGATTTTTCTTGTTGGTAATTAATGCATTAATGATAATGTTGGCAGATTATTTAGTGGATGGATTTTATGTAGATGGCTTTTGGTGGGCATTATTATTTGGGGTGATTTTGGCAATAGTTAACGGTATTTTTGAAAGTGTAAGTAAAAAGAATGAATAAATTTTTATTTATTGCGTTTTCTAAAAAAATATTGTAATTTATTTTCCTAATACAAACCAGTAAACTATGAGTGCTCAAAATCCAGGATTCGATGCCGTAGAAATCGATAAATTGAAGCAGAAAATTGCTCAGCAAAAGAATAAATTTGTCTTAGTTGATACTGATGACAATAATGACGAGTATAAGCAATTTCGCTTTACGGGAATGTATGAAGGAAAGGAAGTGATTTATGATGCTGTGATTTATACATTACGTTTACATCATGCTAGCGAAGTATATGAATTGGCCGAACACAAGGCTGCACAGAAATTCCCTAATTTTAAACCTATCAAATTTCAGGAAGACGAAAATGGAGATTTAAGAACCTTGGATAATGTGGAGGAAGAAATCGGTTTATATATAGCGGAAATGATAGATGATATTGAAGATGAGGAGCTTGTGAAAGTTCAGGAGCATGTAGATATGGACAATGGAGGGGAATATGGTATAGGATTGGATATCGGTTTAAATGTAGAAGAGGTTGATGATGAAGTAATGAATAAATTTGTTTCTGACTTCAATGAAGATAATCTGAAATTAGATGATACCCTTTATTCATTTGTTTCGGATGAAGAGGAATATGATGTAGATTAGATTTCAATCTTATTAATTAAAGAAAATGCCTTTAAAATCCTGCATGGATTGTCTTCTAACTTATTATTCAAGTAAAATTAAATATGAATAGTAAAAATATTATTTCTATAGTAATGATAATTGCTGGTATTACTTTAAATTTTTCTTTTGAAAATGAAGGGATTGATTTTCTTACTGGTCTTTTGATAGGTGGGGGAGTTGGATTACTATTTACTTCAAAATTTAAATCCAAAGCGGTTCAGTAGCTTTAAGTCATTTCTATAAGATTTCATTTTAATTTTAAAATGAAATCTGATCATAAAATACTTCTTCAAGGTTAATATTTAAACTACGATTATCTTAGGGGGATAATGATAAGTTGATAGTTGTTAGTCAATTAAAACGAATAATTAATCTTTTGTTATTTATACTCGTACATAAGGTTACATATTCGATAAACTATCATTTTTTAACCTTAAAACTACACTATGTTACGATGGATTGTAATTTTCTTAATTGTTGCGCTAGTCGCAGCTGTATTAGGATTTGGAGGCATAGCCGCTGGAGCCGCGGGAATAGCAAAAATAATTTTTTATATATTTTTGGTATTACTGGTCATATCTGTAATTGCTAGATTAGTAAGAGGCAGGTGACAAGACATGAGATTATACTATAGAATATAATGCTGATTTGAAAGAGTCAGCATTTTTTTTGTTCTTTTTTTTACTATAATTTCGACTTAATTATTTAAATATTAAACAGACTGACCTATCAAGGGTTATTCTTACATATTGTTTATTAGATGCTCAAAATCGCCTATAGAAAAGAATACACACACCCTCTTCCAGAAAACCATTGATTCCCTATGGAGAAATATGAATTGCTGCCTGAACAGTTGCTTTATGAAGGTACTGTGACTGAAAGTAATTTCTTTGCTCCTGACTTACTATCTGAAGAAGATATTTTAGCTATACATAAGGAAGAATATTGGTATAAACTAAAAAATTTATCTTTAAGCAGAAAAGAAGAGAGAAGAACAGGTTTTCCATTGTCAGCTGCTTTGGTGGAAAGAGAGCGAATCATTAATCAGGGGACCATAGATGCCGCTAATTTTGCTTTAGAATATGGAATCGCTATGAATATTGCAGGCGGAACCCATCATGCTTTTACTGACAGGGGAGAAGGTTTTTGTTTATTAAATGATATAGCCATTGCAGCTCAATATTTATTAGTAAATAATAAAGTTGAAAAGATCTTGGTAGTAGATTTGGATGTGCATCAAGGCAATGGAACTGCTGAAATTTTTTATGGAAACCCTGATGTTTTTACTTTTAGTATGCATGGAAAAGGAAATTATCCTATGCATAAAGAAAATTCGGATTTGGATATTGAATTGGAAGATAAGACAGATGATAAAACCTATCTCAAAATCTTAAGAGAAAATCTGCCTAGATTAATTGATGAACAGCAACCTGATTTTATTTTTTTTCAATCAGGAGTGGATGTTTTAGCAACAGATAAATTAGGTAGATTGGGTATGAGTATTACTGGATGTAAAGAAAGAGATAAAATAGTTTTTGAGCATTGTTTTAAAAATGAAATTCCTGTTGTAGCCAGCATGGGAGGAGGTTATTCAGAAAAAATTGCTCACATTATTGAGGCACATGCCAATACTTATCGTCTAGCTCAAGATATCTACTTTTAAAAATCACGACCTTTTTTCAAGAATTTCGTATCTTTATTGTATGTCTAAAGAAAAATCTCTTTTTCGGCAGAGTGTAGTCTTTGGTAGCTACATAATCTTGATTCTATGGCTTGTTAAAGCAGCAGAATGGGGTTTTGCTACTAATTTCGCTCATTTTGGTATTATGCCCCGCCATTTATTAGGTACAATTGGCATTTTCACTTCCCCATTTATCCATGGAGATTTTTTGCATTTGTTGTCCAACAGCTTTTCTCTAATGCTCTTGATTATCATTCTATTTTTCTTTTATGATAAAATTGCACTCAAAGCATTGCTATACATTTATATTGTTACAGGCGTTTTCGTATGGATAATAGCTCGAGAAGCCTACCATATTGGAGCAAGTGGGGTGATTTATGGAATTGCTTCCTTTATTTTATTTAGTGGATTGCTTCGCAAAAACCAATCCTCTTTAGCGCTTTCATTTGTTGTGTTGTTATTATATGGTGGAATGTTTTATGGTGTTTTGCCTCAAGATGGTCATATATCTTGGGAGTCGCATTTAATGGGTTTATTAAGCGGTCTTTTGGTTGCATTGTGGATGAAGAATGATTTTGCAGGACAAGCAGAATTAAAATTGTATTTTGAAAAAGATTGGGATGAAGAAGAGTTTGAGGATGACGGTGAGCATTATAATTTTACCAACCCCGACCATCAATTCTTATACGAATATAAAGAATTGAAAAAAACTGAGGATAATGAGGATAAAAAAGATTGAGAAATTTTATAGTTTTTAAATCATAATTATATAAAATTCTGTCCTCCCTGTAGTGAGTAGGTCTGATTATCAGATAATTATTAAAAATATTCTTTTAATTGCTCATTAGGCTCTATTTAAATCCTAAAATTATAAACTTTGCACTTTAATTTGTTTGATTAACTTTGCAGGCGTTAGTAAAACCTAATTTATATTTTACCACACGTAAATTTTAATTTACGTGATATTTAAAAATACTTAAAAAACACATGAAAAACGTATCATTAAAACTTAGTATTATTCTAACTATTGCAGTAGCTTTTTTATTCTTTGACAAATTTAGTGGCACTGAAGCAGAGGAAGAAAGTACTTCAAATGAGCAAAAAGATGAAAAAATATATCAAAATGTAGCCATAGCTTATGTTCATTCTGATTCTTTATTAGCTAATTATGATTTCATGAAAGATATTGAATCAGAATTAGGCGAACTTTCTCAAAAATATGAGAAAGAATATCAAAATAGAGCGCAAGGTTTGCAAAATGAAATCAATGATTTCCAAAGAACTGCTCAGAATTTAACTGTGGCTCAAGGTAAAGCATTAGAAGAGAACTTGATGAAGAAACAACAGAATTTAAGAGTTTATCAAGAAGATTTATCAAGAAAATTGCGTCAGAAAGAAGCTGAATTAAATAATGAATTATATAAAACCATTAGCGACTATTTGAAAGAATATGGTGATGCAAATAATCTTCAATTGGTTTTGACGTATTCAAGAGGAAGTGACGTTTTATATGCTAATGATGGATTGGAAATTACTAATGAAGTAATTGATGGTTTAAATAAAGCATATAATGAGAAAGAGGCTACTGCAGCTTCTGAATAAAGAAATTTAATTTTATTTTTTAGCCCGTTCCTTAAATGGTGCGGGCTTTTTAATTTCACCTAAATTGGAAACATTAAGAAAGTTTTCGAGTATTCTTAATACTTTACTTCAATTAATTTGAATTAAGGTTGAATTCCCATTATTTTTGACAAGTTTAATAGAAATCGACATATATGGCTGAAGTAATAAAAATGCCCAAGATGAGTGACACCATGGAGGAAGGCGTAATTGCCTCATGGTTGGTGAAAGAGGGCGATGAGGTATCAACAGGAGATATATTGGCTGAGGTAGAAACCGATAAAGCCACAATGGAATTAGAATCATACGAAGACGGAGTAATTTTACATATAGGCATTAAAGAAGGAGATGCTGTACCTGTTGATGGGGTAATTGCCATCATAGGTGAAAAAGGTGAAGATATTGATGATTTGTTAAAAGAAATCGAAAACGGTGGAGGTTCTGATAAATCTGATGACAAAAAGGAATCAGATGAAAAAGATAAATCTGATGGTAAGAAATCAGAAAAAGATAGCGGAGAAGAAATTGATGCTTCAGATGTGAATGCAAGCTTAATCACTATGCCTAAAATGAGTGATACCATGGAAGAAGGTGTAATTGCTTCATGGTTGAAAAAAGAAGGTGATAAAGTGGAAGCAGGGGATATCTTAGCTGAGGTTGAAACTGATAAAGCCACTATGGAATTAGAGGCTTATGAAGATGGTACTTTATTATATATAGGCATTAAAGAAGGTGATGCTGCTCCTATTGATGGCGTAATTGCTGTAATTGGTGAGGAAGGAGCTGATTATGAAAAATTAATCAAGGCGCATGAGCAAAAATCTTCAGGAGGAGCAAGCAAGAAGGAGGATAAAGAAGAAAAGAAAGAAAAATCTGAAGATAAATCATCTGACAGTAAATCAGATTCAGGAAGTCCTAAGCCAACTCCGCCTGCTGAATCTGCGAATAAAGATAAAGGTGGTAAAGATGGTGGAAGAATATTTGCCAGCCCATTAGCTAAGAAAATTGCTAAAGATAAAGGTATTGATTTAGCAGAAGTAGATGGCTCAGGTGGAAATGGAAGGATCATTAAATCTGATGTAGAAAACTTCACTCCTAAGCAAAAATCTAAAGAAGCTCCAAAACAGGATTCTTCGTCAGATCAGGCTATGAGTATTCCTCAAGTTGTAGGAGAAGAAAGCTATGAAGAGGTGAAAGTTTCTCAAATGAGAAAAACGGTTGCTAAAAGACTTTCTGAAAGCAAGTTTACTGCTCCGCATTTCTATGTGACCATGGAAATCAACATGGATAAAGCTATGGAAGCTCGTAAGAGCATCAATGAAGTGAGTCCAGTAAAAATTTCTTTCAATGACATGGTGATTAAAGCAGTAGCAGCTTCACTACGTCAGCATCCAAAAGTGAATAGCTCATGGATGGGAGATAAAATCAGAAGGAATAATCATATTCATGTGGGAATGGCAGTTGCTGTTGAGGAAGGTTTATTAGTTCCTGTTATTCGCTTTGCTGATAATAAATCATTATCACATATAGCAACTGAAGCCAAGGATTTTGCTAAAAAAGCCAAAAATAAAGAATTAGAACAAAAGGATTGGGAAGGAAATACTTTTACAATCTCTAATTTGGGGATGTTTGGTGTTGAAGAATTCACAGCAATCATTAATCCACCTGATGCTTGTATTTTAGCAGTAGGAGGGATCAAACAAACTGCTATTGTAAAAGATGGAGAGTTGGTTCCAGGTAATGTGATGAAAGTTACGCTTTCATGCGATCACAGAGTAGTGGACGGAGCAGTGGGTTCTGCATTCTTACAAACTTTAAAAGGATTGTTGGAAGACCCAGTGAGAATTTTGATTTAGAAAATATATTAACTTGTATTATGAAGTCTCGTTGTTTGATAACGAGACTTTTTTATTACTAATATTTAAGCAAAAAATAAGATGTCAAAAATAAGATCAACTACCGTATGTGCGGTGGTACATAAAGGCCAAGTAGCCATTGGAGCTGATGGTCAGGCAACAATGGGAAATACTGTTGCTAAAAGCAATGTTAAAAAAATTAGAAAGCTACAAGATGGCAAAATCGTTACAGGTTTTGCAGGCTCTACCGCGGATGCATTCAATTTATTAGAAAAATTCGATGAAAAATTGAATGCTTTTGGAGGTAATATGAAGCGTTCTGCAATTGAATTGGCTAAAGATTGGAGAACTGACCGCTATTTAAGAAAGCTAGAGGCTATGATGATTGTAGCCGATAAAGATGAGGTTTTAATTATTTCTGGAACAGGTGATGTTTTAGAGCCTGATAATCAGATTGCTACTATTGGTTCTGGTAGTATGTATGCCCAGTCTGCAGCAACTGCTTTAAAGAAACATGCTGGTGAAAATTTATCAGCTGAAGATATCGTAAGAGAAAGTTTGCATATAGCGGCCGATATCTGTATTTACACTAACCATAATTTGGTTGTGGAAACTATAGGATAATTGTAATATAGATAATATTAAAAAGCTGCATTCAGAGTTATTAATACAACTCTGAATGCAGTTTTTTTTGTTTGGTTGTCCTTAAAGTTTATTCGATTATGAGGCGTTTAACCAAATTCCCTTCATTTGATTCTATTTGAATTAGATAAAGCCCTTTTGCTAAGGATTGTACTGGTATTTCAATTTGTCGATGGTTATCAATATTAATTTCACTTTTTATAAGCTGTCCCAATGTATTTCTAATTACCACCTTATTGAACTGAACATTGCTTTCATTTCTGATGTATACAATTTCTTTAGCTGGATTTGGATACATCAATATTTTGCTATGTAATGCTTCAATTGTATTTAGAACCTTATCGTCAATTAATACTTTGTTTGAGAAGTCAGAATCCCCTCTATTATTTGTAGCTAAAACTCTATAAGTATATTCACCTATTTCTACAACTTCTTCATATTCTTCAGTATCAGGAGCCAATTCTGCTATTTGTTCAAATGCGTCTGTTCCGACTGATCGCTCAACCAAATAAGCGGTTTCATTGGTAGCATTGTCCACCCAAGTTAATATGGCCGTATAATCATTTTCAATTCTGATTTCTAAGTTAGTAGGTGCTTCAGGAAAACTGATTAGTGTTTTGATTTCAGCCTCCTCAGAATATCCGCTTTCCCCTTTGCCATTAAATGCCTTTACTCTGTAAAAATAGGTAGTTTCAGCTGCAACAGCGTTGTCAGTGAAGGAAGTACTATTGATTTCTAACTCTTCTAATATTCCAAAATTTGAATTGTCATCTGTAGACCTTTCGATTATATAGCCTGTTTCAATTTCCGCATTGTCTGACCATTGGATTAGAACACTGCCATCTTCATTATTGGTAGCTGTTATGTTAGATGGTGCATTTGGAGTTTGTTTTTGTGTAATTATATTAATAGAATTAGAATAGATAGAGCTAAAATCATTAAATAAGGCTTTCACTCTATAATAATATTTGGTATCACCTTCAATTGTATTATCTCCAAAAGAATTTACATCCGCTTCAGTATTTCCAATTTCTATGAAATTCGTTTCATCATTAAAAGATCTTTCGATTATAAACTTGGTTTCATTATTTGAATTATCAGTCCAAGTTAGATTTATTTTTCCAAGTTCATTTTCTTGGGCAATTAAATTATTTGGAGGATTAATTTGAGGCCCTTCAAATAAAATATTTGTGCTATCAGAGTAATTAGAACTGTATTGTCCTAAACTAGATTTCACTCTATAATAGTAGTTCGTATTATTTGATAAATTATTATTATCAATGAAGCTACTAGTATTTCGATCACTTGTACCAATCTTTATAAAATCCGTATTTGTTTCTTTGGATCTTTCAATGATGAATCCTCCTTCGTTTTCAGAATTATCTGTCCAGTTGATAGTAATTGTTGCATCATTATTCTCAACTGAAGTTAAACCCGTTGGCTTGGTTAGCTCTGGTTCTGATAAATTACCAATACATAAATCTAGACTCCAATTTTGTAATTCACCACCATCTTGGTTGAACCCATCATCGATATATAAAGTCCATTCTCCTGTTACATTTTCTCCCATAAATGCACTTAAAGGTGATTTAGGTAGATATATTCCTCCATCTACTGGTGGGCAAGGGAAATTATCATTTTCGACATCATCACTGATTGAGAAATTAAAATCATCTTCATTGGTGCATATATTTGATAATAAAACTACCTCTGTTCCTGATGGGCTTACTAATCTGAATGACAAATCACTTATATAAGTATGTTTTCCAGAAATATTTTTGATTTCTATGCCTTCAATCGTACCATTAGCATAAATATTGATTTTAGACTGAATAGTATTTGGTCCACCATCACTGATTGTAACTGGTAAATCACTTGAAACATAATTACCACATGTGATTTCAGCAGTGGTGAAAGAGATGGTTTTATAACCACTCAGCCCACAATTATTATCCGTATTAATTCTTGCATAGAAAAGTGAGCTTACCTCCAAGCGGTTTTGAATTGAATATTCCTTTTCATTTGAAGAGCCAGATTCTATAATATTAGTGAATTGTAAATCTGTTGCTATATCGATATTATAGGTAGATTCAATATTATTATCGTCCCAAGTAAGTGTTGGACTTAATGATATGTCTGTTGATCCATCTGCAGGGAATAATATATTCGGTTCTACAGGAATATTTGTAACTGTAAAGGGTAGTTCAGCTGACCTGGAAATACTTCCTGAATTTGTATTTAATTTTAGGTTAAATGTTCCGGATGCTTGAGTATCATTTGTAAGTCTTAGAATAGTTGATTCTCCTGGATTTATTGTTGGGTTATCAAAAGTGGCCGTAAAATCATTTAGACTTTGAATGTTGAGTTCGATTGGCTCACTATATCCTAATATTGATTCACTTTCGATTGTGAAAGTAACTTCATCGCTGGGGCAGTAGCTTTCTAAATCTTGGCTGATTGCAATAGTATAGGTTGGTTCTGTAGTTTCAGAAATAGAGAATACTCCCGAACTTATATTAAAAAAAATGTTATTAGAAGCTGTAACTTTTATTTTTGCTGAGGATGTGTTGACATTGGGTAAAGTGATTACTTGTGATCCATCATTTGCAGTATTTGCTGCTACCTGCTCAGTGAAACTAATACCACCATCAGTTGAAACATAAATATCTACGAATTCAGCATTTACAGGTGCTATATCAGTGTTGTTTACTTGCCAGTTTACTGTTATGGTAGATAAACCAACATAATCACCCGTAAATTCTTCTACAACAAAGGGGCCTGCTTGATCGGTCACACTTAAACTTACATCATCATAATTTACAGCAGCAATTGCTTGATCATCTCTTACAGTTAATCTAAAATTTAGGTCACGAGCATAAGATGGAAGTAGTTCACCTTGAGTTTGGGTTCCATTCAATATATCAGATAACTGAGGGAATATTCTGAAACTGTCTGTAGTTGGTTCAAAAGAACGAAATAAAGGAGCATTTTCTTCTGGACTATTTGGACTTCCTGCAGGACCTAAATCATATTGTTCCCAAGTATAGCTTAAACCATCACCATCTGGATCACTGGCGCTTCCGTTTAATTGAAAAGGTGTATTCATCGGAATGGTATATCCACCTTGGCCAGCTTCCACTGTAGGTAAATTATTGCCAGTGCTAGTTGTTGCTGCACAACTATTCCCATCATTATCTTGAGAGAATACGGTCATGTAATCTAAACTGGCAGCATGAAAGTAAGGGTCACTATTGTTTTGAATATTATCACTACCGCAAATTCCAGCATAAGCCATGATAGTTGTGCCACTGCCTGGTTCATAAGCTGAACTAGCGGTTCTGTTGCCACCGGCACAAGAACCTACAACACCATTAAAAGTGTGTGGAGCACCAAATTGATGCCCTATTTCATGAGCTACATAATCCACATCATAAGGATCGCCAATTGGTTCCGAACGACCGGTAACTCCACTTGCTTTTCTACTATCAACACAAACAGATCCTAAGGAGGCTAATCCACCTGCTCCAGTTGAAAAACCGTGACCAATATCAAAATTCGAACTACCGATTATATTAGTGATATCAGCCTGTACTTCATCGATAAATGTGTTAGCGTTATTATTTGTAAAAGGATCTGTGTCAGGATTAGTATAAATTAATTGGTCATTATTATCAACTAAAATCATTGTAACCGCTATGTCTCTTTCGTAAATCCCATTTACTCTGTTCAAAGTCGCTACAATAGCAGAAAGTGCGCCCTCAACAGTGCCTCCATGAAATTGCGTGTATTCTCCAGTTGTGGCCACCGCTATTCTGTAAGTTCTTAATTCAGTTCCTGAAGGCCTTTCTACCATTCCTGACTCTACTATTCTTTGAACCTCTGCAAATTTTTGTTTGTCAGCAATTATGGGCTCTTCCTCGTAGAAATTTTTATTGATTAAATCTTCATTTAAGTCTTTTTTGTAATAAACTTGGTGTTTGATTTTGTCTCTTTTTGAAACCGGATCAATAAAGAATACACCTTCTTTTGAAAATACCATAGCATGAAATCCGTCCCTACCAAAAGAGATTCTTATATTATCACCCGTTTCAGGGTTTCTGCCTACATAAGTCTTAATATTAGGAAATTTGGCAGCAAGTGCCGGTTCCATTATTTGGCTTTCTTTTAAATTGAAGTTTTTAAATTTACCGTCTGGGTAGGGGATGGAAAGTTGAGATTCTTTAGATTGCTTTAGATATGATTTTATATCTTCAACTTTTAAATTGAAGTCTTTTTGCTTCTTTACTGGTATCAATCTTTCGGAATTTTCAACAGAAATTGTTGTCCATGAAGATTGTTTTTGAGCTATTAAGTTAATTGTTGCAAATATGAAAGGCAACAACAATAAAATGGGGAGTAGTTTTTTCATTATATCCTTTATCATTTAAGAGCTACTAATCTTACTAAAGGTTAATTAGCCAGTTAAAAGTTCAATTTTCTTTTAATAAAAAGACAATTGTAATGAAAATAAAATGAATAATGAACTTTTGTTTGTGTAATTAGGGCCTGCTTAAAAAGTCTCAGGTGCGTCAGATACAATCGGGCGAAGTGAAGATGTATACTTATACCTCAATCTTCGCCCGGGCAGTAGATGGCGTACCTGAGGCTAGAGCACTTGAAAATCAAATTTTGATTTTCAAGTGCAAACAATATTGGTTTTTTCTTCATAAAGGCTTGCACATGCTTAAAAACTATTCCACAATAATCCTCTCGAAAATACTATATTCAATTTATTTTTTGTGTTAGCAGTTTTTAAGCAAGCCCTAATTATATGGTCGGAGCTAATTACCAATTCTTACACTTAAAGTCAGTGTTTCTTATAACAGCAGGAGTTGTAAACTATTAATTTTTAATGATTTTTTCTTCATCCTTATCCTTAACCCATAAACTTAATAACCCAGCTATAATCATAGAAACTCCTCCGATAATTAATGCATAAATAGCATCGTTGTTGAAGAAACTTTTTAAAATAAAACCTAATATACCAGCTGCTACAATTTGAGGTATTACGATAAAGAAATTGAATACTCCCATATAATAGCCCATCTTATCGGAAGGTAAAGCACTGCTCAACATGGCATAAGGAACTGAAAGTATACTTGCCCAAGCAATTCCTACACCAATCATACTGAGGACTAGGAAATTTGGTTCATTGATGTAAAATATAGAAATAAGGCCAGCTGCGCCACAAAATAAGGCAATAAGATGTGTGCCTTTTCTTCCGAAATATTTGGCCAGTTGCGGTAAAAGGAAGGCAGCCAAAGCAGCCACTCCATTATAAACACCAAACATTATCCCTACCCAATTAGCACCTTCATTATAGATTGCTGATTTTGTGTCAATAGTCCCATAAACATGTTCCGTTACTGCGGGAGTTGTATAAATCCACATAGCAAATAAGGCAAACCAGGAGAAGAATTGAACAAATGCCAATTGAACCATAGTTTTAGGCATTTTAAATATTCCTATGAATGATTCAGCCAAACCAGTGAATATTCCTCTTTCACTATTTTCTAATTTTAGTTTTTCAATATCATCTGGTGGATATTCTTTTGAGTTGAAGACTGTCCACATCACAGCAGAGAAAAATGCAACACCCCCAATATAAAAAGACCATTTTACAGAATCAGGAATTTGACCATCTGGCGCAGTGTTATCAAATCCTAGCCAATTTGTGAGTACATAGGGTAGGATAGAAGCTATTACAGCTCCTATACCGATAAAGAATGCTTGCATGGCGAATCCTTTTGTACGCTGTTCATTGGGTAAAACATCCCCAACAAAAGCTCTGAAAGGCTCCATACTCACATTGATTGATCCATCCATTATCCATAGCATTCCAGCAGCTATCCATAGGCTAGGGGAGTTTGGCATAATGAATAAAGCGATGGTAGCTAAAACGGCACCAATCGCAAAAAAAGGTCTTCGCCTGCCCCATTTAGGAATCCAAGTCCTATCAGAATAATAGCCAATGATAGGTTGAACAATTAGTCCAGTTACAGGTGCGGCTAACCATAAAATGGGTAAACTGTCTTTCTCTGCACCAAGTGTTTCAAATATTCGGCTGACATTGGCATTTTGTAAAGCAAAGCCAAATTGAATACCTAAAAAACCAAAACTCATGTTCCAAATCTCCCAAAAGTTTAACTTTGGCTTCTTGGATTCGATCGATATATTATCCATTATTTAATGTTCAAGCTATTTTTTGTCAATATCATATAAGACCATGGGTCAAATGCCATAGGTTCTTGATTTTCCGAGAAACTTACGGTTAGTTGTGGATTGTTAGCTTTCTGGTAGCTTTTATCAAAGTAATTTCTGTCCACTTTTAAGGTTTGGATGCTGTCGGATAAATTTAAAATAATAATCACCTCGTTGTCATCCTTTTTTCTACTGAAAGCTAGCAATTCAGATGAATTTTGTGCTGAATTTATTACTTGGAAACTACCACCAAAAGCACCGTTCCACAAAGCTGGATTATTCTTTTTAAGCATTAATAATTGGCTGTAAAATTCCTCATATTCAAGATTTGACCAGTCAATGCTATCTTTATCAAAAAATGGCAGTCTTTTATCTAATCCTGCTTCTTGGCCACTGTAAATTAGAGGCATTCCAGGAACCGTAGCAGTTAAAACAGCTAATGCTTCATAGGCATCTCCCATTCGTTCGAAAACTGTTCCAGCCCAACTATTTTCATCATGATTGGATGTGAAATACATTCTAAAGGCAGTTGAATCATATTTTTCAGCATCTTTTTCTAAATATGCGACCACAGAATCCGCATTGGCTTTCCCCTTTGCAATATCATTCAACATATGGTGAAATTCCCATCCGTAACTCATATCAAAACCTGCATCATGTATTTTTGGCTCTTCCCATTCTGCCAACATAAATACATCTTTAGTAGCTTCAAGGCTGTCAATAGCTTTTTTCCAAAATTCATTAGGCACCATTCCTGCCATGTCGCATCTAAAGCCATCAATATCAGCTTCAGTGATCCACCATTTCATTTCTTTGATCATTGCTTGATGCAATTCTTGGTTATCATAATTTAGGTCGGCAACATCAGTCCAATCTTCCACTGGAGATTGAAGGTTTCCTACAGAATCTAAATTGTAATATTCAGGGTGTTCCTCAGCCCAATGGTGATCATAAGCCGTATGGTTAGCAACCCAATCCAAAAGTACGATCATATCCTTTTCATGAGCAGTATCAACGAGCCTATTGAAGTCTTCTAATGTTCCAAAATTGGGATTTATAGCGGTATAATTTTTAATAGAATAGTAACTTCCTAAGGGTTCTTTTCGGTTTTTTTTACCAATAGGTTGAACTGGCATTATCCATAAAATATCAACTCCCATATTCTTTAATCTATCAATATGGGGGATAAATGCATTTATAGTTCCTTCAGCTGTGTACTGCCTAATGTTAACCTCATAAATGTTCATATCCTTAGCTTTTTCAGGATATGTAAGGATTATATCTTGCTGCATTTTATCTTGAACAGATTGGCAAGAGTAATTAACTATTCCAGCAATTATTATTATAAATAGAAGTTGTTTTCTCATATACTATTGGAAACTTAATAAAAGGTAAAAAAATTGTGTGATTACCATTTGATCTCAATTTTGTCATCGTCTAAGTTGAAGATGGCATTTGGTAAATCATCTACTTTTAAATTGATTCTTTCATTTTCTGGTAATGGATCAAAATTGGAAATTTGATCTATAAAATTAAAGTCTGTTTTTTCCAACGGTATAGTTTGTTGGTTAACCTGGATTTTACCATTTATTTTACCTTCAAAGCCATGAAAGAATAATTTTACTTTCTGGTATTGCGTATTGAAAGTTCCTTCTTTTGGGTTAATAGTTAGTGTTCTATTTTCAGGATCGAAATCTATTATTCTTTTATAATATTCACCATCTACATGATTGAAGGAGTCACCGTCATCTTCATAATATTCACATTGATTCACTTGCTTTCCGCCATAAATATGCAAATGAAGACAATCATTGTGGTTTTGGCTCAAGTTTTCTAACTTATCCTGCATTGGTATAATTGCAGAAGCCCGTACAAAAACTGGTAATCTTTCAATAGGACATTCCACTATTACTTCCTGATTTCCTCTATAAAAAGTATCGTCAAATAAATCGTACCATTCGCCTTCAGGAAAATACACTTTAGCTAAATTTATTTTACTAGCGACTGGTGCTACCATTATATCAGGACCAAATAGATATTGATTTTCATATAATGAATGATAAATCTTAGGGTCGTGTGGATAATAGATTGCTAAACTTCTTGCAACAGGTATTCCTTTTTCATGCGCTTTATAGAATGCAGAATATATATAAGGCATCATTTTATAACGCAGGTTGATATAATTTCTGGAAATTTCTTCCACTTCCTCCCCATAAGCCCAAGGTTCTGAATCTCGGCTATTGATCATACTATGACCTCTAAAGAAAGGAGCGAAAGCACCAATTGAAATCCATCTGGCGAATAGTTGACTGTCAGCATCTCCTGCAAATCCGCCTATATCATATCCTGAAAAGGCTACTCCAGCCAAACCTAAACTGTTGACTAATCGCACTCCCAAAAGCATATGCTCATCATCTGCAACATTATCTCCCGTCCAAACGGCAGCATATCTTTGGATACCAGAGAAACCCGCTCTAGTTAAATTAAAAACTCTTTTATTAGGAGAATTTTGTTTAGCACCTTCGTAAGTGCTTCTTGCCATTTGCATTCCGTAAACATTTCTTGCTTTACGGGTTGAGGCTTTTTCTCCTTCATAATCAAATTCCATTAAGTCTGGTAAATATTGACCCCAAGTCGCAATTTCGTTCATATCATTCCATAAACCCAATATTCCTAAATCAGTATAGGCTTTCAATTTTTCTTGCCACCAATTTCTAACAGTTGGTTTAGTGAAATCAGGAAAGTGGCACCATCCCGGCCAAACTTCTCCTTCATAATATTCTCCATCAGGATATTTAATGAACACATCTTCTTTTTTACCAGAATCATAAGCTTCATAGCCTTCTTCAATTTTGATTCCCGGGTCACAAATTACCACTACTTTGAACCCCATTTCCTCCAGCTTATTAATCATTTGCTTTGGATTAGGGAAATCTTTTCCATCCCAAGTGAAGATTTTGTATTGCTCCATGTGATGAATATCCAATACAATCACATCAGCAGGAATTTCTTTTTCCCTGAAGAATTTGGCTATGCTTAATACTTCTTTGTCCGGTTTGTAACTGTATCGGCATTGCTGGTACCCTAAACTCCAAATAGGAGGGAGTTCCATTCTACCAGTTAAATCAGTATAAGAACTGATAATTTCCTCTATATTTTTTTCGTGGATGAAATAATAGGCCATATCACCCTGATCGGCAGAAAAACTAGAGAATCTTCTGTTTGAGGCACCAAAGTTAAAATGTGTTTTATGAGAATTGTCTAAGTAAATTCCGTAAGAAAGTCCTTGGTGGATTCCTATATAAAAAGGTGTGGTGCAATATAAAGGGTCACTGTCAGGCGGATATCCGAAATGGTCGGTATTCCAGTTTTGGTAACCCGTTCCTTTTCTATCCAATGGACCTGTTTTTTCTCCCAAACCAATAAATCTTTCGTCTTCTTGAAGTTTTTTATAAGTAGTTACTTGTTCACCCAACCAAGAAGTTCCCAATGCATGATCATCTTCATTGATGATATTTCCATCGTTATCCTTGAAAATTACCGTAAAGGGATCTTTTTTAATTTCAAGTGTTAGCGCCTCGGTTTTAAGTTCTAAATGACCATTTGTGTCTATAATAGAAAAATCAATTCCTACCGGTTTAGAAATTACGGCATAAGAATGATTATCAAAGGCTTCTGTAAGACTTAAATGAATTTTAAAAATACCTTTTTGAACCACAGAAATCCTGAAATATGCATTTTCGGTTTTACCTGCAATGCCATAAGCATTACGCTTATACTTTTCAATTTTCCCACAGTGAAGGTTAAGGTTTGATTTATTTATGGTTTGTGAACTAATCATCTGTATTTCCTTTTAAGAACTGCTAATCTATTGAATATTAAAATTGAACAATATTCATTATAACATAAAATTAGCGCAATCGATTGCGGTTACGTTTGCAATTTAATGATTTGTATTAATACTTTATTAAATATATCTATTTAAAGATGTTGCAGAGGTTTTTAGCTTAGTTTTACTATGGATTATAGTAGTTTTGAGTTTTTTTTAAAGGATAGCAAATCATTTATTTCTGTTTTGAAATTTAAAATAGCAACTTTGCAATCACAATTACTGATTAGGGGTAAACCTTTATTTAATTAAAAACATGTCGAAAGAATTATATCAAAAAATAACTTCAGATAAACCTTTTTTCATTGTAGGACCCTGTGTGATGGAAAGCATGGATTTACTGCATACTGTTGCTAAAGAATTGGTTGCAATCAAAAATGAGTTGGATGTTGAAATTATTTTCAAATCCTCATTTGATAAAGCTAATAGAACCTCTGCTTCCGCCAAGCGTGGGCCAGGACTAGAGGAAGGGAAAGAATGGTTACAAGAGATTAAAACTGCTTATGATCTCTCAGTTACCACGGATGTACACGAATCTTATCAACCTAAACTATTAGAAGATGTGGTCGATATTATGCAGATTCCAGCCTTTTTATGTCGCCAGACTGATTTATTATTAGCTGCTGCAGAAACGGGTAAGATTGTAAACATTAAAAAAGCGCAATTTTTATCAGGAGAAGATATGCTTTATCCATGCCAAAAAGTGGTGCAAGCGGGAAACAAACAAGTGTTGCTAACCGAAAGGGGAAATATGTATGGCTATAACAACTTGGTGGTGGATTTTAGAAATATCCCAGATATGTTGCAACATGGATTTCCTGTTATAATGGATTGTACCCATTCCGTGCAAAGACCTGGTGGAGCAGGAGGGAAAACTGGAGGAAATAGAGAGTTTGTCCCTGGTATGGCTTTGGCAGCAAAAGCATTTGGAGCAAATGGTTATTTCATAGAAACCCATCCTAATCCTGATGAAGCCTGGAGTGATGGGCCTAACCAATTGTATTTAAAGGATTTAAGAGATTTAATTAAAAAATTAATTTGATGAGTCGGATTTTAGAATCAGCCAAAGAAACAATCGCTATAGAAGCTAGGTCTATTAAAGAATTAGAGGGACTTCTTACACCCGACTTTGAGCAAGCAGTACATGCCATTATGGAAAGTAAAGGCAAGCTTATTGTCACTGGCATGGGTAAATCCGGTATTATAGGAAAAAAAATTGCGGCTACTTTTTCAAGTACAGGTACACCAAGTTACTTTCTTCATCCGGGAGAGGCATATCATGGTGATTTAGGTTTAATTCAGGATGATGATATTGTAATGGCGATATCAAATTCAGGAGAGACAGACGAATTACTTAAAATTATACCCTTTTTCTTACGTAATGGCAACAAAATTATAGGTGTAAGTGGCAATCCTGAGTCCACATTGGCTAAGAATACACATTTCCATTTAAATGTTCATGTCGAGCAAGAGGCTTGCCCACTAGATTTGGCGCCTACTTCATCTACCACAGCCACTTTGGTTATGGGTGATGCATTAGCAGTAGCTTTAATGAAAGAGCGTGATTTTAAACCAGAACATTTTGCACTTTTTCACCCAGGCGGTTCATTAGGGAGAAGGTTGTTAATGACTGTGAAGGATGTTATGCGTTCATCAGATTTGCCTGTAATTGATTCTCAAAGCGATATGGATGTGGTGATTCATAGTATTTCAAATGGCAGATTAGGATTAGCCATAGTGGAAGAAAATGGAGTGTTATCTGGCGTTATAACGGATGGTGATTTAAGAAGGGGGATGAATGCTAAAAAAGAATCATTTTTGAGTCTAAAAGCAAAAGATATCATGACAAAATCACCTATTTCCATTGATAAAGAGATGAAATTGAAAAAGGCAGAGGAAATGATGATGGAGCGTAAAATCAATACGCTATTGGTGGTCGAAAAGCAAAAATGTGTGGGTGTTCTACAGGTTTACGATTTGTAATCATAGGGCTTTACCCAACTTTATGATATGTCAGCCTTTTAGGCTTAAATTGATTTTCAATTGTTAGCTTCAAATTTCCACCTGTATCTCATATGTTTACTTTGAACAGAGTTTTAGAAAAATAAAATAGGATAACGTTTTTTGCATTTTACAGATTTGAATTCAATGAAATAGTGCATTAAATTAAATGCAAATTTAAATCAGAGCGTCATTCCTGCGTAACCTGTCCCGCACTGAAAGTCGGGAGGCAGGAATCTGATGGTTTTAACCAAAGGTTAAAATATTAAGAAAGGCACAAGTAGTAAATTGAACTATTATATAATTCCTACAAGGAACTTCTAGGATAAGGATTGAAACTTCGTTTCAATGGAATAGATCCCTTTCTTCAAAGGGATGACGCATGGAACAAAATGATTATTCTAAAATAAATAGATTAGCAAGGATTTATCTTTATAGATAATTTTAGTTTTTATTAAAAATTATTTTGTTTCCAAAACAGAATTTGTGGTAGTTTCTGCCTTTATCTAATGAGCAAATAGATTTCTGAATATTTTTTTAAAAGGCTAGTTTATATCTTCTTTGAAGACTCCCTCACCACCAAATTGGTTTTTAAAGAGATAGTTTCAGTAATACTTTCCTCATCTTTCTCTTTATTGATTTGCTTCATTAATAATCTAGTAGCTTCTTGTCCCATTTTAAAGCCAGGTTGAGTTACGGATGATAAAGCAGGTTGAATAAGACTTGAAAATCGCCAATTGCTGAAGCCAACAATAGCGATGTCTTCAGGGATTCTTAATTTTTTCTTTCTAATGGCAATCATTGCACCATATGCGGCCACATCATTATTGGCGAAAATAGCATCAGGAGGAAATCTATAATCCAAAATTTCATTAGTGATGGATTCTGCTTCTTCAAAAGTGCCTAAACCGCAGACTTTTACGAGGTTTTCGTCAATCATATATCGATTATCAGCCAAGGCTGCTTTATAACCATTCAGTCTGTTTTTACTGATAGCTAAGTTTTGAGGACCAGCTAAATGGGCTATTCTGTAACATCCTTGCTCAATAAGATGAGTAGTGGCTTCATAAGCTCCTTGCTCATCATTTACAATTACTTTACAAGCATTAAGAGAATCGATTATTCGATCAAAAAATACCAAAGGAATTTCATAATCCAATAAACTTTGTAAATGATCATAATTCTCTGTTTCTCTTGAAACTGACATAAGAATCCCGTCAACGCGTGAATTGAATAATGCTTTAGTATTCATGACTTCCCTTTCAAAGGATTCATTTGATTGGGTAATGATAACATGGTATCCGGCATCATGAGCGATATCTTCAATTCCGCTGATGACTGCAGAAAAGAAAAAATGAGCAATTTCAGGAATGATTACACCCAAAGTATTGGTCTTACTTTGCCTTAGACTTAAAGCAACCGTGTTGGGTTGGTAATTAAGCTTTTGAGCTAAATCGTTGATTTGTTTTTTTGTTTCTTGACTGATGTCAGGATGGTCTTTTAACGCGCGTGAAACCGTAGAAGGAGAGACACCCAACTCCTTTGCTATGTCTTTTATAGTAATATTAGCTTTTTTCATTGATTGTTAATTTTGGTTTCATCTAGGTGGCTGGAGGCATACCGATCATTTAAATGTACTATTTTCTCCTGTCAATAAGAATAGAATTTATACAATTCCCACAAAAGTAGAGATCTCCAACAAACATCAGAAAAAAAACGAATCAATGCAAACGATTGCGCAACCGATTGCGGTAAAAAATATTACTTTATGCTGTTTTAAGGCTAATTCTTACGCTAAACTTGAAATATGGAAAATTTAGTTGCGCAACTAAAATAATGCGGCTAAATGACTTAAACATTAAGTAAACTTTAAACAATTGAATTATGAAAAACTTAACAAAATTATGGAGCCTAGCATTGTTGCTGACCGCAGCTATGTTTATGGTCTCATGTGAAGAAGACGAACCAACTATTGATGTGGATGAGGATGGTTTAACGGTTTCAGATGGGTTATACCTCGTAGCTGAGGGTGAAAATCCAGTAGCTACAATGCAATTAACTCCTGAGCAAGTAGAGGCAGATGGATTTGGGGCTCAAGAAAGAAGTGGGTTTGTAACTGGGTATTTCAACTTAACTGCTGGTAGTTATAATATAGTTGAAACAGTTGATCGTGAAATTTCAGCAACCTTTGGAGGTTCAACAGAAACTATTAATTCTGGGACTGAAGATGCTCCATTAACTTATGATGTTGTCGCAGATGCTACAGACGATGGTCAAGCTTTCACAGTTGAAGCAGGTTTATATAAAATCGCATATGATGAAATGACAGGTGAGATTGTAATCTTCAACATTGAATCAGTTGGTTTGATTGGTGCAGCTACTCCAAACGGAGATGACGACACTCCGCTTTCAGGGTCTGTAGATGAAAATGGTGGTACTTGGACAGGTTCAGACATTCTTTTAAGAACTGGTTGGTATAAGTTTAGATTTAATTCTAGTTGGAACATTGACAGAAGAATAGATCCTGATGGCGGACTTGGTGCAGATAATGGTTATTTGATGTTTACTAATTTTGGTGGTTCTATAGATAATCTTGAGCCAGGAAATGTGGGTGGTAATTTTGAAATGACTGCAGAAAATGAGGGTATTTATGACGTTGAAATAACATTTACAAATGATGGAGGTTTCGCCTATTCTCAGGATAGAACTGGTGATGCTCCTGAAATTACTTTTGATCCTGCAGAATACCAATTTGGAATTATCGGAAGTGCAAATGCCAATGGTTTTGATGCCGATAGAAATTTACATTATGTAGGTTTAAATGAAGGCGTTCATAAGTGGGTAGGTGTAGTTTACTTTGGTGAAGAAAGTGTTGATGGCGAAAGAAGGTTTAAATTCAGAACGAATGATGATTGGGCTTTTAATTTAGGAGGAACATTACCTGCTGATGGTTCAGAAGCTACTCTTGCAGTAAACGGAGCAGATATTGCAGCACCGGCTGCAGGAGCATATTATATCACATTGACTACTGCGGATGAAGGTGGAACATGGATTTCTACTATGACTGCCACAGGTTGGGGAGTAATAGGTGAAGGATCTCCTTCAGCAAGTTGGGATGCAGATGTGGATATGACAACTGATGGTTTTGTAGAAGGTGTAACAACTTACACTTTAACAGGAGAGTTCACTGGAGAGTATAAATTTAGAGCTGGTGATAGTTGGGATTTCAACTTAGGTGGTGATCCAACTGCATTAAATGCTGGTGGCGATAATTTAAGTGTTGATGCTGCAGGTACTTATACTGTAACCTTAACATTTGATGGTGAGAATTACGCAGCAACCATTGAATAAAAAATTATAACCCATAAAAGAATGAGACAATCCTGTCTCATTCTTTTTATTCTCAAACTTTATTTATGAATAAATTCTTACCCATATTATCCCTTCTATTTCTGCAATTCGCATCTTTTGCTCAAAATGTAGATATACAACCTAAAATAGAGCCTGAATTCTTTGCTGCGGATGAGGAAATTACCATTACTTATAATGTAACTGGCACAAGCTTATCTTCCTTAGATAATGCATATATGTGGATGTGGTTACCTAATAGCGGTACTAATGCACCTTCCAATATCAACCCCGCTGATTCTGACCCCGAATCAACAGATCAAGCTAAACTTGAAAAACTAAATGAAAACGGACAAACCCTTTTCCGTATTTCTTTAACCCCAACCACATTTTACAACCAAAACGCTGAAGATATATCTGAAATGGGAATGCTTTTGAAGGGAAATGACTGGTCTGATGGCCAAACTGTTGATTTCACAACGGAAGTAAGTCAAGGATTTTCAGTGAATATTGCTTCTCCTTCAGGAAATTATGGTTTTTATGATACCAATGACATTATTAATATCGAGTTATCTTCCTCAGAAGCTGCCCAATATCAATTTTATGTAGATGGGAATTTAGATTTTGAAGAATCTGGAATTAGTCAATTTACTTATCAGCACACAGTAATAGATGATGGTCAGGCACACGATCTACAGCTTGTAGTGAGCAATGGAACCAATGAAGAAACCTTCAATTATTCATATATAGTTAATCCTACCGTAGGAAGTGAGCCTCTTCCAACTGGTTTGCAAAACGGAATTAATTATGGTGAAGATGACACTTCTGTTCATCTGGTATTAACCGCCCCCAATAAAGAAAATGTATTTGTCATAGGCACTTTTAATGACTGGAGCCTTTCCGATGAATATTTAATGAAAAAAGACGGAGATCAATTTTGGATTGAGATCACAGGTTTAACTCCGGGGCAAGAATACCAATTTCAATACTTAGTAGATGGTGAAATTACCATTGCCGACCCTTATACAGAGAAAATTGGTTCCGAATATGATGATCCTGAAATCATAAATGAAAATAGATATCCTGATTTGATGCCTTATCCATCAGGAAAGACTTCTCATGCAGTTGGATATTTTCAAACCAATAAGCCTCAGTTTTCTTGGACGGATGATAGTTTTCAAAAACCGGCTAATGAAGATTTAGTGATTTATGAATTATTAATTCGGGATTTCACCGAATTACGAACTTATGATGCCGTAACGGCAAGACTTGATTATTTAGAGGAGCTGGGCATAAACGCCATTGAATTTATGCCGGTGATGGAATTTGAAGGTAATCTCAGTTGGGGTTATAATCCATACGCTATGTTGGCCTTGGATAAATATTACGGTACTGAATATGACTTCAAAACTTTGGTAAATGAAGCTCATAAAAGAGGAATTGCCATCATATTAGATATTGCACTGAACCATCAGTTTGGTAGAAATTCATTGGCAAGACTATATAATCAAGGCGATTATGGAAATCCAACTTCTGAAAACCCTTGGTTTAATACCAGTGCTCGACACGATTTCAATGTAGGTTATGATATGAATCATGAAAGCGAATATACACAAGACTATGTGGATAGGGTAGTTGCATATTGGCTGGAAGAATATCATGTGGATGGCTACAGATATGATTTATCAAAGGGCTTCACTCAAAAAAACACAATAGGAAATGTAGGGGCCTGGGGACAATATGATGCCAATAGAATTCAATTACTTAAAAGGATGGCAGATGTTCAGTGGTCAGTCGATCCTGATTCTTATGTGATTTTAGAGCATTTCGCTGAGAATTCAGAAGAAAAAGAACTTGCGAATTATGGTATGATGCTGTGGGGCAATGAAAATCATAATTTCAGGAATCTTGCAAAAGGTAATAGTGCTAATGTAAGTGGATTGAGTTACCAAGCAAAAGGTTGGAATGGTCCTCATGTTGTGGGCTATATGGAAAGCCATGATGAAGAGCGAGTGGCTTGGGATTTGAAAAATAGTGCTAGCCAAAGTTTAGCTCAACAAATGCAAAGATTGAAATTGAATGCTGCTTTATTCTTCATGGTGCCTGGCCCAAAAATGATTTGGCAATTTGGTGAATTTGGATACGATGAAGAACTCAATAATGACAGGTTAGGTGTAAAGCCAACGCATTGGGAGTATTTAGAAGATCCTGAGCGAAATAAATTATTCCAAGTCTATCAAAGCCTTATCAAATTAAAGACTCGAACTAATTATTTGAATAAAGACAACTTTCAATGGTCGGGCAGTGGTGATTTGAAATGGGCTAGGTATAATAATGATGATGTAAAAATTGTGATGATTGGTAATTTCAGTAAAAGTACTCAATCATTCGAACAGCAAATTTTGCAGTCTGGTACATGGTATGATTACCTAACAGGAAAAGAAATTGAAATCGGAAGTGAAGTCAACATGAACTTGATTGCTGGTGAATTTAGAATTTTGACTAGCGAGCCAATTGAAAACTACATTGATGATGCTGAGCAGAAAGATATTGTGCTGGCAAATGAATCATCTCAATTTACTTCAAATCATAAGATTTATCCTAATCCAGTTCAAAACCAATTATATATTGATACGGATCAGCCATTTCAAAACATTTTTATCACTGATTTAAATGGGAAATCAATCCCCCTAAGGATAGAAAGGTCAAATAGTCGGTATGTGCTGGATTTATCAGGATTGGAGTCAGGAATTTATTTAGTCAATTATCAAGATCAGAATACACAGAGGCAACAAAAAATCATAAAGTTCTAATTTTTTAAATATATCAATATGAATCACAACTATACAAAAGCAAAGAATGGGGTTCCTTTAGGAAAAAGGACAATATCCTGGAGAGGATTATTGACAGCATTCCTGATGGTTTTTGCTACTTTTCAATTGCAAGCGCAAGAAAGGACAGTTTCCGGTACGGTTACTGATGCCAGTACAAATGAGACTTTACCTGGTACAAGTGTTAGGATTAAGGGAACATCCCAGGGTACTACTACATCTTTGGATGGTGAATTTAAATTGGAAGTAAGTGCTGAGGATGTATTAGTTTTCTCTTTTATAGGATATAAAAAACAAGAGATTGAAGTAGGTGCTCGATCTGTAATTGATGTTCAAATGCAAGAAGATATTTCTCAGTTGGGAGAGGTAGTAGTTGTAGGTTATGGACAGCAAGAAGAAAAGGATGTAACAGGAGTAGTAAGTACTGTTAAAGAAGAGTCTTTTAATAGAGGTCAAATTGCAAGTCCTGAGCGCCTAATCACCGGTAAAATTGCAGGTGTTGATGTTACGCCTGGAAATACAAGAGCTGGCGGTGCAGGTATTACAATTAGGGGAGTCGGTTCTATCAATGCTCAGTCCCAACCTTTGGTGGTAGTGGACGGAGTTCCGATCAATAATGATGGAAGTTCAGGAACAAGAAATGCGAATAACTTCATTAATCCTGCTGATATTGAAAGTGTTACTGTTTTAAAAGATGCATCAGCTACCGCAATATATGGTTCAAGAGGTGCAGCAGGTGTAATTTTATATACAACTAAATCTGGTAAAAAAGGCGAAAATACAGTGACATATGATGGTTCGTTTACTTTTTCTGAAATTCTTAGAGAACCAGATTTCTTAAGTACTCAAAATTTCAGGAATGCTGTCCGTCAATTTAGCCCGCAAAATGAGAATAGGTTGGGTGAAAGTGATACGGATTGGTTTAATGAAGTGACTAGAAGTACTTTAAGTCAAAATCATAACCTATCCTTTTCAGGTGCTACTGAAAAAATAAATTACTTGGTTTCTGTTAACCATATGGATAACAAAGAAGTGATTAAAGGAGATAGAAATCAAGTAACTCGCTTGAGTATGAGGTTAAAAACAACTGTTTTGAATGATCATTTAGATATTACGTTCAATACCAAAAATGCTTTAACTAATGATGAATATAAACCAAATGTTGTAGGAACAGCCGTTTCTTTTGACCCTACAAGACCGGTTTATGATCCTGAAGCAGAGGAATTTGGAGGATATTACGAGTGGAATGAGTCTTCAATTGATCCTATCAATCCAGTTTCAACCATTGAGCAAACTCAAAGCATTGGAGAAAATAGACGGTCATTCAATTCCATCAATTTTGATTTAAAGATACCTGGCGTTGAAGGCTTAACCTTAAGCGCAACAGGTTCTTATGATTTAAGAAATGGACAAAACAAAGTATTTGAGCCATTTACCTTGAGAAATGATAACAGAGATGGTTATATGCAACGCTCAACTAACAATGCTTATACCACCACTTTATTTTCTACATTAAATTATAATAGGTCTTTTGGGGCGAGTGATTTAGATATTTTAGGCGGTTATGAATTTCAAGAAGTATTTAGTGAGACTACAGGTTATGAAGGCATCAATTTAACTGATGATAGTAAAAGCTTTAATGATCCTACAGTAATTCCAAGAGAATTTATTGATTTATATAGAGCATTCCCTATAACCAATCAACTGCAATCGTATTTTGGTAGAGTAAATTATTCATATGATGATAAATATTTATTGACTGTTACGGGTCGTATGGACGGTTCTACCAGATTTGGTTTTGGTAATAAATATGGGTTTTTCCCATCTGCAGCTTTAGGATGGAGAGTTATTGAAGAGGATTTCTTCCAAGGATTAACTGGTGTTTTTAACGATTTAAAATTAAGAGTAGGATGGGGGCAAACTGGAAACCAAAATATAGGGGATTATCGATATGATAAATTCTATTTTTTAAGTGATGCCAGTGCAACTTATCAATTTGGAGATGAATATATTCAATTGTTAAGACCTACTGCAGTTGATCCAAATATTCAGTGGGAGAGATTAATATCCACTAATATTGGGGTAGATTTCTCATTGATGAAAGGTCGATTATCAGGTTCATTAGATGTTTATGATAAAACTACAGATCAACTGCTTTATAATGTTCCGGTTCCGGCAGCTACCAATGTAGGAGATAGAGTAATTACCAATATTGGTGAAATGAATAATAAAGGGATTGAATTAGCATTAAATTATATTGCTATAGATAATGAGAAATTTGGATTGGATTTGAATTATAATTTCACCTATAATCAAAATACAATTGTAAAACTTGATAATGAGATAGATGAAAATAGTCCTGGAATACAAGTAGGAGGTATTACTGGGGATATTGGCCGAACTATACAAGTATTGCAGGTAGGGAAACCAATTTCTACTTTCTATTCATATAATCACCTTTACGATGATGCAGGAAACCCACTAACTGGTGGAACCAATAGTATTTATGAAGATATAAATAATGATGAACAGATAAATGAGAATGACTTGCAAACACAAGGAGTTGCGATTCATCCAATCTTTACCAATCTGAGTTCTAATATGAGATATGGTAATTTTGATCTTACCTTCACTTTGAGAGCTAAAATAGGAGGTCAAACTTATAATAATACTGCTTCGGCTAACGGATGGTCTGGAAGGTTAACAGAAGCACAAATCTTAAATAACCTTCATGAATCAGTTATTGAAACTGGTTTTCAAAACAGACAATTACTTTCCAACTATTATATAGAAAATAGCAGTTTCCTAAAATTGGATAACCTTTCAATAGGCTATAATTTCAATCAAATTGAAGATTTCAGATTGAGGTTATATGGTACAGTTCAAAACATGTTGCCAATTTCAGGATATAGTGGTTTAGATCCAGAGGTTCAGATAGATAATAATATTTATCCTCCATCCACAGCATTTATTTTCGGTATAAACGCAAAATTTTAAATAAAAGAAAATGAAGAAATTTATATATATAATTCTAGCAGGTTTTATCCTATCTTGTACAGATCTGGATTTGAGGCCTGAGTTTGGAGAAACTGGTAATATTGCTTTTCAAGATGTTAAGAATCTAGAGAGGTATATGGCCAAAATATACGCAGCCTATAGTTTAACTGGTCAGCAAGGTCCTGCTGGTGATGCAGATTTACAGTTGGTGAATGATGAAGGTTTTACCTCTTACATTAGAGCGTATTGGAAAGCGCAGGAATTAACCACTGATGAAGCAGTAATTGCTTGGCAAGATGCTGGTATTCAAGATTTAAATACCCACACATGGTCTTCTGATAATCAGTTTGTAAAAGTTTTATACTATAGATTATTTTTGATCATTTCATATAGTAATGATTTCCTTGAGCAAAGTACTGATGATTTAATAGCTGAATACGGCTATGATGAGCAAGAAATGGCATTAGCTCAAGATTATAGAAATGAAGTGAGATTTTTAAGAGCTATGGCTTATTGGCATGCCTTAGATTTATTTAGAAATATTCCTATTGTAACAAAAATCACTACGGATTTTCCTGTGCAAGATTCGCCTGAGGATGTATTTAATTTTATTGCTGAAGAATTAAATGCAATAGAAAGTGAATTACCTGATCCACAACAAAATCAATATGGAAGAGCTGATAAAGCAGCTGTTTGGATGTTGCAAGCTAAATTATACTTGAATGGCGAAGTTTATACAGGTGAAAATTATTATACAGAAGCAGTCGCTGCATTAGAGAAAGTATTGAATGGTCCATATTCCATTGAGGATGACTATCAATTGAATTTTAGAGCAGATAATCATACAAGTAATGAATTGATTTTCACATTCCCATCTGACGGAATTCAGACCCAAAGTTACGGAAGCACCACTTTCTTAACTAATGGTTCAATAGGAGGTAATATGACTGCAGCTGATTATGGCACTAGTGGCGCTTGGGCTGGTTTAAGAACCACCCGAAATTTAGTGGAATTATTTCCAGATGAAACCGGTGATATTGATAGCAGAGCTATATTCTTTACTGATGGGCAAACTTTAGATATAGCTGATTTAACAGTATTTACTGAAGGATATGCCGTTCCAAAATATACAAACCTAACTACAGATGGTGAGCAAGGTAGTAATACTGAATTTTCTGATGCTGATTATCCTTTGTTCCGATTAGCAGATGCGTATTTAATGTATGCTGAAGCAGTATTAAGAGGTGGAGGCGGAAGTGAAGCCACTGCCTTAGGATATATCAATGAATTAAGAGAAAGAGCTTATGGCGATAATTCAGGAAATATTTCTGCTGGTAACTTAACACTTGATTTCATATTGGATGAAAGAGCCAGAGAACTTTATTGGGAAGGTCACAGAAGAGCTGATTTGATCCGATTTGGGCTTTATACTGGTGGTGAATATGTTTGGCCTTGGAAAGGAAACAGCATAGATGGCGCTTCCATTAGCGAACATTTAGAAATATTCCCTATTCCAGCTACTGACCTAGCTGCTAATCCTGAATTGGATCAAAATGATGGATATTAAATAGAGCCAATTAGGCTTTTTAATATGAAATTCATGTGTGGTTAAATACTTAATCAACATGAATATAAATTTTCTTCTTCATATACAACTATAAAAAGAAAACGCAGGGGGCTTTGCTCCCTGTTTTTTTTGGTTAAGATAAATATGTTCTTCTAATACTAGATTACCTCATTCTTGTAAATATTTAACTTATACCCCAATTACTTTAGCACAAACTTTTATATTTCTACCATTATTGGCATTTTTGAGTACGGAAAGATTTTTAACATAATTAAATATAAAAACATGCCTAAACCAGGAGTATTACATGGAGATGAAATGATGAATTTACTTCATCATGCTAAAGACAATAAATATGCGATGCCAGCTGTGAATGTAATTGGTAACAATTCCATCAATGCAGTATTAGAGACAGCAAGAGATGTGAATTCTCCTGTATTCATTCAGTTTTCAAATGGAGGAGCAGCATTTAATGCCGGTAAAGGACTTTCAAATGAAAACCAAAAATCAGCTATTGCCGGAGCAGTTGCTGGTGCTCACCATGTGCACTTAATGTCGAAAGAATATGGGGTGCCTGTTATTTTACATACAGATCATTGCGCTAAGAAATTATTGCCTTGGATAGATGGCTTGTTGGAAGCTGGAAAAGAATTTTATAAGACACACGGTAAGCCATTATTCAGTTCTCACATGATTGATCTTTCTGAAGAGTCTTTGGAGGAAAACATCGAGATCTGTAAAAAATATTTGAAGCCGATGGCCGAAATGGGTATGCATCTTGAAATCGAATTGGGTATTACTGGTGGTGAAGAAGATGGCGTAGATAATACAGGAGTGGACAGTAGCAGATTATACACTCAGCCAGAAGAAGTTGCTTATGCATATGAGCAATTAAAAGAAATCAGTGATAACTTTACTATTGCCGCTTCATTCGGTAATGTTCACGGTGTTTATAAGCCAGGAAACGTAGAATTACGTCCTGATATCTTGAAAAACTCTCAAGACCATATCCAAAAGAAACATAATACTGGAGATAAGCCTGTATTATTTGTATTCCATGGTGGATCAGGTTCTGAGCCTGAGAAAATCGAGGAAGCAATTGGGTATGGAGCAGTGAAAATGAATATTGATACCGATATGCAATGGTCATTCTGGAATGGAGTAAGAAATTACTACAACGATAATGAAGATAGATTGCAGCAGCAAATTGGTACTTCAGATGATCCTGATGCACCAAACAAAAAATTCTATGACCCAAGAGCTTGGTTAAGAAAAGGAGAAGAAAGCATGATAGTTCGTTTGAAACAAGCTTTCAAAGAATTGAATTGCTTGAATAAATTGGCTTAAGAATTTTAGATTCTAGAATCCAATTAAAAATTAAGAGCACAGGCGTATAGCTTGTGCTTTTTTTGTTTCAAAGAAATTGAATTGTCAAATCTATCCTTATTATCTCGTTAAAATTAGCCATTTTACCTATTTTTACCTTATGAGAAACTCTCAAAATATAATTTTAAAAAGTCAATTTCATGAAGCCCATCAATACAATTTTTTATCTTACCCTTTTATTAATATTTAATGCTTGCAACCAGCGAAACATGAATGAATCAGAATCTAAATCAATTGCCGACTTTCCAGATGGGGTGGCTTATGAAATTTTCATTCAATCGTGGGCAGATGGAAATGGAGATGGAATAGGAGATTTCAAAGGTGCCACTCAAAAACTGGATTATTTAGAAGAATTAGGTGTTTCCGCAGTTTGGTTAATGCCTATTATGCCTTCCCCTAGTTACCATAAATACGATGTAACGGATTATAAAGCCATACATCCTGATTATGGTACCATGGAAGATTTTAAGACCTTTCTTTCAGAGGCGCATAAAAGAAATATCAAAGTGGTAATTGATATGATCATCAATCATACTGCTGCTGATCATCCATGGTTTGAAGAAGCTAAAAAAGGTAAAGATAATGCTTTCAGAGATTATTATGTTTGGGCTGATCGTGACAGCATAGCTGATCAAATTGCCAAAAAGGAAGTGACACAGGATTCAGATAATATAACCCAATGGCATGCAGTGGATGATAAAAAGGAGGAAGAACATTATTATGGCTTCTTTTGGGGTGGAATGCCTGATTTGAATTTCGATAATCCAAAAGTGAGACAAGAAATATATGATATCGGTAAATTTTGGTTGGAAGATATTGGTGTGGATGGATTTCGTTTGGATGCTGCTAAACATATCTTTCCAGATGATAGATTAAAAGATTCCTATGAGTTTTGGCAGGAATACAGAGATAAAATGCGCAAAATCAAGCCAGATGTTTATTTGGTAGGTGAAGTTTGGGCTTCATCTGAAATTGTGAAAGAGTTTGCAAAAGGATTGCCAGCTTTATTCAATTTCGATTTAGCAGGAAGCATTCAGCAATCAGTTATTCAAGGTAAAAATGTTGCTGCAACCATTGAAGGACCTAAATGGGTGAATCTAAAAAATGAGGATTTAATCAGTCGTTTGATTAAGCAAAGAGAAGTCTTTGAATCAGCTACAAAAGATTATCAAGATGCTATTTTCCTAAGCAATCATGATCAAAACCGCGTGATGAGCAATTTCAAAGGAGATATAAAGAAAGCAAAAATGGCGGCCTCTATTCTATTGACACTTCCCGGAACGCCTTATATTTATTATGGTGAAGAAATAGGGATGTTAGGTAAAAAGCCTGATCCTAATATTCGCGAGCCTTTTTTATGGACTAATTCTGAAAATGATTCTTTGCGAACAAGCTGGATGGAACCTAAATTTACCTTGGAGAAATCAGTCAAGACATTAGATCAGCAAATGGAAAGTCCGAATTCCTTATGGCATCATTATCAAAAATGGATTCAGTTGAGAAATAGCAGTGAAGTTCTGACAAAAGGAGGAATTGAGCAATTTGATAATCAAAATGTAAGTCTATTGGCATTTACAAGGGTTTTAGGAGAGGAAAAACTGCATGTAATTCATAATTTATCATCCAAATCACTTGCTTTGAAATCTATTCCAAATGAGATCATTTTTGGTGAAGAGAATCATGATAATGGCAATCTTAAAGCAAACAGTACAATCGTTTTTAAATGAACAAATTTCAACTCAAAATAAAGCCTAAAGCTTCCGATTTTGATGCAATGGATCATATCAATAATGTGGTTTATTTGCAATGGGTTCAGGATGTTGCAGAAGCGCATTGGAAGCATATTTCAGGAGAAAATGATGATCAAATTAATCTTTGGGTAGCTTTAAGGCATGAAATAGATTATAAAAAGGAGATTAAGCCTGATGAAAAGATAGTAGCAGAAACATGGGTGAATTCGATGGAAGGAGTGAGGTCTGAAAGAATGACTCGAATTTTCAATCCAGAAACCGATCAAACTAAAGCTGAAGCCCGCACCTTTTGGTGCTTATTGGATGCTAAAAGTAAGAGGCCGAAACGGATTCCTGAGGAAATGAAACGCAGGTACGGGACTATTTAAGTTTTGAGGTAAGATTTAGGGTGGGGGATGAAGGGTGTAGGAAGTTAGTTGGAAGTAAGGAATCTCGAAGTTAGGTCAGTACCGAAGGTCAGACCGGTATAAATAAGATGAACTAGAAAATTTATCTATTATTTGAAAAAAGTCTTGAGTCTAGAATCTTTATTCTTGAATCATTTCCCGTAACATTTTAATAAGTGCTAAGTTTATATTTCAAAATAAGGAAAAACTATGATTGCAATATTGTCACCGGCTAAAAGTCTGGATTTTGAGAAACAATTTGATATTAGGAGTACAAAAACACGATTTAATGAAGAAACCAATCAGCTGATAGAAGTGCTTAAAACCAAATCGGAAGAAGAGGTTCAAGAGCTGATGAGCATTAGTGATAAATTGGCACAATTGAATGTAGAGCGCTATGATAATTTCAAAAAGCGAACTCCCAAACATGCTAAACAAGCAGTCTTAGCTTTCCAGGGCGATGTTTACCAAGGAATGGAAGCTGAGGACTTTACTCAAGAAGATCATGATTATGCCCAACAGCATATCCGAATTTTATCAGGATTATATGGTTTACTAAGACCCTTGGATTTAATTCAGCCTTACAGATTGGAAATGGGTACTAAATTGGAAACAGACAAAGGCAATAATTTGTATGAGTTTTGGGGAGATAAGATTACCGAGCAACTCAAGAAGGATCTTAAATCTCAGGGTGATAAAGTATTGATCAATCTTGCGTCTAATGAATATTTTAAATCCGTGAATAAAAATGAATTAAAGAAGGATTTTAATATAGTAGATGTTGAATTTAAGGATTTCAAAAATGGTCAGTATAAAATCATTTCCTTCTTTGCCAAAAAGGCAAGAGGCTTAATGGCTCGCTATATAGTCAAAAATCAAGTGGAGAAAGTTGAGGATTTGAAGGGGTTTGATTTGGATGGTTATTCTTTTGATGAAAAGGATTCAACTGAAACAAAATTGGCTTTTAAAAGAGGTTAAACATCAATTAGATGCAGCGCGAGCTTCTTAGCTCGTGCTAAAAGTCATATTCTAATGTATTCTTTTGATTCTACAATGGTTTATTTTTAGGTTGTTCATATTTCCTCTAATTCTTTAAAATATTTCAATATATTTAAACTTGATTAAAATCTATACTCTATGAAAAAGTTATATCCAATACTCATTGCTTTGATTATTATTCCTGCCATTTCATTTTCACAGGATTTGCACAAAATTGCGTTGGAAAAAGCAGAAGATATTGAAGAGAAGGTAATTGAGTGGAGAAGACATTTTCATCAAAATCCAGAATTATCCAATAGGGAATATAAGACAGGAGAAAAAATAGCTGAACATTTAAAAAGTTTAGGTTTGGATGTGCAGACTGGAGTTGCTCATACAGGTGTTGTAGCCATTTTTAAAGGTGGAAAGCCTGGCCCAGTTGTAGGGCTTAGAGCAGATATTGATGCCTTGCCAGTTACAGAGCGAAATGATTTACCATTCAAATCGGAAGTAGTAACTGAATATAATGGTCAGGAAACTGGCGTGATGCATGCATGTGGTCATGATACGCATATTGCCATTATGATGGGAGTTGCAGAAGTTTTCAGTGAAATGAAAGAAGACCTTCCAGGAACCATCAAGTTTATTTTTCAACCAGCTGAGGAAGGAGTACCAACTGGAGAAAGGGGAGGAGCTAAAATGATGGTGGAAGAAGGTGTGTTAAAAAATCCTGATGTGGAAGCTATTTTTGGTCTGCACATTAATGCTGGAACCACAGTCGGACATATCAAATACAAAACAGAAGGCATAATGGCGGCTTCTGATAGATTCACTATTAATATTAAAGGTAAGCAAGCGCATGGTTCCACTCCTTGGGCTAGTGTTGATCCTATTGCGGTCTCAGCTCAAATCATAAATAGTCTGCAATACATTGTATCCAGAAATTCAGAGTTAACCAAAGAGGCAGCTGTAGTGACTGTAGGAATTATGCAAGGTGGTAATCGTTTTAATATCATTCCTGAAACTGCTATGTTGGAAGGAACGATCAGAACTTTAGATGAAGGCATGAGAGAAATGATTCATGAAAAAATCAAACTAACAGCAACCAATATAGCAGAAATAGCAGGAGCAACTGCAGAAGTAGAAATAGTAGAAAATGCACCCCTAACCTACAATGATATTGATTTGACCAATAAAATGGTTTCCTCCTTACAAAAAACAGTAGGAGAGGAAAAGTTACACGTGATGAAAGCTGTAACTGGTGCCGAAGATTTCTCCTATTTCCAAAATGAAATCCCTGGACTATATTTTTTCATAGGCGGAAGACCGGAAACACTGCCAGAAGGTCAAGCTTTAGGAGGCCATCATACACCTGATTTCTTCGTAGACGAAAGTGGAATGCTTACCGGTGTTAAGGCATTTATTAACTTGACATTGGATTATATGGAGGGGCAGTAGTCAGAAATGAGTTTTGGATTATAAGATGTGAGTTTATGTTACAATGACTTCCATCTTCAAGCTTCAAACTTCTAACTCAAATACCGAAACATCTCAATCTCTTCACCCTCAAGCGTATAATATTTACTCATCAAATTGGCAGTTAAGCATGAGTGAATTGGAAGTATGTATAATAAATCTCCAATTTTAATTTGATCAAAATCTTCATCAGGAATATGAATAGTACCGTGTTCCTGGGACAATTTCTTAACATACCAACCTGAAATAGGATTCCCCCATCCCTTTTCTTTTTCTTCAGCTATTAATCCATAAATGGTTTTACCGTCTTTTTCTATTCTGTCTTTTGAGAAATGTACTGCACCTCCGTAAATAATCACTTCATTTCTACCAGCATGTTTGGCAACTACTGGACAAGCCATGGCTACGGCTATGTTTTCATAATTGCAAGAGCCAATTTCTGCTTGCATTACATCAAAAAAGACAAAATTACCAGGACGCATTTCGTCTATATGCTCAAAATTTTCAGATACACTGCAAGTAGGAGTGTCTCCATTTGAAATAATGATATCAGGATATTTTTTTATAAAATGATCTTTCAGATTGATCATCTTCTCAGATGTAAAGGCATGGATTTCATCAATTTCTTTTTTGCCATGAGCTCCGTATGTGTGACCCGCATGTTGTAAAAATCCCTTGATGGTGATAAGTTGATTGCTTTCCAAAGCTTCAAGAATAGCCTCTATTTCAGCATAGTTTTCAGCTTCAAGTCCGGTTCTATGGTATCCTGCATCTATTTTTAAGAATATACCAACAGGATGTTCTAAAAAATCATTTAAAGCTTTGACAGTTTCAAGGGATTCAACGCACAAATTTAATTTTATCTTCCTTGCTAAGTCGTTAGCAGTGGTGTGTTCTAAAATATTCAGAGGAAATGCAACCGTAATATCTGTCCAACCTGCATTGAAGAAATATTTTGCCATTTCTAAGGAGGAAACTGCACATTGACTTACCCCTAAATCCTGAAACCAATTTCCAACTACAATAGACTGATGTGTTTTAAAATGAGGGCGTAAATTACAATTGAACCGATTAGCTCGGCTAATCATATTTTTAATATTGTCCTTGCATTTCTTTTCATCTAGTAATAAGGTAGGTTTAGTGATATTCATAGTTACTCTTGGTCTAAATGAATTAATTCTCCTCCATTGCTAACTGCTACTTTGACACCTGGGTTGCCTTTATAAAGTATCCTTCCTGCATTTTCAATACTACCGACTAAACTATCTCTTACATTTACTGTTATGTCATTATAGCCTCTTTGCAAGACATTTGCTGTATTAACTATAAAATTGCCACATTCATATTTTCCGTCATTAAAGAAGGCTGCAATTCGAAGGTCATTGCATTTTCCAGAAACCTTAAATAAGCTTGATGAATTACTTAAAAGCGTGGTATTATTATTATTAATTTTTAAATCCACTTCATTAGTTGAACTTTCAACTCTGATTAGAAAATTATTTCTAATGGTATCTTCAGAAGTGATTTTCCCGTTGCTAAGACAGAGGACATTAATAGAACTTTTGTTGGTGAACCATTTTAATTTGGGTTTTTCAAAATCTCTAGTCCATCCGCAAAAATTTTGATTAAAGAAGCTCAAGGAATCATTTTCATGATTCATCACAATTTTTGGGATAAGGTTTTTGCCATAAGTCAGTTCAAAATATTCCTGATCGGTTTCCACTATTTCCAGTTCTATATCATCATGGATTAATAATTTAGCGAAATCTGGAAAATCATCGATTATGATTGTTGTTTCTTCTCCCGATTTTTTAATGCAGTCAAATGCTTCCTCTGAATCGCAAGATTGTAGTGAAGTTCCCAAAAGGATTAAAAATAAGTATATTCTATATTTTCTTAAAATCTCCATCCAATACCTATTTCTGCTTGTTCTGCTGTGGCGGCATGTGTTTTTAGTGCAACTTGTGCCATTATGTTCTCATGAAATTGATAGCGTAATCCGAATCGCAGATAAACTGGCATATTCGATTTGCTTGGGTTGTAAATATAAACGCCAATTTGTGAGATAAAGCCCAGTTTCCCAAATTTTAGTTCATGTCCAATTAGTAATCCTAACCTTTTAAAGTCTGTGATTTCTTCATCATCATATAATCTAAACCAATTAGTCGCAATCTGTTCTTTTAAAGAGTAGCTATGGAAATATTCTAGCCCAATGCCCCAATCACTTTTTGGATTCACATATTTTTGACCATATAACAGTAAGTTAAAGAAGGGTAGAGGTTCCCGTACTTGCAAAGTTCGGGTGTTTCTTCCACCACTTAATAAAAAATAAATTTGGTATGGAGTCTTATCCAATGGAGTAATGTCACGAAATTCCTGTTCTTCTTGGCTTTTGATTTTATAAGACATTCCCATATTGGCAGTGATAATATTTACACCTCTATTGGGAGCTCTTTGTGCCCCATTGCTGGCATGAGTAACATTTAAATTAGGTGTTATGCTTAAATGTTCATTTAATTTAATTTCATATGTTAAACGGGTTTGTAATAGATAGGTGATAGTACTAGTTACCATATTATTCTGGTTATTCGTTTCCCTATCATATGGATTTGTGCTGTAAACCAGACCTGTTCCAATTCGGAAATATAAAGCAGTATTTTCAGTTCTTTTCAGGGGCAAATCCATGGCAGCAGAACCAACCACTAAATGCCCTAATTTGGGATTTTGAAGATCATAATAAGATAAACCATAGCTTACCAATGGTTTATTGTATAAGTTCTCCCATTCCCTTTTTCCATTAAGTTTTTGCTGCAAACTTAGTTCAATGCCAGATGGATGAGAATTTGCTAAATGCCCTACGTGTTCATTGTGTTTTAAAATAAAGCCTTTTATGACTTGACCATTTACATACCAATCGTACTTCTGAGCATTTAAAGAAAAGCTAAATAATATAAATAATACAGCAAGACTTAACTTTTTCAAGATCATTATAATTTAAACCGCAACAGCTGCCTTTATATGAGGATGATATTGATAATCCACTAATTCGAAATCCTCAAATTTGAAATCAAATATGTTTTTCACATTAGGATTGATTTTCATTTTTGGAAGAGGGTAGGGCTCTCTTGATAATTGCAATTCAGTCTGTTCCAGATGATTGGAATACAAATGTGCATCTCCTAAAGTATGAATAAAATCACCTGGTTCTAAATCACAAACCTGAGCTACCATCATAGTTAATAAAGCATAAGAAGCGATATTAAAAGGAACTCCTAGAAATACATCTGCAGAACGTTGATATAACTGGCAACTTAATTTCCCATCCGCCACATAAAATTGAAATAGCGCATGGCAAGGAGGTAAAGCCATGTTGGGAACATCTGACACATTCCAAGCACTTACCATTATCCTTCTTGAATTAGGTGTGTTTTTGATCTGATCAATAATCTGACTGATTTGATCAATATGTTTTCCATCAGGAGTAGGCCAGTTTCTCCATTGTGAACCGTAAACAGGGCCTAATTCACCATTTTCATCTGCCCATTCGTCCCAGATCGAAACCCCATTTTCCTTTAAATATTTGATATTCGTTTCACCTTTCAAAAACCAAAGTAATTCATGAATGATGGATCTTAAATGAAGCTTTTTAGTGGTCACAACTGGGAAGCCCTCGGATAAGTCATAGCGCATCTGGTAGCCGAAAACACTAATGGTTCCAGTTCCAGTTCTATCTCCTTTTTGGACTCCTTTGTCTAAAATATGCTGCATTAAATCGTGATACTGCTTCATTTTTCTTTGATTATATATTGAATGGGAATTTTTCTTAAAGTTATTATATGATTAAATACTGCCATGAAACATCATGTAATATAATACAAAATGGGAGATGGTGACCAAAACAAGTCGAGCTAATTCTACTCTGTTTCTTTGTGATTTTTCTGTTTTGGTATATAAAAAATAGAATACCACATAATAGGGAATAGGCAATGCAATAAAAGCCAATTCTGGAATAGGTAGTCTTCCCATTATGATGATTATAGCAGGTATCCAATAAATAAATGATGAAAAACGTTTTGCTCTTTCTAAATCCATTTTGATTTTGTGTAAATTCTAATATTTAGTAATACAAATATTTATTATTTGGTCCTGAATATCAAGTGGTAATAAAATTTTATCATATAAAAGCCTAATAGGGTTAATTTAATTTTTCGTAAATAATTGCAGCACCCTGCCCAACACCTACGCACATGGTAGCCAAACCATATTTCACATTTTCTCTCTTTTGCATTTCATGTAATAGAGTGGCTGATATTCTGGTCCCACTTGCACCTAATGGATGTCCAATAGCAATAGAACCTCCATTTACATTTATGATTCCAGGATTTAAATCCAAATCTTGAATGCAAGCAATTGATTGAGAAGCAAAGGCTTCATTTAATTCTATTAAATCTATATCGGAAACCTTTAACCCTGCTCTTTTCAAAGCTTTAAGAGTAGCTGGAACTGGGCCAATCCCCATGGTATCAGGACTTACACCCGCTATAGCCATGCTGACTACCCTTGCCATCGGTTTTAAATTAAATTTCTTTAAGGTTTCTTCATTTACTATCAAGCTGGCAGCTGATCCATCATTTACTCCACTTGCGTTTCCAGCTGTAACGGATCCATCTTTCTTGAAAGCAGGTTTAAGAGAACCTAATTTTTCAATAGAAGAAAGCCTTGGGTGTTCATCTTTTCCAAATACAATATCTTCAGCTTTTCTTTGAGGAATTGATACTGGAACCAATTCATTATTGAATTTCCCAGCTTTATGTGCTGCATCATATTTTAGTTGAGAATTATGTGCAAATTCATCTTGAGCTTCTCTACTTATTTTCCATTTTTCTGCTACATTTTCTGCTGTTTCTCCCATTGCAAAAGGGTAGTGCATTTCAGCTAGCTTAGGATTTATAAATCTCCAACCAATCGTAGTGTCATATACTTCTGGTTTTCTGGAATAAGCTGTTTCGGCTTTAGCCATAACAAAAGGTGCACGGGTCATGCTTTCTACACCACCTGCTATAAAAGCTTCACCATCACCCAACATGGTAGCACGGCTAGCATCCATAATAGATTGCAAACCAGATGCGCATAATCTATTAACTGTTAAACCACCCACTTCAATAGGTAATCCTGCCATTAATCCTGCCATTCTCGCCACATTTCTGTTGTCCTCACCTGCTTGGTTAGCTGCACCTAAAATCACATCTTCCAATAAGGATTTGTCAAAATTTGTCTGTCTTTCTAATATACTTTTAATGATGTGAGCAGCCAAATCATCTGGCCTTACGCTGCTTAATGTGCCTCCGAATTTTCCAACTGGAGTTCTTGCTATATCTACTATGTATGCTGTTTTAATCATTTCCATAAGTTTTACAAAAGCGAAATTAAGCTTTTTAAATTCAAGCTGAAAATGGCAAGCCAAAATGTTAAACTAGTTTAGGATTTTTATTTTTGGATAGGCTTTTAAACAGAATGGGCAGATTGTTTTCACAACCTGCCCTATTCATCATCATCCATCACTTGAGGTCATCACTCCTCAAATATTTTAAATAGTGCCTATCAGGCTTTTATTGAGTTGTTTAAGAGGTACTTTATGAATATGTACTAAATTAAATCTTATTATATATAGCTTTATCTTAAGTTTTTATACAAATCAGGGCATTTCCCTTTGTAGTTTTTGCTCGGATCTTTTCCTTTCCATTCAAATCTATAAGATAAAGTAAATTCATTTGTTGCGCCATAATTGCTTTGTGCATTCTGTAAGCTATGGTCGTAGCTATAACCCAAATTGAACTGTTGGTAAGAAAATCCTACAGTAAAAACCATGGCTTGCTTAACTCTATACCAAGTTCCCAAAGTCAAAAAGTTATTATTCCAATATCCACCCACATTCATATAATCCATTCCAGCTTGGTTTTCATATACAATGGATGGCGTTATTGAATAAGCTTGCTTTCCGTAAGAGAATTTATGGAAGCTGTATGCGATGTGTGCTGTATATCTTCTAGGTAAAGATGTGTCAGAGTCAGGATTGAATCTTTCTTTTGGTGTATTGATATGTGAAATGTTTAATCCAGCAACTAAGTTTTCAGCAGCATAAACAAAGCCCACCCCAACATCAACCATATTGGTTCTTGATTGACCAAATCTTTCGGCAGTAGGGTAGCGATTACTGCTCCCAGCTCTCATTTGATCTTCAAATGTTAATTTATTCCAGTCAAATGACTTTTGGAAATAGTTTAGGGAAATCCCTCCGCCAATTATGGCTCTATTATTTAATTCAATTCTATGAGATAAAGTAGTACCAATTGCGTTATTGTTGATGACTCCATCCATTTGCTGATCATTTAAAGCATGAATCGCTAAACCTGATTGCTTACCAAGCGGTGTGTCAAATGAAAAGTAAGAGGCATTATAAGCTTGGAGGTTACTCCATTGTTGTCTGTGGGCCAATGTTAATCTAGGATTTCCTTCAGAACCAGCCAAAGCACTATTTAAATAAATAGGATTAGCATAGAATTGAGAAAAATAAACATCTTGAGCTTTTAAATCCATATTGAATCCTAACAGAAGCGCTAAAATCGCTGGAATGATGAATAATTGTTTCATGATGATTTCACTTTGATGAATGATACAACAAAGATGGGGCACATCATCCTCCTATAAATCAGCAGAAAACCGAAATTTCAACTAGGGGAAATACTTAGGAGAACTTAGATGAATAGAGAATAAACAGTAGACAGTAAACAAAAAACAACAGACATAAACCTCGAGCTTCTGACTTCTAACTTCCAACTTTCTATTATCTAGAAAATTGTGCATTCTTCAACTTGCCAACATGTAAACTTGAAAACTTGCCAACTTAATCTAATCTACTCAGTTTCCCATCTTTCATCTCATGTCTTTCATCAGAAATAGTGGCTAATTCTTTATTGTGGGTTACGATCACGAATGCTTGTCCGAATTCATCTCTTAATTTTAGAAATAATGAATGGAGTTCTTCAGCATTTTTGGAATCTAAATTCCCACTGGGTTCATCAGCAAATACAATGGAAGGTTTATTCATTAGTGCCCTGGCAACGGCTACTCTTTGTTGTTCCCCTCCACTAAGCTGACCTGGTTTGTGATGAGATCTTTGCTCTATGCCTAAAATTTTCATCAATTCTTTTGCTCTTTCTAAAGAAGCTTTTTCATCCTTTTTGGAAATATAAGCAGGGATCAAAATATTTTCTTCAGCCGTAAATTCAGGTAAGAGATTATGAAATTGAAATATAAAACCAATAGCGCTATTTCTAAAATTTGATAATCTGCCACCTTTTAATTGACTAATATCTTTGTCATTAAAAAAAAGTTCTCCGCTATCGGCTTGATCTAGTGTTCCTAATATATGTAATAATGTACTTTTTCCGGCTCCACTAGGCCCAACAATAGCACTGATTTTAGCTGCATCCAACTGAAAATCAATACCATCTAAAACTTTAAGGTCACCGTAATGCTTTTGAATATTCTTAGCTCTCAATATACTCATGGCTCAAAGATAATGAAAACAGGAAATATGAAATATGAAAGTTGAATTATCTGGGATCTGTTTCTAAAAATCATGATTTTTCACTTCAAGCTTCAGGCTCCTAACTTCATGTTTAAACTTTATTTCTATTTTAGTTTCGTTCCTTACTTTCAATTTAATTATAAATTTGTCTCAACATCAACACCTCAATACCTCAACACTTAAACACATAATTTAAAATTTGTAATTCGTAATTGCCCGTTCTGGTTGAATAATAATATTAAATGCCGTACATTCGCAGAAAAATTAGCCAAGAATGAACATACACGAATATCAAGCCAAAGGAATACTTGAAAAGTACGGAGTAACCATTCAAAAAGGAATTGTTGCCGATACACCGGAAGAAGCTACTGAAGCTGCTAAAAAACTCAATAAAGAGACTGGAACTGAGTGGTATGTGCTTAAAGCGCAAATCCATGCAGGTGGAAGAGGAAAAGGAAAAGTGAAGGAGACAGACTCAAACGGAGTTGTATTAGCTAAAAGCTTAGAAGATGTTGCACCAAAATCTAAAGCTATTTTAGGTGGTACTTTAGTGACGCATCAAACTGGTGAAGAAGGTAAATTAGTGAGCAAATTATTAGTAGCTCAAGATGTATATTATCCTGGAGAAAGTGAGCCAAAAGAATTTTATGTTGGTATCTTGTTAGATAGAGCAAAAGGTTGTAATGTAATCATGGCTTCCACAGAAGGTGGAATGGATATTGAGGATGTTGCTGAAAATACTCCTGAGAAAATATTCAAAGAGTGGATTGATCCTCGTGTTGGATTACAAGGTTTTCAAGCTAGAAAAGTAGCTTTTAAATTAGGTTTGGAAGGTGATGCTTTCAAAAATATGGTGAAATTCATTCATTCGCTTTACAATGCTTATGATGCAACGGATTCATCAATGTTTGAAATTAACCCAGTATTGAAAACATCTGATAATAAAATCTTAGCAGTTGATGCTAAAGTTAATTTAGATGATTCAGCATTATTCCGTCATAAAGATTTAGCAGAAATGCGCGATAAATCTGAGGAAGATCCTGCTGAAGTAGAAGCAGCTGAATCAGGCTTAAACTATGTGAAGTTGGATGGTAATGTGGGTTGTATGGTGAATGGTGCTGGACTAGCAATGGCAACTATGGATATCATCAAGCTTTCTGGCGGTGATCCTGCTAACTTCTTAGATGTAGGAGGTAGCGCAAATGCAGAAACTGTTGAGGCTGGTTTCAGAATCATTTTAAAAGACCCTAAAGTTGAAGCTATCTTAATCAATATCTTTGGTGGTATCGTTCGTTGCGATAGAGTTGCCAAAGGAGTTGTTGAAGCTTATAAAAACATTGGAGATATAAAAGTGCCTATCATTGTTCGTTTACAAGGAACTAACGCTGAAGAAGGTGCAAAAATCATAGAAGAGTCAGGCTTGAAAGTAACTTCAGCTATTGTATTGAAAGATGCGGCAGAAAGAGTGAAAGAAGCACTTTCTTAATTAATAATTATTAATTACTAATTAGTAATTAATAGGCACCTGTAGCTCAATTGGATAGAGTATCGGATTTCGGCTCCGAGGGTTAGGGGTTCGACTCCCTTCAGGTGCACTTTCAGATTACTATGGTTCTCAGCCAAAGACTGACCAGCCCCTGGCTGGGAATCCCTTCGGGTGTACTATTACCACTTTAAAGACTATAAAACCTCTCAATGGAAATTGAGAGGTTTTTTTATTTCAAAAATTCTGGTACAAATGGATTTCCCTTTCTATACTTAAACCCTTGAATTAAAGAAAGAATCAAAAGCAGTGCAGCACAAAGAATAGCAGTAGTAGCAATAGAAGGAATACTTCCCCAATGCCGAACCGCAATAGCAATCAGTGCCCAAACCGCTACTGCATTGAACTCTCGCATATATCGTGTATAAAGAAAATAAAGGAAGAGTGCAGTGGTAATTAAAATCATAATGATAGTCCAGACTTCCTCTGAAAAGAACAAGCTGAAATTTTCAGTTTTTAGAAATGCCGCAATATTGGTTACGGTTGCTACTGTAATCCATCCGCTATATAGACTTATTGGCCACCAAACAAAGCCTATGATTTTAGCAGGAGCTTCCCATTTCTCCATTTTTAACCTAACAACTGCAACCATTAATGAAATTAAAATAACCAACATCAATAATACAGAAAGAAGGAACTGCTCATTCAACCAAAACCACAGCCAAAATCCTGATGCAATATTAGCAACTGTCAACCAAATACCTTGCTGTGCTAATGTTTCTTGATGTTTGTTTTTGAAAGCCTGAATCAAATACCAGATTGCATTGATGAATAATGCTAAATAAATAATTCCCCAAATGGAAAATGCATATCCGTCAGGAGTGAAGAGGCTATTTATTTCATTACTCAATTGCCCCATTTTATTTCCATTTATAGCTTCAGTGCTCACATAATAATTCCAATAAACGATAGCAATGACTGATAGGAAATTGATGATTCCGATAAACTTTTTCATAGTAAAGGTTTTAGGAATTATACTTGTGCTAAGGAAAAAAGTTTGGTTAGAGTCTAAAATCTATCTTTACAACTTTAAGCTGGTCTGACCTATATTCTAACTTGCCAACCTGAAAACCCGTCAACCTGCTAACTTAATATAACACTCTAAACTTAATAGTATGATCAATTGCCCTCAGCTCTTTAATCAAATCTTTGGAATAGGCCTTGTCAATATCCGTAATCACATACCCAATTTTTTCATTAGTTTTTAAGTATTGACCTGCAATATTAATTTCGTGCTTGGCAAATAGCTGATTGATTTTAGCAATAATGCCAGGTACGTTTTTATGAATATGAATCAGTCTATGTGCATTTTGTAACCTAGGTAAAGTTAAATTAGGGAAATTTACACTGTTGGTTGTGGTTCCGGTATTAATATATTCCATGATTCTATTAGGAACAAAATTCCCGATATTTTCTTGAGCTTCCTCTGTGCTTCCGCCTATGTGCGGAGATAAAATAGTATTAGGCAATCCTTTCAATTCTGATTCAAATGGATCTTTATTACTTTTTGGTTCCTCAGGAAAGACATCTACTGCACAGCCTTTAATCTTACCTGATTCTATATTTGACTTTAATGCAGGAATATCTACTACATGACCTCGACTAAGATTAATGAAAATCACTCCATCTTTCATCAATTTAAACTCGGCTTCTCCGATTACATTTTTATTTTCTGGTCTACCATCTACGTGTAAACTGATGATATCTGCTGTTTGCAAAAGCTCTTTTAAGCTATCTAATTTAGTGGCATTTCCTAAAGCAAGTTTTTCTTCCAGATCATAATAATAAACATCCAAACCAATGCTTTCAGCCACTACAGAAAGCTGAGCACCAATATTGCCATAACCAATGATACCAAGCTTTTTACCCCTTATTTCTTTACTTCCACTAGCAGATTTATCCCAATTGCCTTGATGCATGAGCACGGCTTTATCGAAAATATTACGGGTCAGCATAATGATTTCGCCTATAGCTAATTCCACTACTGAGCGCGTATTGCTAAAAGGCGCATTAAATACTGCAACTCCTCTTTCTTGGGCTGCTTCCAAATCAATTTGATTAGTGCCTATACAAAAAGCCCCGATAGCCATTAATCGATCAGCATTTTCTAGGACTTTTGAAGTTACTTGCGTTTTGGATCTGATTCCTAAAATAGAAACTCCTTTAATTTTCTCAGCTAGTTCTTCCTCATCTAAGCCTGCTGGATATTCTTCTACTGTAAAACCTTCCTTCTCCAGAAGATCTACACCAATTGGATGAACGTTTTCCAATAACAAAACTTTAATTCTGTTCTTAGGATATGAAAATGCTGACATAATTTTATTTTCAAATAGTACTTCTTCTAATGATGGGGCAATATGGTCGGCTTTCTTCATTACTTTTTCACGGCTTACATTTTCAGTGAAAGCATAAAATTTATTAGCTAAACCGGCAGCTTTTATTTCATAATCATTATGCCCGTCCCCGATTACATATATATCACCATCTAAATCTAATTTTCTTATAACCTCGGCTTTACCTCCATCTTTTGACAATGGATTGTCTTCGCTAAATCCAATCACTTTACCATTATCATCAAAAAGTAATTCATTGGCATAGATGTGATCTTCTTTTATGCCTAATTCAGTCACTATAGGTGTGATATATTCTTTAAATCCATTAGAGATTACAAAAATGGTCTCTGCATATTGCTTAAAGAATTCTTTATTTCGCTGAAAAGAAATTGAAACTTGTTTTTTCAATAATTCAATCAATGGTGGGAGATGGGATTCTTTTGCTTCTAATAGCAATAATCTTTCTTTTAAAGAATCACGAAATGAAATCTCACCATTCATTCCCAAATCGGTTAATTCCTTAATTCGTGCTTCTGCAGCAGCCTTTTGAGGTAAGCCCTGAAGTGAAATGGAAGCCAATAAATCCATTGCTTCTACTCTGGTAAGCGTACTGTCAAAATCGATGATGAAATATTTATCCATGGTGAGGTATTGGTATTAAATTCTAATTATTGTTAAGCAATTTCAGTTATCAATATTGAGGACTTTATTAAGTTATTAATATGCTTAAATTAACCCATACTGATACTATTTTAACTTATATTTTGTCAATTTTCTTTTCCCATCCTGATTTTAAATGTAAATCTCTTTGAGGGAAAGGAATTTCAATTTTATGTTCCGCAAATTTCTTAAATACTGCATAGTATAATTGACTTTTAAGTACACCTGGTCTTTGAATAAAGTCTGAAGTCCATATAGTAAGGTTAAAGTCTAATGAAGAATCGCCATAGCCTTCGAACCATAAATCAGGTGCAGGTTCATCCAAGACTCCAGGATGATCTCTGGCCACACCTATAACTAATTTTCGTACTTTTTCAGGGTCTTCATTATACGAAACCCCGATCGGAATTTTGAAGCGAACCCTTCTATCATTATGGCTCCAGTTAATCACCTGACTATTGATGAATTCCGAATTAGGAACAATCACTGAAATATTGTCATTAGTGATGACGGTAGTGGATCGCATGGATATAGAATAAACATCTCCATTAATATCCCCAACTTCAATTCTATCCCCAACTTTAATTGGGCGCTCAAAAAGTATAATGATTCCTGAAATGAAATTATTTGTAACATTTTGCAAACCAAATCCAATACCAACACCTAACGCACCAGCTAATAAACCTAATGTGCTTAAATCAAATCCAGCAGACTGAAAAATGGTAATGAATCCGATCACGATTACCGAATACCTAAAGATAGTCCCGATGGAATCCGAAACTCCTGTGTCTTTGATGTATCTATTTAAAACTCTTCTAACTAATAACTTGCTGAGTCTTTTTGATATAAAGACTAATAGGATACTAGAGATTATAATAAAAAGAAGCGTGAGCAATGTAAAATCACTTCCTTTAATATCAAATATCACTACATTGAGTAATTCATTTAGTTTTGACCAAAAGTCTTTAATTCCAGTTTCAAATGATTCCATAAATCGAAAATATTGATTTAAGGTAATAATAAGGAAGAATCTCCATAAGACAGAAACCTATAGCTGTTTTTTAAGGCTTCATCATAAACTTTTTTCCAATCATCTCCTATAAATGCGGCAATCAATAAAATCAAGGTAGATTCCGGTTGATGGAAATTGGTGATTAATCCATTGACCACCTGAAATTCATAACCTGGGAAAATAAAAATCTCAGTGTCGCCATGTAAACTGTCGAGATTCTCTGTTTCCATGAAATCCAAAATGGCATGGAAACTTTCTTTTCTGCTAGGTAAATTTTCAAATCCTTTTTCATAAGGATAAAGTTTTTTGATATGAAAGGTATTGGTTTCCTTATTAATTAATTGGACCCCAAACCAATAGGCACTTTCCAAACTTCTAATGGAAGTAGTACCCACAGCGATAATTGGATTATGGTTTTTAGCTAAAAATTCAATAGTGGATTTTTCGATTTGGATTTGCTCGCAATGCATATCATGCTCTAATACATTTTCTGCCTTTATGGGCTGGAAAGTTCCTGCTCCAACATGCAAAGTGAGTTCATGAATAGGGTGAGATTGTTGAATGTCTTTTAATATAGCATCTGTAAAATGTAAACCAGCAGTAGGAGCAGCAACAGCCCCTTCATTTTTAGAATAAACAGTTTGGTAGCGTGGTTTATCTTTTTCCGTTGCCGATCTATTTAAATAAGGTGGAAGAGGAGTAGTTCCCATTAACTCCACTATTTCTACAAATGGTACTGCTTCATTATCCCATTTGAATTGGATATGATTTTGCTCATGATCCGCATAAGTAGCAGTTACTTTAATTTTCCCGTAATCCGTTTCAAAAAACCTTTCTAGCTGGTCTTGGGTTTTCCACCTTTTACGATTGCCCACCATGCAATGCCAAACACATTTATTTTTCACTAACATAGCTTGTGCTACTTCTGGAGTTGGATGCAATGGAGAAAGCAAGAATATCTCAATTTTAGCCCCACTTTGCTTTTGAAAATGAATTCGAGCAGGGATTACTTTAGTATTGTTGAATATCAGACTGCTATTTTCAGGCAAATAGGATTTTATATCATAAAAATGCTGATGTTGAACATTTCCTTTCCGGTAAACCAATAATTGAGAATGGTCTCTTTTTTCTAAAGGAAATTTTGCGATTTTTTCCTCAGGAAGTTCGTATTGATATTTTTTTAAGTCGATTTGAGATGCTTTTTCTAATAAATTCATTTTCATCACTGGATTTCAGCACAAAGATAGTGGGCATATTTTTCTAATTCAGTTAAAATGACAGAGAAAAGCTTTATAAATTAGCATAAATATTAATTCAATATGAAATTCACTACAGCCTCCATCCAACACCACACCCTCCAATTCAAATTTGAAGCAGGTACTTCTCGTGGTACTCTAAAGGAAAAAGATACATGGTATTTGAAGCTGTTTTCAGATAATAAACTAATTGGAATAGGAGAGGCAGGGCCTTTGAAAGGACTAAGTGTAGAGCCATTAGATCAAATGGAGACTAAATTGGAAAAGGTTTGCGAACAATTGATTGGCATGCAAATTCCGAAATCTATAGAAGAAGCATTTGAAATTGCAAAAGATATTTCTCCTGACGGTTTTCCTTCCATTCGCTTTGCAATAGAAACAGCTTTATTGGATGCTTTGCAAGGCGGTAAAAAACTAATTTTTGATACCCCATTTTATCAAGGTAAAGAAAGAATTCCGATCAATGGATTAATATGGATGGGAAGTGAGGAATTCATGCAGAAGCAAATTCAGGAGAAATTAGATGCGGGATTTGATTGCATTAAAATGAAGATTGGAGCCATTGATTTTGAAACTGAATTGAATCTTTTAAAATCCATTCGTGCTAAATTTAGCAAAAATGAAATTACCTTAAGAGTTGATGCTAATGGCGCTTTTTCACCTGATGAAGCCATGAGTAAACTAACTCAACTGGCAGCATTGGATTTACATTCTATAGAGCAACCTATTAAAGCAAGGCAGATAAATGAAATGACAAAACTATGCACTTCAACTCCATTGCCTATCGCTTTAGATGAGGAGCTGATTGGAGTAAATGCTTATGAGGATAAAGAAAAGCTATTAAAACAAACCCAACCTCAATATATTATTCTAAAACCTAGTTTGATTGGTGGGATCCAATCTACTTTGGAGTGGATTAAAATAGCCGAATCCATGAATATTGGTTGGTGGATGACCAGTATGCTAGAATCTAATATCGGCTTAAATGCTATTTGCCAGTTAGCATCTTATTTAAAAGTAAAAATGCCTCAAGGCTTGGGGACAGGTCAATTATATCATAATAATATAGCCTCACCTATCAGCATAGCCAATGGCGAGACTTATTATGATCTTACAAAGGAATGGGAGGAATTATGATTAAAAATCTTATTGATGCAATTTTAGGAAAATCAAAGTGGCCTTTGTGGTTAATACCCCAATGCTCTTTTTAATGCCATAACATACCCTAAATGTACCGCTTCATGAATATTGTTAAACTGCAAAGCATCATTAAAGCTAGTTAATGTAATTCCGAAACTGGTTTCATACTTTTGGTAATCACTAAATCTCATTTCTCTAATATCATAACCCAATTGCTCATCCGCAATTTTGCCTAATTCAAATATATGCTCCAATTCAGTTTTAGGATTTTCAATCTCAGATGGAAAGCTTCCTTTTTTATATCTTTTTATAAAATCAGTGGGAAGTGTGAAATCCAAACCTGACATTCCATAAAGCAAAACATTCTGTGTAACAACCGCATGCCCTATATTCCAAATAATATGATTATTAAAGCCAGCAGGAATCATGACTAAATCTGCTTCATTTACCTTTTCTACTACCTTTTCAAAATTATTTCTGATAACCTTATGATTAGTGATTACTTGCATATTATTTCAATTTTGTGACGAAAATACAGATAAATTCACGATATTTTAAGGCTTTTAAAAAAGATTATATAAATTGCTATTTGTTCTGCATGCATACTAAATTTAACTATGGCACATTCAACTTATCCGCACTTATTTGAACCTTTAGACTTAGGTTTTACTCAACTGAAAAACAGAGTATTAATGGGGTCCATGCACACTGGCTTAGAAGAAGCTAAAAATGGATTTGAAAAGATGGCGACTTTCTATGCCGATAGAGCAAAAGGTGGAGCTGGATTGATTGTAACGGGTGGAGTTTCTCCTAACTGGCAAGGTTGGTTAAAGCCCTTTTCTATTCAAATGACCAAAAAAAGTCATGTTAAAAAGCATAAAATTATAACAGATGCAGTGCATGAAGCAGGTGGCAAAATATGTATGCAGATATTGCATGCCGGTAGATATGGATATCATCCATTTAGTTTAGCACCATCTGCCATAAAAGCCCCTATTAATCCTTTTAAACCTTGGAAGATGTCAGGTAGGAGGATAAAATCCACCATTAAGGATTATGCAAAATCAGCTCAATTAGCTAAAGAAGCAGGTTATGATGGAGTAGAAATTATGGGTTCTGAAGGGTATTTGATTAATCAATTTATTGTAAAGCATACTAATAAAAGAACTGACGAATGGGGCGGAAGCTATGAAAACAGAATTAAATTTCCGATTGAGATAGCCAAAGCAGTGAGAGAAGCGGTTGGGAAAGAATTTATTATCATTTTCCGTTTATCTATGCTAGATTTAATTCCTAATGGTAGCACTTGGGAAGAAGTGGTTCAGTTAGCCAAGGAATTGGAAAAAGCAGGCGTAAGCATCATCAATACAGGAATTGGATGGCATGAGGCGAGAGTACCCACAATTGTGACTAGCGTGCCAAGAGCAGCTTTTACTTGGGTGACGGAGAGAATGAAAAAGGAAGTGAAAATTCCTTTAATTACCACCAATAGAATTAATATGCCTCAAACGGCTGAGGAAATATTGTCTTCAGGTCAAGCGGACATGGTTTCTATGGCGCGTCCATTTTTGGCAGACCCTGAAATTATCAATAAATCAGAGCAGGGGAGGGAAGATGAAATCAATACTTGTATAGCTTGTAATCAAGCATGTCTTGATCATGTATTCAAAAATATAACTAGTAGCTGTTTGGTGAACCCAAAAGCTTGTCATGAAACTGAATTAATAGCCCAACCATTACAAAAAGCAAAAAGTATTGCTGTGGTTGGAGCTGGTCCTGCTGGTTTGGCTTTCAGTACAGAAGCGGCTAAAAGAGGTCATCAAGTGACTTTATTTGATGCTTCTCAAGAAATTGGCGGTCAGTTTAATATGGCTAAGCAAATTCCTGGAAAAGAAGAGTTTTATGAAACACTTCGCTATTTCAAAAAGCAAATAGAATTAACAGGAGTTACTTTAAAATTGGAAACTAAAGTCTCAGCTGAAGATTTGAAGGATTTTGATGAAGTAGTAGTTGCAACTGGAGTAAATCCAAGAGATCCTAAAATACCTGGGCAAGATATTGAAAAGGTACTTTCCTATATAGATGTTTTGAAAGCGCATAAACCAGTTGGAAAAAAAGTAGCCATTGTAGGTGCTGGAGGAATTGGTTTTGATGTGGCGGAATATCTTACTCATCCTGAGGAAGAAAGTCATGATGACTTGCAAGCCTTTTTCAAAGAATGGGGAGTAGATATGGACTTCGAGGAAAGAGGTGGAATTGAGGGCAAACCAATTAAAATTGATACTCCAAGAGAAATCATTATGCTGCAGCGTTCTGAAGGTAAAATGGGGGCGAAGCTTGGTAAAACTACTGGCTGGGTGCATAGAAACTCATTACGAAACCGTCAAGTAAAAATGGTGACCAATATTCAATATGATAAGATTGATGAAAAAGGTTTATACATTACTAAAGACGGAAAGCAAGAATTATTAGAGGTAGATAATATCATCCTGTGTGCTGGTCAATTACCAGAAAAGAGTTTGTTTAATGAATTAACTGAAAAAGGAATTAAAACACATTTAATTGGTGGAGCCTTCGAAGCGGCTGAGCTGGATGCTAAAAAAGCCATTAAGCAAGCTACTGAGTTGGCTTTAGAAATTTGAGCGTTATTTAAATCAACTATTTTTTTTCGTATATTGGTAATATGTAAGTATTTAGAATATCAGACGAAATTATTTTTAAACTGTCAAAGAATATTGATACTGAAGGTCTGCAAAAGATTATTGATTACCTAAAATATAAAGAGGCTACAGCTGATAGTCAGGCAAATCAGAAAGATATTGATAAGTTAGCTGAAGAAGCTAAGCAAAACTGGTGGGAAGAAAATAAGCATAAGTATATAAGTGATTTTTAAGCCGTAGTCAATATGACACTATTATTTCAACACTTATTCACCTAATCACCTCAACACTTGATTTATTCCCATTCTAATATCTTCTCCAATGTATCCTTAAATTTTTTGGCGTTTTGATAGCCAGGAACAGGCTGAATGGTTTTAAAATCTTCTTTGATATAAACTATAGTAGGGTAACCCGTAACGCCCATAGACCTTGCAATCATTTGAGCTGTAGTGGTGTCTCCAGCCATGGTTATCGGTTCAGTATTCTCAGCATTTAATTTTACAGCATAGAACTTTTCGTTTACTATATCTACCACTTCTGGGTCTGAAAAGGTATCTTTATCCATTTTTTTACACCAACCGCACCAATTGGTGTAAACATCCACAAATATCTTTCTTGGCGCTTTCTGATTCATTTTATAGGCTTCAGTAATTGATAGCCAATTAATTTCTTTCTTTTCAGTTTTTTCTGGATTAGAAATGAAAGAAAAGAGCACGAAAACTGATAAAGCTCCTATTATACTGATTAAACTGATTTTCATATTTAACTTATTATTTTTTTCCTAACAAATTTAAGCCTTCGCAGATTCAAAATTTGTAACCTTTGTGACTTTTTTGCTCATAATTCGTACGTACGTAAAAACTAAAGCAAATATTAATCCACAAACTGTTGCCATTGCACCTGCAATAGAAGCATTTAGTGCTGCAGCTAGATAATAACCTAAAAAAGCACTCATAAATCCTATCAGACAAGTTAGCCAAATCATAGTTTTTAGTTTTTTGCTGATAAGATAAGCGGTTGCTGCTGGGGCAATTAAAAAAGCTACTACCAAAATAGCTCCTACAGATTCGAAAGATGCCACAGTGGTGAAAGAGACAAATGCCATTAAAAGATAATTCCAAAGTGTTGCGGAAATACCTAAGGCCACTGCATATTCTGGATCAAATGAGGTGATTTTCAATTGCTTAAAACCAATAGTTACAAATAAAATAACAAAAACCAATACGCTTCCAATTAAATAAAGTGCTTTAGGACCAATATCAGTTCCTGATGAAAGTATAATGGTGTCTAAAGGAACGTAAGCTATTTCGCCATATAACACACATTCTTGATCTAAATCTACTTGACCAGTATAAGCTGAAATCAATATCACACCTAAGGCAAATAACCAAGTAAAAGTCACGCCTATAGACGCATCTGTCTGAAGTTTTCCTTTCTTATGTAAAAATTCAATAATGATAGTGGTCAATACTCCGAGTGTACCAGCACCGATGAGCATGGTCACTGAATCTCTACTGCCTGACCATAAGAATGCCATTACGATACCAGGAAGTACTGCATGAGAAATGGCATCTCCAACCATTGCCATTTTTCGTAAAATTAAAAAACAGCCTAATATTCCACACGCAATGGCTACTAATGTTCCTGTTAGAATTATATAAAAATCAGACATGTTTTATTTAAAATTAAAAGGCATCACCTTCACAAGATGATGCCTAATTAAAATTTATTCTACTATAAACTTACCTTTCATTAAGGAGACATGACCTGGGAATGAACAAATGAAATCGTAAGTACCTTTTGCAGGAGCTTCAAATTCAATTGTATCTTCTTCACCGCCTCCTAATAAACTAGTAGAGACGATCACTTTATCCTCTTCAGATTCAGGAATATATCCTCTTTCTTTAGCAGTAGCTGCTTTTTGTCCGAATTCCATTATATCTGTACCTTGTTTTAGTAAGACCCAATTATGTCCCATTTGTGTAATGGACATCTCTCCAACGTGTTTTAAAGTTAATTTAACAGTACTTCCTGCTTTAACTTTAATTTCATTTAAATTGAATCGCATTTGATCATTACCTTCAATGGTGATTTCCACCACATCTTCATTTGAGGATTTATCTGCAGTAGCATTTTCTTTTTCTGAAGTGGACTCTTGTTGAGAGTTTTCTTTCTCCATAGCTCTCTGCTGCATGATTTCTTTAGAAGTCTTAGCCTCTTCATTTGAATTAGATTCTTCTTTAGAACTGTTCCCTCCACATGCAATGAATAAACTTATACTTAAAATACTGAGTGTTAATTTTAGTAATTTCATGGTTAATTCTATTTAAATGTTAATTAATTCTTTTGTTATACAATCGTATGAATAAAGGTTATGTTTTGTTTTTTTGCATTTAATCGTAAGGTATCTTTGAATTATGCGGATCCACTTCAGGATAACCTAATTTTTCTTCCAGTCTTTTCTCAATTTCAGGCGTAATTAAGTGCTCAATGGTATCAGCATCTTCGTGTACATGATCAGGGGCAATTCGTAAGTATTCAGTAAGATATAATTCCCATAATCGGTGTAATTTTACTAATCTGGCTGCCTTTCGCTGTCCATAATCTGAAAGGTAATAGCCTTCTTTGGTTCTTTTTAAGTAACCGTGTCTTTTTAATCGGAGAAGAATTTTCTTCATCAATTGAATAGTATAATAACGCTTTTCTCGCAGCTTTTCTATTGATTTTGGATCTCCAAATGAATTTTCTGATTCGGCAATTTGATGAAAAGCTTTTAATATATTTTCATCTTGAATTTGTCTTCTATTTTGAAATTGCTGCCATAAGCGAGAAAAATAACCTTTTCTAGGGGCAAAAAGAATTGAAAATATAGCGCATATTGATAATACCATCACCACCCAAGGCCCAGTTGGCATATTAGGTGCTATATAGCTTATAAATGCTCCTGAAACCCCTGAAAAACCACCAATTGCTGCTGCCAGTATTAATATTATTGACAAACTACCGGACCAATATTTTGCAGCTGCTGTTGGGGTAATCAATAGGGCAGCCATTAGAACTACTCCAACTGCTTGAATTCCTGTAACCACCGCTAAAACTGTTAATGAGCTCAAAAGAAATTCAATCCATCTGACTGGTAAACCAACTGAGTGAGCAAAATCTTTATCGTACGTGATGAGTTTAAGCTCTTTATAGAAAAGTAATATAAGAATGATCAATAATATACTTATAGCTGAAAAAACTATTACATCTTGAGCTAGCATGCTTGCGGCTTTACCGAAAAGAAAAGAATCTAATCCGGTTTGTGCAGCATTTCCGGATTGTTGAATATAAGTAAGCAACATTATTCCTACTCCAAAAAATGTAGATAAAATTAATCCTATAGCAGTATCTTCTTTAATTTTTGATTTCTTCACTATATAATCTACAGCAATTATGGAAAGCCAACCCGTAAAAAATGCTCCTGCTATGAGGAGGAAATAGTTTTTAGTGCCGCTTAATATAAAGGCAAAACATACCCCTGGTAAAATAGCATGCGCAATAGCATCGCCAATTAAAGCCTTTTTTCTGAAGAAAGTAAAAGCGCCCACTACAGCAGCGCCTGCTCCCAAAATAATAGTACCCAGTGAGACATAGATCACATTGGCATCATTAAAATCAAAAAAGCTAAGTGCATTTTCCCACATATTATTCTCTGTTTGGAAATCTATGTTTTTGAATTAAATCACTTATTTCGGTCAATAGCGTTAGTTTCCCGCCATAAGTTTCTTGTAATAGCTCAGGGGTAAAAGCTTCATTGATTGGTCCTGATGCCACAAGCCTCATATTTAATAGGATAATCCAGTCAAAATATTTTGCAACAGATTGCAGATCATGATGCACTACAATTACTGTTTTATTTTGAGCAGACATCTCACCTAATAATTTTATTATTGCTTTTTCAGTAGCTGCATCAACTCCAGCGAAAGGCTCATCCATAAAATAGATATCCGCTTGTTGAGCCAATGCACGTGCTAGAAAGACCCGCTGTTGTTGCCCTCCAGAAAGCTGAGAAATTTGCCGGTTTTTAAAATCTTCCATACCGACTTGTCTCAAGCTATCCATCACAATTTCTTTATCAGCTTTTTTTGGTCTATTGAATAATCCGAGCTGTCCATACCGGCCCATCATCACTACCTCATAAACCGAAGTAGGAAAGTCCCAATCCACGCTTTCTCTTTGAGGTACATAACTGATTTTGTGACGCATTTCTTCCAATGGTTTGCCATTAATTTGAATATAACCACTATTGAGTGGCAGCAGTCCCATGATAGCTTTTAATAAAGTGGATTTTCCTGCTCCATTTGGACCTATTATACCTATTAATTGTCCTTCAGGTAAACTTAGGTCTACATCCCATAACACAGGTTTGCGCTCATAAGCCACAGAAAGGTCATGAATTTCAATTATCGGATTATCAACTTGTCTGTTCATTTCTCTATTTTGTTTTTTGATAATCCACTTACAATTTTTTCTACATTAGAATGTACCATTCCAATATAAGTCCCTTCAAATGTTTCTTCTTCACCCATAGCATCTGAGAATAAGCTTCCACCGATAACCACTTCATGCCCTTTGCTTCCACATCCTTCTAAAACCGCTTTTATGGCTTTTTCTGAAACAGAAGTTTCTGTATAGATAGCTGGTATTTCGTTTTGTACTATAAAATCTACCAAATTGCTGACATCTCTTAACCCAAATTCTGATAGCGTAGAGATTCCTTGCAAACCTCGCACATCCATTTCATATGCTCTTCCAAAGTAAGCAAAGGCATCATGCGCTGTAACCAATACTCTTTTATCTTTGGGTATCAAGTTGATTTGAGTTTGAACTGCTTTATGTAAACTGTCTAATTGATCTGAGAAATCAATAGTATTTTTATGAAATAGAGATTGATTAATACTATCTGTATTTATTAATTCCTTGCTGAGTAATTGAACCGCTTTCTTCCATAAATTAACATCAAACCAAATGTGAGGATCGAAGGCTCCTTGAAATTCTGTGTTGTTGATATAAGAATTTTTTGGGAGTAATTCTGCCATGGCAATTACCGTTTTTTTATTGCTTAATTTTTGGAGCACATCTCCCATTTTCCCTTCTAAAAAAAGACCATTATAAACAATGATATCAGCTTGCTGTAATTTCTTCAAATCACCTTGAGTTGCCTTGTATAAATGGGGGTCAACTCCCGGCCCCATTAAGGCTTCAATGTTGGCTTTATTTCCGACTATATTTCCCACCGCATCTTTGATCATGCCCGTGGTACAAACTATATAAGTTTGCCCTTCTTTCTTTTCTTTTGTTGTGCAAGAAAAGGTGAAAATAATAAGTGAAAGGAAGAGTAATAATTTAGTGTGTGACCAGTACATTTTCTGCTACTTCTTTACTGATGAATAATTTATTTTTTCCGTCAACTAGAATTTCCATTGAACCATCAAATTCTACTTTTTCGGTGACTTTAGTTTTGGCTCCAAGGTAAATCCCGATTCTATCTAAATGTTGTAAAAACATTGAATTAGTATCTTTCACTGCTACCACAATTCCGTCTCCTGAAACCTCAACTTCGGCTAAAGGTACTTGAGGCTTTTCTTTGAATAATCCATTTTCGTCTGGAATAGGATCTCCATGCGGATCGAACTTTGGATGACCTAAAAAATCATCTAATCTTTGGATAAGTAGGGGGGACTTAATGTGTTCTAATTGTTCCGCAATTTCATGAACTTGATCCCAGTTAAACTTTAATTTTTCTACTAAAAAAACTTCCCAAAGTCTGTGTTTCCGGATCACCTGTAAGGCAGCAGTTTTACCTGTTTCAGAAATTTTCACTCCCTGATATTTTCTATAAACCACCATTTCTTTTTCCGAAAGTCTCCTCAACATATCAGAAACTGAAGCGGCTTTTGTATCCATTTCCTCTGCAATGGAATTGGTGGTAACATCCAATTCTCCTGCATTGGAGAGATGGTAAACTGCCTTCAAATAATTTTCCTCAGCAAAACTAAGTTTCTTCATTTATATTTAAATTTAATGCAAGGTAAAATAAAATTAGATTAATCTAAAAATATTTTTCTTAATTATTTAAAACTAGGTTAATTTGAATTCAAATAGCTTTTTTGTTGAAATTAGATTTGTCTAAAAAATTATTTAGATAATATTTTTTTAATGAATTCTATTAAAAGCGTTTCTTGAGTATTCCATTGGATTTCATCTTTGGGATGTTTTTTGTAAAAAGTTGTAGATGATAATTCTTGCATAAAACTTTCAATATCTGGATTATTGAATTCTGTACATATTCCTGCTTGATATTGATCCAGATATGCTTTCCATTGAGTATGAGGCGGAATAACCATAGGTTTTCTTAAAGCCAGATAATCATATATTTTGGTAGGGAAGCGTCCTGAAATGTTAGGGTTTAACTGATAGGGTAGTATAGCAATATCAGAATTATTGATTTCAGTAATAATTTCAGACTGTGGAATTGGCTTTTCATCAGTTTTTAATTGAATATATACATCGTTTCTTATGGCTTCTTTTACTAGTTTAAGATACTGGATATTAGTTGAATAGCCAATAATTGTTAAAGTTATTTTTGAGTTGATATTATACAGCTTTTTACAGAATTCAATTGCTTCTATTGTGCCATATTCCTTTCCTATCGTCCCACTATATATAAATTTTAAAGAATCAGATTTGGTGAACTTAATGGGGTTGGTTCCCTTTTGTATTTCTTCTGTAGATTTATTTAAAAGCTTGATATAGGGCTTTTTATGTATAAATTTAAGCTGTTTTTCATATATATTTTCTGCAAGAATAAACCCATCTATAAAGTGTTTTGAAAGATTTTCATTTATCCGAATATAGAGTAATGCTAATGATTTTGCTATTCCTCTGTAAATCTGATTTTGCTTTATATTTAAACCATAATTTTCCTGTATGTCATAGATGATTTTCGTGCCAAATAAAATTCTGATTAAAAACATAACCCACAGTAATTCAGGTGTATTAACTAATATTAGTTTAGGTTTTAATTGAAGGTATATTTTTAGTATTGAAAAAGGAGCTAATAACCTTTTGAATGAATTTCTTTTAAATTTGAAAATTGGGAAAAGAAAAATATTTTGATGTTTGGCTTTCTTTTTTGAATTAAAGCCTATGATATTTACCTCATATTTATTTGTTTGCGCTAATGATTGTCCAATCTTATAACAAGAACGAACATCATCTGCTGGTTTAAGAACCGAAGCGATTAAGATTTTTATTTTATCATCCACAGATTAAAGATATAAACAGAAAATGGAATTTAAAGAATTTATTGAAAAGGCTTGGGACAATAGAGAATTGTTAAAAGATAAGGATACTCAGATTGCAGTAAAGACTGTAGTGGAAGAATTAGACCATGGAAAAATTAGAGTAGCAGAGCCAGATGGCGAGGGAAATTGGAAGGTAAATGAGTGGATAAAAAAGGCAGTGATTTTATACTTCCCTCTTCAAAAAATGCAATCTATAAATGTTGGCCCTTTTGAATTTCATGATAAGATAAAGTTAAAAAAAGGCTATGAAAAATTAGGCGTTCGGGTTGTGCCACACGCTATAGCTCGCTATGGTTCTTTCGTTAATTCTGGTGTTGTAATGATGCCATCTTATGTTAATATAGGAGCCTATGTAGATAGCGGAACGATGGTAGATACTTGGGCTACAGTTGGGAGTTGTGCTCAGATTGGAAAGAATGTTCACCTCAGCGGTGGTGTCGGAATTGGTGGAGTTTTGGAGCCTGTCCAAGCTGCTCCAGTCATAGTTGAGGACAATGCATTTATAGGTTCAAGATGTATAATTGTTGAAGGAGTTCGCATAGGAAAAGAAGCTGTTCTTGGAGCAAATGTTACCTTAACTGCAAGCTCAAAAATCATAGATGTAACGGGTGAAAAACCAGTTGAACATATAGGCTATGTTCCTGAAAGATCAGTTGTAATTCCAGGTTCATTTACCAAGAAATTTCCAGCTGGAGAGTACCAAGTTCCTTGTGCATTAATAATTGGAACTCGTAAAGAAAGTACTGATAAAAAGACCTCTCTTAATGCAGCGCTTAGAGAGAATAATGTAGCAGTTTAATCGTTGAAAAATTGTTTGGCATTTAATTTGAGAAGAAGCCTATTTATGAAGAAGTTGATATTAGTTTGCCTTTCAGGTTTATTGATTTTTTCTGCTTTAGGGCAGAAAAGTTATGAAGATTTATATTCTGAAGAACCACAAGAAGATTTTCCCGAAATAGAGTATGTTCCATTTGAAGGTGGAGAGGAAATTGAATATAAGATCTATTATAGTTTTTTAACGGTAGGTAAGGGAAGATTAAAAGTACATAAAAATCAATATAAAATTAATAATAGAGCTGCCTTTAAAATTGACGTTAGAGCTAAAACTACTGGAATGGTAGATTGGGTTGCTAAGATTGATGACCATTGGGGTGGTTATATAGATGCAACTTCATTAGTTCCTCATAAGGCTTATAGAAACATTAAAGAAGGAGGGTATAGGAAAAATGAAATCGTAAATTATGATCATAATTCTCAAATGCTTGAAGTTAAAAGTATGGGGAAATATGATGAAGATTTCGGAGAGCCTATGTATTATCAATTTCCACCTCAAATCAGGGATTTAATAAGTGGGTTTGCATATTTTAGGTCTGTTGATTTCACTAAATTGATGCCAAATGATACTATAAAAGTACCTGCTTTTTTTGAGGACACTTTCTATAACTTAGAAATTGTGTATTTGGGTGATGAAACATTAGAGCTTCCAATAGGTAAAGTAAGGGCTCATAAAGTAACCCCGGTGATGCCAAAAACAAAAATATTTGATGGTGAAGATTCAGTTTTAGGGTGGTTTTCTGCAGATAAAAATAAAATACCTCTTAAAATTAATGCTGAGCTTTATGTAGGGTCTGGAGGAATAGAGATAACTTCTTTTAGAAACATTAAATATCCAATCAATTTTGATATGAGTAATTAACTTATTTAACAAATTACTTATTATTTAGCATTTCCATATCAATTCAATTAATTTTGCATTTTTAAATTTTATTTATCAAAAAAATGAAATACTTATCTATTCTATTATTTTTTTCAATCTGTTTATTTTCTTGTGAAGATAAAGATGAATTGGAGAAAGCAAATCAATATTATAATTCTGGCGACTACAAAAAAGCTATCCAATCATATAACAAGCATTTAGAAATGAAACCTGCTCATGAGATTGCTATTTATAATAGAGGTCGGGCTTATGAGGAGATTGGTCAATACGATAAGGCAGTTAAGGATTTTCTAAAAGTAATTGAAATAAACCCCAGAAATATTGGGGCTTATTTAAGCTATGGAAAGAATTTTTATAGGGAAGAAGATTATGAAAATGCTGCTTTTCAATTCGAAAAAGCATACAAACTCAATACAAACTCTACTAAAGCGGCTACTTTATTAGCTAGGGCTTATCACAAAGCAGGAATGATTGATAAGGCGATGGAATATTATAATATCGCTATCAATAATGATAGGGAGAATGCTGAAGCTTTTTTATATAGGGGAGCATTAAAATTGTATTTAAATCAATCAGGTGGTTGTAATGATATTCAGACGGCTAAGAATATTGGCTATGAGGGCGCAGATGATTTATATGATGAATATTGCAAATAATTTAAAATCTTAATTGATTAAAAAGGTGTTGGATACAGATTCAGCACCTTTTTTTGTGCTTTGTGGAAAATAAAAAAGTAGGTAAAAGAATACTTGTCTTTCAGTTTATCATCTGAAATGTCGTTTAGTAGCTTACTGCCCTCTAGTCAACTGAGCTAATAAACTAATTTAAAGCTTATATTTTTCATAAACTACTTCCCAAAAATAATCTCTTCCCTTCACAGATTTGAGTTGTCTTTCCCTAATGATTGCTTTTTTTAATATCAGAATCCTCTGTGAAGAGAATTTCCCTGTATTTAGCGGTAGATCCTTCTTTGGGATAGATATTATGGCTGTCCATTCGATTTGGTAAGTCAGAAGTATATCCGATATAAATCTTATGATTATTGGGGCTTTAAAGTACGTATACTTTAAACATTTCTTTAAATTGGTTGAAACAAAAAAAAAGGCAGCCGAAGCTGCCTTTAAATAGTAGCGAGAAGCAGATTTGAACTGCCGACCTCAGGGTTATGAATCCTGCGCTCTAACCAACTGAGCTACCTCGCCAAATAACAATTTTTAGTGCTATTAATCCGTTTGATCTAATAGCGTATCCGAAATTGGAGTGCAAACATAATGAATTATGATTTCATATTCCAAATAAAAAATGAAAAAGAATTTATTGTGATATATGATATTTAATCCTAACTTATCAACTACAAAAAATGAACTTATTATGGGCTTGAAAAAATTCACAGGTGATTTCGAAATTAATGCCTCAAAGAAAATGCTGTATCCTTATATAAGTACAGCTAGTGGTTTATCGCAATGGTTTGCAGATGATGTAAATATCAATGAAGATAAAGAATATAATTTCATTTATGATGATGAAGATCATCCTGCGATTATGGCAGGACACAGGGTTAATCAATTTGTTAAATTTGAATTTCCCGAAGAAGGAGAGGAAGACGACCCCGCTTATATTGAAATTCATTTGGATGAAAATGAACTCACCCAATCTATGTACATGAAAGTAGTTGATTATTCTGACTTTGAAGATGATCAAGAACAGTATGATGTTTGGGAAGGTTTAATCAATAATTTGAAAGAAATAGTTGGAGGATAATATTTCTAGGATTTCAGGAATCTTTATTAGATTTGTGCGTTTATTCTTAGTTAGTAAATCCTATTCCAATTAATTTATTGTTGATTTTATAATGAGATATATTTTTCTAGTTCTAGTATCTTTTTTTCTGTTCAATTTAGAAACTTCTTTTGCCCAAGCTCAGAAAGAAACGCTAAATTTCTATTATGAAAATGCTCAAGTCGCTATGCAAAAAGGCGATTATGAAAGTGCCAATACACAATTTCGTAAAATCTTAAAATTAGGTGTGAAATTACCTTCAGAGATGCCCTATTTGTTTTCAAAAACATTATATGAGATCGGGCAATACCAAAATAGTCAAAGCTTTTTGGATAAATATTTTGAAATAATGGGTAAAGCTGGCACCTATTATGAAAATGCCGAAGAACTTAAAGAGCTATTGGAACTTCAACTTAATAAAAGTTTGTCTTGCCAATATTGCGATTTGAGTGGTTACAGATTGGAAACATGTGTAACTTGCAACGGTGAAAAACAATTGCTTAAAAAATGTGACTATTGTGAAGCTAAAGGAAAAGTAGGTTGCACGGCATGTAGTGGTGATGGCGTACTGATTCAATTAGGGGCTATGGGCAATAGAAGTTATAAAACATGTCATCAATGTGAAGGAAAGGGGATAAACGAATGCCCTGTATGTGAAGGAGAAAAGGAATTATATACATACTGTCCAAATTGCCTAGGTAGTGGCAGTACAAGCACCGAAGTTATTTGCAATCATACTGAGAGTAATTAGTTTGAGATTAGGTGTGAAGGTGTTTTCCTAGGAAGTTTTTTCAATTCCATTTTTTTAAAACAATTTCAAGATTTATTTGTCATTACCATATAGGTAAGTTTTATCCTAATATTTAGGTGTTTTGTCTAAAATAATAGAATTTCTTCAATCCTTTTATTTGAAAATTTCCTAAAAAGTGAAAAAATCACTTAATTTGATTGAATTAAATAAGTGATAAAAAATATAAAATTAATTTAATTATGTCGTATTGCAAAGTTATTAATTACAAAGGGGTTAAAATGGTTTATACCGATATAGAAAATACAAATGGTGGAGAAGCTATTCCTACTTTTGATGCAGTTCAAAAATTGGTAGCAGAGTTTCCAGATAAATCGGTTTTGTCATGTGTTAATGCTACTGATGCAAGATTTAACAAAGAACTTTTGTCCAAGATTAAAGAAACGGTAAAAAAGAATAATCCTAAATCAAAAGCAACTGTTGTTTGCGGACTAAGTAAATTATCAACTTTGATTTTAAATTCAATAATTGCAGCAACTGGCAGAAAAATGAAATTATTTGACTCAGTAGAAGCTGGACAGGAGTGGTTGTATGAATATGAAATGAGTACTTCAAAGCAATCAGCTACCGCTTAAAACCTAAAAAGCTTTGCAAAATATATTAACTGCCCGATTGGAAACAAACGGGTTTTTTTATGCTTTTTAATGAAGCCCATGAAAGTGTTTATTATCTTCGGCTTTGTTTAAAGAAATTATAATGCCAATAATTAGAAATAATCAATATAAACCACCCTTTTATTTATTTAATCAGCATATGGAAACCATATTTCCTAGTGCATTAAGAAAGGTTAAAGGTGTTCAATATGAGCGTGAAAGAATTGAAACAAAGGATGGTGATTTTTTGGATATTGATTGGGTGAAAAACAATAATTCCAGACTAATTATTGCCTCTCATGGATTGGAAGGCAGTGCAGATCGACCTTATATTTTGGGCATAGCTAAATTGTTTAGTCAAAATAATTGGGATGTATTGGCTTGGAATTGCCGGAGTTGCAGTGGTGAAATAAACCGCAGAGAATTTTTATATCATCATGGGTTTACACAAGATGTTGAAGAAGTAGTTTCTAAAGCTCTTAAAGAAGGCTATAAAGAAATAGTTATGGTCGGCTTCAGCATGGGAGGAAGCTTAACTTTGAAATATGTAGGTGAAAATGGGGATAACTTATATCCTGAGATAAAAGGAGCGATGGCAGTAAGTGTTCCTTGTAATTTATCAAGCAGTTCGCGAATGTTGGCTCTGAAGAAAAATAAATTTTACCAGAATCGCTTCATGCGTAAACTCGATATCAAATTAAGAGAGAAGGAGGAGCAATATCCAGGTTTGATAGAAGTGAAACCATGGCAAAGCTTTTCTGATTTTCATGAATTTGACACACATTACAGTGCAAAAATATTTGGATATAAAGATGCTCAAGATTTTTATGATAGTGTTCAATGTTATCCTCATTTAAAAAATATTAATATCCCCACTTTAATTTTAAATGCGTTAAACGACCCAATGCTAACGGGTGATTGTTATCCGGAGTCAGAAGCTGAGCGAAATCAAAATATTGTATTGGAATTAACTCAACGTGGTGGACATGTAGGCTTTTTACAAAAAGGAAAAACTTATACTTATGCAGAGGAAAGAGCATTTTCTTTTTTTAGTGAAATTTTAAATAAATCATAATGAAAACGAAAGTCATTCAAAATTTAGAAGATTTTTTAAATGACTTTCAATATTTCAAAATTGAAGGATTTGATGCCTTTCATCATCCATTCGAAAGCGGAAGTAAAATGGTGGTGTTGAATATCACACCATATGAAGATGGCTTTATGTTGGAAGTCAAATTAGCCATTAAAGTTGATAAGGTAGAAGAATATATTTTTCGCTTTTATAATCAAGAATCAGGTAAGTTAAGTTTGAGTTATTGGGAAAGCCTTTCTCAAATCTCTTCACAGATCTCAAAAAGAGGTTTCATTCACAATGAAATTGAACTTTCAAAAATACTAGCTGAAATAGAAAATGCTCTGGTAAAGACAGGCTTTAATTGGTTAGATGAATTATGCGAATTGAGCAGACTTTCAAATCATTTAATTAATGTAATTTATAATAGTATTCAAAAGCCACCCAATTTGTTTAAGCTATGTCAGAGGAGTTATCTTTTGAGATTTTTAGAAGGAGAAAAGATAACCGAAGCTGTTTTTTATGATTATTTCGAGCAAATGCAACTCCATAAAATACCAGAACATCAATTAGAAGAATTTTTAGAATTTAGAAATTATCTTAAATCATTATCTATTTAAATAATTTCTCACATTCTTTTTCTAAAATTCCACCATTTATAATAGGAGCATACCATGATTCAGCCGCTACTTCTTTTGCTCTTATATTAATTTGATTGCCATATTTTGCGGCAGTGGGAATATCACAACCGTAAATGACTTCTCCAATACCAGCCCATATTATAGCTGACATACACATAGGACAAGGTTCAACTGTAGTGATTAAAGTCAATTCTTCCGCTCTATCATGATCTAATTGCTTGATTTTATTGATACAGTTAATTTCAGCATGTGCAACTGCGCCATCCAAGATAGTAGTATTGTAGCCACTTACATGCTGTCCCTCAGGATCCACTAATACAGCACCAAAAGGAGTTTTACTTTCTTTTGCTAAATCAATAGCCATTTTCATCCAAAATTCAATATTCATAGGCTTTTTTATTTACGGTGCATTAGAATTTCAATATTGTGCTAAGATTTGCTTAACTTCAATTTTCAAATAAAATATGAATGAAAAATACACATAAAAACATAAAACAGCTAGTTTTTAGCCTACCGCTTTTCCTTCTTTTATCATGTAATCCTAATCAAAAAGAAGAACAGAATGTTTTAAAGTCGATAAATCAAGAAGTTCAAGATAATAGTAAAGCCTATTCAAATCTTGAAAAAATCACTTCCGACATAGGCCACCGTTTGACTGGCTCAGAAAATGGAGCTGAGGCGGAGGAATATACTTATGAACTTTTGAAATCTTACGGATATGAAGATGTTGAATATCATGAATTTGAAGTGGAAGCTTGGGCTCGTGATTCAGTTAGACTTGAATTTAATAATGAAGAAGTAGAAGCAGTAGTTTCTTTGGGCCATTCTCCAGTTTCCGCTGATGTGGAGCATGAAGTGATAGATGTAGGCAATGGATTAAGAGCTGATTTTGATAGCCTAAAAAATGAAGTTAAAGGTAAAATCGCATTAGTATATATCGGAATTTTAGATGAAAGTCCTGAAGGATTGAAAAATATCCATCGTTCTGAAAAAACAGCTTTGGCGATTGAATATGGTGCTAAAGGCATCATTATTACAAATCAAGTTCCTGGTGGAGTATTATTAACAGGAACTGCCTCTGTAACAGGTAGTTTAATAGATATTCCTGCTATTTGTATTAGCTATGAAAAAGGGATGGAATTAAAGGAGCAATTGAATAATGGTGAAGAAATTTCTGCTCATATTCAAATGAGTAATACAAGTGAGATGATTAAGTCCAGAAATGTAATTGCGACTCTTCCGGCAAAGGAAAATACAGATGAAAATATCATCATTGGTGGACATTTAGATAGTTGGGACCTATCAACTGGAGCGATTGATAATGGAATTGGAATTGCCGCTATACTTGATATTGCCAGAACTTATAAAGCACTTGATTTACAACCTAAGAGAAATATTAAGTTTGTAATGTTTATGGGAGAGGAGCAAGGATTGCTGGGTTCTAAGGAAATGGTAAAGATGTTGGCAGATGAAGGAGAATTAGGAAATGTTGCCTATATGATGAATATCGATATGAGCGGAAATCCAAAAGGCTTTAATGCTACTGGAAGAAAAGAGATGGTTCCGGTTTTTGATGAAATCGGTACAAAAATACAAGCTGTTGATTCAAGTTTTGAAAACACAAATGCCAATAAGGCAGGATTACATAGTGATCATCAATCATTTATGATGGAAGGAATCCCAGTAGTGGGGCTGGTAGGTAATTTAGAAAAAAAGGTCTATAGTTATTATCACTCTAATGGAGATGATTTTGATTTGGTAAATGAAGAACATCTTGAAAATACTGTCCGTTTAGGAGCCATGTTCCTTTGGGAATTAGCTAATTTAAAGGAAATTCCTGCTAAAAAATTAGATTTTGAACAAACCAAAGAATACTTAATCGACCAAGGTTTGAAAGAGGAACTAGAATTAGGAAATGAATGGAAATGGGGTGAATAATTACGAATTTGAAAATTACGAATGAATAAATTAAGATTATATAGTCAAAACAATTAACCAATAAAAAGCATATTTATGGCAGAATTCGAATTTGATGGTGACAAAGCAAAAGAGTCCTTTCAAAAAATAGTAAAAAACATACGCTTGATCGTGGTAGTGGTAGTGGTTTTAGCAGCTGTTATCAGTACTTTCTTTCAAGTAGGAGCAGAAGAGGTTGGGGTTGTAACTCGAATGGGAGCATACAATAGAACCCTAGAATCAGGATTAAATTTCAAGATTCCTTTTGTAGAATCAGTAACTAAAGTTCCTGTTGAGCGTCAGCAAAAACAAGAATTTGGTTTTAGAACAACTAGTGCTGGAATTCAATCTACTTTTACCAAAAGAGGAGCTGAGGGAGAATCCTTAATGTTAACTGGTGATCTAAACTTAGCTGATGTGGAATGGGTAGTTCAATATAGAATTGATAACCCATACAATTTTCTTTTTAAAGTAAGAGATCCTGAGAATACTTTAAGAGATATTTCTGAGTCTGGAATGAGGCAAATTGTTGGAGATAGAACGGTAAATGAAGTACTTACAGTTGGTAGAGCAGAAATAGCTGGAAAATTGAAAGTATTGATTCAAGAGATTTCTAATGATTATGAATTAGGGATAAGAGTTGAACAAGTGGTTTTACAAGATGTGACACCACCTGAACCAGTTAGAGGAGCTTTCAATGCCGTTAACGAAGCACAGCAAGAAAAAGAAACGTTGATTAATCAAGCTAAATCGGAATACAATAAAGTAATCCCGAAAGCTAGAGGACAAGCAGAAGAAACTATCCAAAAAGCAGAAGGTTACGCAACCGAAAGGGTAAATAATTCTCAAGGTGAAGTTGCTAGATTTAACGAGTTGTATACTGAGTATATTAAGGCTCCTGGAGTTACTAAAACTAGACTTTATCTAGAAACTATGCAGGAAGTAGTGCCTAAACTAGGTGAAAAAATCATTACTGATGAAAAAGGAGGGAATGTATTGCCATTATTAAATATGGCTACACAATCAGGTAAAGCTGTTAATCAGTGATCATTTTAAAATATTGAAATATTAGATATGAAAAAATCATTAATAACCATATTAGTTATAGTAGTAGTTGCTTTAATTGTAATTGCTCAGAGTACATATGTTGTAAAGGAATCGGAACAGGTAATCATCACGCAATTTGGTAAGCCCGTTGGAGAGGCAGTAAAAGATGCGGGAATTCATTTTAAGGTTCCTTTTATTCAAACTGCAAACTTCTTTGATAAGAGATATTTAGAATGGGATGGTGATCCTAACCAAGTGCCAACCAAGGATAAGAAATTTATTTTTGTAGATACTTATGCTCGTTGGCAAATCACTGACCCACTTCAATTTTTCAAACGTTTGACTAATGAGCGTGGTGCTCAATCTCGTTTGGATGATATTTTAGATGGTGAAACTCGTGATTTCATTGCGAACAATTATTTAGAAGAAGCGGTAAGAACTAGTAATAGAACGCCAATCTCTAGTGGGGCAATTAGCGAAATTGTAGAAGATAGTTTAGTCCAAATCAATGTTGGACGGGATAGTATTCAAGAATACATCCAAAAATCTGCTAATCTTCAAACTCAAGATTTGGGAATTGAAATTTTAGATTTCCGTTTTAAAAGAATCAATTACGTAGAGGAAGTTAGAACTCAGGTTTATGAGAGAATGAAAAGTGAGCGTTTCAGAATTGCTGACAAATTCCGTTCAGAAGGACAGGGAGAAGCTTCTCGAATTAATGGTGAGAAGGAAAGAGAACTTAAATCTATTCAATCTGAGGCTTTTAAAGTGGCTGAACAGATAAAAGGTAAAGCAGATGCTGAAGCTGCTGCTATTTATGCCAATGCATACAATAAGAATAATGCTTCAAGAGAATTGTACTCTTTCTTAAAATCTATGGAAACTTTCCAAAAGACCTTTAATAATGAGACTACTGTAATTTTATCTACCGACAGTGATTTGTATAAATATTTGAAATCGATGAATTAAATATTTATTAATTTATCTTTTTAAAATTAAAAATAGCATTGAGAAAATCTCAATGCTATTTTTTTGCGGTTGTTTTATGATATCATAATTTCAACTAAAAAATTGCACTTTTATACTTCTCTAATGATTACAAAAAAAGCATCTAAGGCAAATAAATTCTTCAGTAATTAATTGAAACTACTGATCAATCCGTATTATCTTTATCTTCTGAGTTACCTTTTGAGATTTCCAAATCAAAAGATTTTAACTGTTGTTCTAATCTCATTACATTTTCTATAGATTGCTCTATCATTGTATGCTGAGCTTGTATCTTTTCTTTCAAAAATGAAATCTCATCATTTAAACCATTAATCTTTGATTCATACTCTTTTTTAAGCTTTTCTTTCTCTTCTTTTGCTCTTCGAAGTTGATCTTTGTAGAAGTAATAAGATTCTGGAATTTTACCCATACATAAAGAATAAATTGTTCATCAGAATTGTTTGAATAAGTTAATTGTTCAATTATATAATGGATTAATGTATACTCTGAAAATTACCTGAATCTATTCTCTTTTTTAAGCCTTTCAATTCTTTACCTAGCTTATTAGCATATTCTACTGCCATTTTGAGCATGTCTTGTTGAGCCATTAATTGTTCTTTCAAATAAGAAACTTCTTTCTTTAACTCGCCAACTTGATTTTCATACCTTGACTTAAGAAGTTTTATTTCATTGTTAGACTTCTCTAGCTCTAATTGTAATTCTTCAACAGTATTTTTCGCCATAAAAAATATTAATTATCAATTGCTTCCTGCAAAGTATCCTTATATTGAATATCCATTTCATTGAATTTTAAATTAGGATGATCTTCTTTAATTTTTTCTCTTCCTATTTTCACACTTTGCTGAAATACTTTATTGTCAGGTAAAATTTTTCTATGTGTTTTCAATCCTTTGTGCCACATTTGCTCTTTCCATTCAGTAAAATACCATTCCATAGAAGGCTGATGAAAAACTGTTAATTTTCTTTTGTCAAATATTAGTTTGGTGATTTTTTTTGAACCAACCAATTTACCAATTTCATTAAAAATGCTTTTAAATTCTTCAATCGGTATGTATGTACTTGTTGCTTCAACTATTGCAACTGGTTTACCCTCTACAAAGGATATTTTTGCATGGGAACCTTTATGGTGTAAAACCAAATTATCTTTTAATGTTTCTGATTCGTTACTCATAATTTTAAAAATCTGTTTGTTAGAAAAAATTAATATGCTTTTTAAAAAAAAAAGTTATGTTTTAAACATATAATTCAATCAATTGTTTTCAAGAAATTAAATATTTCTTATTCGCTCCATTCCGCCATCAACACCCAATATTTGCCCTGTAATCCAACTGTTTTCATTATCTAATAAGAAGCTTGCCGCATTCGAGATATCTTCAGCCTTTCCATATCTCCCAATAGGATGCCTTTTATTAGAAGCTTCTTTTTTATCGTCAGAGGATAATAAGTTTTCAGCTAAAGGTGTGTCCGTTAAACTCGGAGCTACCATATTTACTCTTATTTGCTTAGAAGCCAATTCAGCTGCCAAGCTTAAGCCAAAGCCTTGTAAAGCGCCTTTAGCTGATGCAATGGAAGCATGGAAGGATAATCCTGTGTTAGCGGCAACAGTGCTAAATAAAACTATACTTGCACCTTTGGCACTTTTTAAGGCTTTTAATGATTGCTGAATTACCATTGCTGCCCCGACCGTATTCAATCTAAAATCATTGATATAATCGTTTTCTTTAATACTTTGGAAAGGCTTAAGATTTATACTTCCAGGGCAATATACTAATCCGTGAAGTGTCTCAGGCAATTCTTTCAATTCATCCTTCATATCCAAAACATCTAATTTAATATATTGAAAATCACCTGATAAATTAGGTTTGTTTCTTGATGCTAAAATTAGATTGGCACCTTTTTCTTGAAGGTTTTTAGCTAAGCTTAATCCAATACCAGAACTAGCTCCAATTATTAATATATTTTTATTTTCAAATGACATAATGATCTATTTAAGTTCTACTAAGAAAAACCATTAATGACATGGAATGTTTGTTAGTTTTTAAACTTTAAATCATTTTATCTCAATTTTTATTTTGGTCAATAAAAAAGCCAGTTGATTTTTTCAACTGGCTTTAGAATGTCATTTTATAGTTTCCGAATTAACTGTTATTAGGAGAATTAATATAGTCCAAAAACTCTCTTCTTGTTGCTTCATCATTGAATTTTCCACCAAAATAAGATGTTCCTGTTCGGCTATTTGTGTCACCAACTCCACGCGAGGAAACGCACATATGATTAGCATCCATTACCACAGCTACATCTTCAGTTTCCATCACTTTTCTTAGCTCTTCTGCAATTTGAACCGTCAATCTTTCCTGTACTTGGGGTCTTTTTGAATAATATTGAACTATCCTATTGATTTTTGAAAGACCAATCACTTTACCACTTGAAATGTAAGCTACATGTGCTTTTCCATAAATAGGTACAAAGTGATGTTCGCAATGAGAGTAGAATGTAATATCTTTTTCTACTAACATTTGGCTGTATTTATATTTGTTTTCAAAAAGCTTAGGTTGAGGTTTGTTTTTAGGATTCAAACCACTGAAGACTTCTTTTACATACATTTTAGCCACTCTATTAGGAGTCCCTTTCAAGCTGTCATCGCTTAAATCCATTCCTAAAATATGCATGATTTCCTTGAAATGTTTGGCAATCATTTCCATCTTCAAATCATCATCCATTTCAAAAGCATCTGCTCTTAATGGAGTTTCAAAATTTGAACCTACATGATCATCACCTAAATCATCGAATTCATTATAATTTTCCAAATTTTTATTCTGTTGGGTATTCGACATAATTTCTTTCCGTTTCGTACAACTTAATTTTTAAATCTTTATTGGAGTCAATTTTATCCCTCAATAAATTAAAAATTACGATTGCAATATTTTCAGCAGTAGGATTAAGCTCAGAAAATTCTGAAGTATCCAGATTTAAATTTTTATGGTCAAATCTGTCTAATACCCTTTCCTTAATCAAATCACTCAATTCTTTCATATCCATAACATATCCTGTTTCAGGATTAACTTCTCCTGTTACTTTAACGATAAGTTCGTAATTATGACCATGAAAATTGGGATTGTTACATTTTCCGAAAACCTTCTGGTTTTTTTCTTCCGACCAGTTTGGATTGTTTAACCTATGGGCGGCATTAAAATGTTCTTTCCTGAAAACTGCTACTTTCATTAATGTTTATTTATTGAAGGTCAAATATACGGCAATAACACGGAAGAGTTGGAAGTGTTTAATAAATATATTAATTAGTTAAACAAATATGTTGGTAGGTACCAGAATAGTCTAAAAACTCAATTATAAAGCTTATATAATTTCTCTGTTTTTTGAATCATTTGCTTACATCCTAAGAATACAGACCACATCGCGATAACTAAAATGCTTATCAAAATGGCAGTCCAAATCGGATTAACTAATTCTAGATATAAAAATCTCAAGTTGAAAATAGAAATTGTCATCAATGGAATAATAGCCGAAGCCATTTTAAAACTAAGATAAGACTTCAGGTGTTTTTTTGATCTTCTGATAGTATAAATATAAATCAAAGTAATCATACAGAATCCAAAAAGCGCGCTTAGTATAAATTGATTAAAATATTGAGGAAGTTGTTGTGAAATAAGGTTTATAATAATAAAGATCAGTATTGGAATAATAATTTTACTGGAAAAGAGAATTTCTCTGAATGCAGACCAATAAGAGTGTAAAAGTTCTTTGTTCAATCGATTGGCAATAGATTCTTCAAAAGTTTGAAAACCAAATACTCCAAATGATTTATGAACTTCAGAAAATGCCTCTTCTAAACTCAATTCAGGCTTAGCTTCCATTTTTTCTTCAATTGCTGAGGCTACATGATCAATAATCTCATATTGAACATCTGTATGGGTAAATCCTCTTTTCGATATCCATGATTTAATTTGGGTGATTTGTTCAGCTGATAATTTCATAAATATTGTACTCTTATTTTGCTTTTAAATACTTTAAGTCCAATTATAGAAGAGGTGAAAAATACAATCATAAAAAATAGTACAATTAATGGTACTTGTTCAAAGAAATGAATTCCTGATGTGTCAGGATCTCCTGCAATCACTGGTAAAAGTATTGCTAGATTAAAAATGCTTGTAGTATAGCTCAAATAGAATTGGCTAGCATCAAGATGAGCAGATTTGAATTTTTTAGAACCAAATTCTTTTCTTCTACTCAAGTATAATCCATAAAGAAAAATTCCAGCATTAAATACTAACATTGGTATTACTACGGACCACATAACCACTTTTATCGGCAAGTATTCTATTATAAAGAAGCCCAATGATAAGAACCCTAAAGTGGTTAGAATTTGAGGCCAACGCCAAGAATTCTTGAATTCACTCCAATAAATTTCATTAACAGATTTTTTAGTCTTCTTCAGTAAATTAGCATTTATTGTCTTTACTTTTTGATATTGAAAGTGTTCATCAAGTTCTGCTATGATTTCTTCAAAGGTTTCTTCGCCATTCTCATAAGAAGAGGCATAATGATCATATAATTCATTGTACAACTCAATGTATTTTATTGGTTTTTTGGCTATATGATTTGCTAACTGCTCTTTTTGTTCGACTGTTAAAGTTCGCATCAGCTTAATTTTAAATTAAATCCTAAAACTCGTTGCATATTCAATAGAAAAGCCTCTAGTTCTTCCATTCTTTCAGCTGTGGCTTTCTTACCGTCTTCTGTTAATCTGTAATACTTCCTTACTCTTCCGTCCACTTTTCTGCTTTCCGTGCTTAAAGTGCCTTCAGCTTCTAATTTATGTAAAGTAGGATAGAGAGCTCCTTCAGTTAATTTGATTTCATCAGAAGTGAGTTGCTTTACCTTCTGGGTGATCTCATAACCGTACATTTCACCCGCACTTTGCAATAAATGCAGCACTATGGTGGAAAGACTTCCTTTTATCAATTGTTGATTTGCCATGATGCAAGTATACAAAATTTCCTTATGCATAAGTAAATTGGGTATAAAAATTCATGGTTAATTCTTTCTTATTTAAAACAATTCTAAATAAATTTGGCGAATCATTAATTTTAAAAATATACAAAGTATGAATAAGAATGTTTTGAGTGGTGGTTTAGCTATTATAGCGCTAGTGATTGGAATCATGAATTACATAAGTATTGCTGAGCTAAACACTAATATAGAAAAAGAAAGAAATGAAACTGTACAAACAAGTAAGGATAATGCTCATAATGAGGAAGATTACGAATTGGCTAAAGCTATGGGCTACTTGCAGACTTACAGTCATAAATTATATTTAGCAGGTGAAAATGAAAATTGGGAATTATCAGAATTCTATGCTCATGAAATAGAAGAAACAATAGAGGAAATAGAAAATGCTAAAGTTGTGGATGAGGGATATGATATTTCTGCTTTAGTAGGCACTATGACCAATCCAGCTTTTGAAAAAGTGGAAAAATCCATTCATGACGAAAATACTCAAGCCTTTGCAGATTCTTACAAGCTTTTAGTGCAATCTTGTAATGCTTGCCATCAAACTACGAAACATCAGTTTGTTAAAATTGATATTCCAGAAGGTGGGAAAGTTTTTAATCAGAGTTTTTCTAAATAGTTAACATTATTAAGTTTTTATTGGACTACTAGATTTAATTTTGCGTTACTTTTTTACATGCAACAATCCTTTGTAGACTTTATAATGCCCTTTGCTATTGCCTTAATTATGTTCGGCATTGGTTTGGAATTAAAGTTTAAAGATTTTTATAGAGTTTTTATTCAACCAAAAGCGGTTATTACAGGTGTTTTAAGCCAGATGTTTTTAATGCCGCTAATGGCTTTAGCTTTAATTTATTTCTGGCCCATTGATCCTGTTTATAAGGTTGGTTTAATGCTTTTAGCAGCCTGCCCAGGTGGCACAGCATCCAATTTGGTAACAAAATTATTAGGTGGAAGAGTGGCTTTATCCATTTCAATGACGGCCTTTAATAGTTTTATTATATTATTTACAATCCCTGCCATTCTTCAATTAAGTTTTAATTTGTTTTTGGGAAAAGAGCAAGAAATTAACTTAAGCTTTTGGGAAACTACTGCTCAAGTTTTCTATACCGTTATAATTCCTGTCTCTCTTGGGATTTTAGTTAATGAATTTACATCTGATAATTTTACGCAACCAATCAAGAAACCATTAAAATTCATTCTACCATTTATATTAATTTTAGCACTTTTAGCAATTATTTTTTTAGATGAAGATAATAAAGAAGTTAACTATTTGGATCATCTTAATTTGTTAATTCCTCTAATTATTTTCAACTTCATTACTATACTTACGGGCTATAGATTAGGGAAATTCATTGGATTAAGACATGAATCAAATTATACCATAGCAATTGAAATGGGCTTACAAAACAGCGTTTTGGCACTTTTTATAGCTAATCAGGTGGTAGGAAATTCAGCTATCAGTACTATGGCCATTTTGTACAGTAGTTTTTCATTTATCACAACTTTTGGCCTGGCATTTTTGATGCAAAGGAAGCTAATACCTGGTTTTAGAATCTAAATTTCACCCATTCATAACAATTTCTTCACATCCGTACAGATTTCATATTGCGCTATTGGATTAATCCTATATATTTACGACCTAAAATTTAATTCATGGCATCAAGAGGAGGTTTTTCTAACCGTTTAGGTTTTATAGCAGCAGCAGCAGGTTCTGCAGTAGGTTTAGGTAATATTTGGAAGTTCCCTTATGAAGTAGGAGAGAATGGAGGAGCTGCATTTTTGGTAATTTATTTGGCTTGTGCTTTTTTAATCTGTTTACCGATTATGTTGGCTGAAACAGCTATTGGTCGAAATACTAGATTAAATCCGTTTGGGGCATTTAATAAAATCGGAAATCGAAGATGGGGATTAGTTGGCTTAATGGGTGTTTTATCAGGCATTATGATCCTTAGTTTCTACAATGTAGTAGCTGGTTGGGCTTTCGGTTATTTCATACAAATTGGTTTTGGAGGTCTCCTAAGCGAAGGTGTAAATTATGGAGAGTATTTCGGAGGATTTGTTTCTGATATCACCGATAACTTATTGTATTCTATTGGATTCATGGTTTTAACTGCACTCATTGTTGCAGGTGGTGTACAAAAAGGAATCGAAAGATGGACTAAGATCCTAATGCCATTATTAGTAATTATGATTGTTGGCTTAATATCTTATGGCCTAACACTGGATGGTGCCATGGATGGACTATCATTTTATTTGGTGCCTGATTTTAGTGAAATCACAGCTAATACATTCTATACTGCATTAGCTCAAGCTTTCTTCTCTCTTTCTTTAGGGATGGGAGCTTTAATTACTTATGGTTCATACGTTGGTAAAGACGATAGTATAGTTGGAGCAGCTGCTTTGATAACAGTAGCTGATATTTCAATTGCTTTTTTAGCAGGTTTGATGATTTTCCCTTTGGTATTCAGTCAACCGAGTATTGAAGCGAATGCTGGCCCAGGTTTAGTATTTGTAGCTTTGCCAGGGATATTTGAAACAATGGGAAGTATTGGGCCATTTATTGGTGCCTCATTCTTTTTATTATTGTGTTTTGCAGCCTTAACTTCTACAGTTTCTCTATTAGAAGTTCCAGTTGCATTTGTAACCGACCAATTTAAAACCAATCGTAAGAAAACAGTTTATTTAGTTGCTACTTTTATCTTTTTCGTTGGTTTACCAACAATGCTTTCGCAAGGTGCTTCAGATTTCTTTACTAACTTCGTTTATTATGGAGGCGAGGATAAAGATTTCTTTACACTGATTGAAAATGTGTTCTCTGATTTGGCATTGCCTTTAGGAGGTTTCTTTATAGCTATATTTGCTGGATGGTCATGGAAAAATAAAGGTTTCCAAAAAGAACTTTACTTTGGAAATGCTGCTCTTGAAGGTACTTTTCTAGAAAAAATGATAATGTTTATGGTAAGATTTGTTTCGCCATTTGTGGTTGGTGCTATCTTTATAATAAGTGTGCTACAGATATTCTTTAATATTTCATTATTCTAATATTTTGAAAATATACTAACTAAAAAAGGCTCGAATTTTCGAGCCTTTTTTATTAAAATTTAAAACTGATTTATAAATCAAAATGGAATCATACAGCATAAGCACTCTACTAGGAGACCTATAGAATTTGATCTCAAACAGGCAACCGCTGATCCGTCTAAATGCATCTTGCATATGCTGAATCCATTGCGTCATTAAGTGGAGAAACTCCTTTAAATGCTCTAATTTTATCGTCCATAGTAGTGGTTTTTAATAGTAGGGTCTTCTAAATAACCCTACCTTTAACAATTTTCCCAAGGACCATTTATTGTGATTTTAGTAAAGGATTTGCCCGCCTTACGGTAAAGGCCATCTCCTCCGCCTATCCAAAAGCGACCCTCTTTGTCTTCAAAAATAGATTGCACTGCTCGAATGGGGAGACCTTCTTGCTTGCTGAAGTTCGTAATAGTGCCTTCTTTGTAACGATAAATACCAAAACCTTCAGAACTGAACCACACATTGCCAGACTTATCTTCATAAATAGTGCATACTTCGTTGTTTCCAATACCGTTCTCCACTGAGTAGTGAGAAAAAGAGATGCCATCATATCTGCTTAAACCTCCAAATCTGGTACCTATCCAAATATTCCCTTTAGAATCTGCCAAAATGCTGAGCACATTATTATCACTTAAACCATCTTTTTGGGTGATAACACTAAAGGAATCACCATTATATTTATAAATGCCCTGCCCATCAGTGCCAAACCACAGATTCCCTTTGTTGTCTTCCGTGATGCTCCTTACTATGCTGTTTGGGAAATTAGGAATTGGAAAAGGATTGAATTTATTTCCATCATATCGACAAAGTCCCTTAGTTGTACCTGCCCAAATGGTTCCGTGACTATCCTGAAATATACTCCAGACTCTATTACTTCTCAATCCATTTTTACTGGTGTAATTAGTAAATGCTTTACCATCATACTTCGATACGCCTCCATTAGTGGAGAACCAGAGATTCCCCTCTTTGTCTTCCGTAATTCCCGTTACCTGTGCACCACTCAGGCCTTCATTTATGGAGAAATAGCTAAGGGTATCACCATCGTATCGGCTCACGCCAACAGCATTGGAAGCGAACCACAGATGCCCTTTTTGATCCTGAAATATTCTTCTTACATATTCGCTGACTTGTGGATATTTAATATTTTCGTGTTTATCAAAAGTACTCCAAAATGAGTTTTCATCAGCATATAACGTAACAATTTCTTGAGTACTAGCTGTTTTGGCAGCAGGGACTTTAGTTAAATCAGTATTTTTATTCTTACTACTAGATTTCTCTTGTTTGCTGCAAGCAGTAATCAACCCTATAGAGAGAAGTAAAAAATAGCTTTTTTGTAATAGGAATTTTTTTGTCATCATCATGTTTTTTTTCACAATGATAAGCTTATGCTCATTCTGTAGGCTTTTTCAAGTGTAAAATAATGTAAAAGAAATGTAAATCATTTCTAATAGTAGTTTAATACGATAGATTTGTATCATGATTACTCAATACCTTAAAACTATCATTTTTGTTTGCTTACTTCTGTGCTTCTCCGCTCTTTCTGGCTATGCTCAAGAGGAGATATATGAAAGACATATTCAGGTATCTATGAGGGTGATGGGGCATGAAGTGCTGCTTAGTGCGGGGGATAGTAGCTCACGTGTATTACCAATAGAGAAAGAGGAAGATAGGTATGGATTAGGATTTGAAAGTGAATTGCAATTTAAACCTGAAGTGCTTGTCGTGACTATTGATAGTGCAGTTAAAAAAACAGGGATTGCAAGCAGTTATATAGTGGAGGTGGAAGAATGTGTTTCCGGCAAGGTAGTTTACAGTTATGAAATAGGGGGGTCGGTTAAACAGGATTTGGTGCCTTGTGTTAACAGGATGTTGCCCAAAGCTTGCTATCGTATTTTCTTTACGATAGTGGAACCTAATAATTTGCTACACTCTTTTTATGAACCGCCTGTTGAATCCCCAAAAAATGCCCTTTTGGAGGCAAAAGGAGTGAATTATTTGGCTTTTGGTATACCAGGATTAGCGTTGCTGCTCTTGATTGGATTGTTTCTGTATTCTCAAAAGAACAAACCAAAAGCCAAGCACGACCCAAATCTTACATCAATAGGAGCCTATCAGTTTAATAAGAAAAGTATGGAGCTTTCATTCAAAGGTGAAATCATTGAATTGTCTAGTAAAGAAGCGGATTTACTTAAGCTACTCTTGAACTATGTGAATAGCACGGTGGAACGCGAACATATTCTGAAAACGATTTGGGGAGACGAGGGTAGTTATATTGGGCGGACTTTGGATGTTTTTATTTCTAAGTTGCGGAAGAGACTGGAGGCAGATACCAGTGTGAAAATTGTCAATGTTCGCGGGATAGGCTATAAGCTTATTTTGAAAGGGTAGGTTGGTTAGTTTTGCTTGTAAAGATATAGTTTTTAATGATTCCCTTTTTGTGCTGTGCACGTGTTTTGCTGCGCAACGCACTATAGTAGAAAATTTTATTCATGGTTCAAATTAAGCCTAACATATGGCTAAAAACAATTGCGTTTTGCGAAAGCATAGACACAATTTGTTTACATACTAATATCAGTTACTCTAAATTCTGAAAAGCCACTTTTCAAATGACACTTTGTAGGTTTTGGTAGTAAACTGAATATACAGTAATGTTATAGTTTTTCTTTAAAAAGCCTAAACATAATCTATGGAGCTGTAAATCAATACCTTTTGGATTGCTGTTTGGAACTTCTTATTTCAGAGGTTTTCCTAATTTTTCTAAGGTATTCTTTTTATAAAATTCTCCGATAGGAAGTTCAATTTTGCCTATTTCTACATCATTTTTGGTATATGCCGTCACTTTATCACGGTTCACAATATAAGACCGATGGATTCTCAAAAAACTTGGATTTAGCTTTTCTTCAAAAGCGGTGAGGCTGTGTTTGAACATTAATGTTTCTTCTGCTAAGTGGATTTTTAGATAGTCTTTAAAGCTTTCCACAAAGAAAATATCATTAAGTATGAGCCGGAGGTTTTTCTTATTGATTTGAATGTAAATGGAATCTTTGCTATCCATTGTTTCCAAAGGTTTTTGTATTGCCAAAAACTTTTCGATGGCTTTAAAAAAACGTTCAAAGGTGATGGGTTTTAATATATAATCGACAGCGTCCAACTCAAAACCTTCGACTGCATAATCACGGTGGGCAGTAGTGAAAATCACTTTGGGTTCTGCTTTTAGATTTTTCACGAAGGCAGTACCTTTCAGCACCGGCATTTCGATATCCATAAAAAGCAAGTCAACGGTTTCACTTTGAAGAAATTGATGGGCTTCTATTGCGGAAGAGCAGGAAGCTAAGAGCTCAAAATCACTCAATTGCGAAAGGTGGTTTTCTATGAGTTGTCTTGCTAGCTCTTCATCATCTACAATGATACATTTATAAGTCATTAGGAGTTATTTTAAGAGTAATTAAAAAGGATTTTTGCTTGTTGACTACCTCCAAATGATACTGTTTAGGATACAGTAATTCAAGTTGTCTTCTGATGTTTTGTAAACCAATGGCGTCTTGAAGCCTATTTTCCTCAACACTTTTCAAAACAGGTTTTGAGTTTTCAATCTTAAATAGGATGTTATCTTTATTGCCTTCCACCAGAATGTTAATCTTAGCAACATTAAGTTCCTGGGTTACGCCATGTTTAAAAGCATTCTCAACAAAGGTGAGCAGGAGTAAAGGCGCTACTTTTACTTCATCTTTTTGGCTATGATCAAACGAAAGATCCAGCCTTTTGCCATATCGGATTTTCTCTAATTCAATATAATTGCTGATTAGTGCTATTTCTCCTTTAAGTGAAACAAAATTGTCATTGCATTTATAGAGCATATAGTCTAATATGTCTGAAAGCTTGGCGATGGCTTCCGGTGTTCGATCAGATTTTTGTATCGACAGTGAATAGAGGTTATTGAGCGTGTTGAATAGAAAATGCGGATTCAACTGATGCTTCAATAGGTGTAGTTCAGTCGTTTTCTTTTGTTCTTTCAAACTAATCAGCTCTTGCTGCTTTCTATAATAATCAATCACGATCAGAATTATAGCTGGAAAGATTAGCTCCGTTATGTTGCCAATAAATGCATAGCCATTGGTAATGCGCTCTATAAATTCAAGCGGAGGCCGGTACTGGTAAATTTCAGGATATTTAGGTACAAGATAATAACAGCGTATGGCAGTGTAAAAGACATAGGCAATATAAATGGTAAGTAAACTGAATAAAACAAAGGTAAGTCTTCTCTTTTTCACTACAAAAAGAGATGTGTGCAGGTAAATTAATAAATAAGCCAACATGAGCTGTATAATCGTCTTGGAAAACATGCGTTCGAACAGGAATACTTTGTCCGACTCATGTGGCCAGGAAGAGCTAATGTAGTAGATCAGCATCACACACCAAAAGATAAAATGGTTGAGATTCTTTTTAGAAATTGTTATGTGATGCTGTATCTTCATAAAAAAATAAAGCCGTCTGCAAAGCAGACGGTCATCGGTTTATTTTTGACTCAAATTCTAACAAATTGCGTTTGTACATCTCTTGTTGCTCATCATCCTGTGCTTTTGCTAAGGTCACTGCCTGCTGGTAGTGATTTAAAGCTTCATCCTTTTTGCCCTGAAGTGCTAAGAATTCTGCAAAGCTATCATGAGCATTGGGCGAATCAGGAAACAACCTTAAATTTGTTTTAAATATAATAAAAGCCGAATGCATTTTTTGATTATCAAGGTAGAAATAGCCCATATGATTGATCATAAAATCTTCGAGATGCTTCCTTCGCAATAGAAGTTTAAATAAATCATACACCATAGCCTCCTCTTCTTCAGTTATCTTATTTTTTGCAAGCAGTGCTTTGAGCTTATTAAAGGGCTCTTCTCTATAGCTTTTGGCTGCATCTTGTGCCAGTTTCCTGGCCTTTTCAAACGCATCTTCGCTTGTAGTGGGGATGTCTGGGGTTACACCAATGCCTTCCCAGTTGGACTCAGTGATTGGGTTGATGGATCTGGCGTAGGGCATCAAGATTCCATAGCCTTGGGCTATTGGCATAAAATTTACTGGGTGTGCACCACCGCCTGTATTTTCTCCTACAATCACGGCTCTTTTTCTGCTTTGCAAGTCATAAGCAAATGCCTCAGCTGCTGAAAAAGTGAAATCACTGGTAAGAATGAAGAGAGGTATTTCCAGTCTTTTTTGTCCTTTCACAGTTACCGTCAATAGTTCGCTATAGCTGTCTGTCCTTCTTTCGTACTTCCCGCTGAGTCCTACTCCTTTTTTTAAAAAATAGCTGCTCCAATATAGACCTAGGCTATTTCCTCCTCCATTTTCCCTTAAGTCAATGATGATTGCATCAGCTGTTGAAAAGTACTCCATTACGGCATCTACTTTCGGTATATCTTCTCTACGGAAGCCTTTTAATTCTACATATCCAACATTGCCTGCCAGTAAGTCAATATTTCCAAATCCTCCATTTCTGAATCGTTCCATATTGCGGAGGTGACGGGTAATAAAGTCTAATTCCTCATTTTCCTCATTGGGATGGGGTGGTGGAGGTGGCGGGACGATGTTTAAATGTTTGTCTTTTGTTATCTTTTGCATTTCAACAGAAAGCGCTTGTGCAAATTTTGGAGGATGATCAAAATCTTCGAAGAAATTTGCAGCTAGCAGAGAGTCCAAATGCGCATTGGTTTCTTTGGCTTTATCTAAGAAAATATAATTTTCCAGCATGAGTTCTTGTACCTTCCTGACTACATCAGCCGCTGACTGAGCATTATTTAGAAAGGGAAAACAAATTAAGAGTACAGTTAGAGTTTCTTTTAATCGATTCATCATAGTTGTTTTGTTTGTTTTGGACGGCAACTTAATGAGAAAAGAAAAGCAAATTCTATTCTGTCGACAAACGGTAGATTGGGGTAGACAGAGAGGTGGTAATGGGGAGTGTTTATAATTTTAACAAGATTTAAAATGTGAATAAAGCAAACTAGCTAAATCGGACCTTTATATTTGGGGTGCGATACTGTTTGGTTAAAGAGTCACTTCCTTCTATTTAAGGAAATTAATTGTCACGCCAATATTAAGGAAATTTTGTTTTGCCTATCTCATCTTTTCTGCAATTCCTACCGAATTGGAATCTCCCTATTTCAGCAATTCAGATTAAATCCTAAGAACTGAATTTGGTAATATGACCCACTAAAATATCAACCCCATTTTAATCTTTATCGAGTTCCATAGGGGTATGATTGCCAGTGATTTTACCTTCAATTTGATTGATTAGAATCCTAAAACTGTTTGCCATCAGGAAATCTTACCTCTTCAACATTTTCGTTTTTATAACTATTCGGTATATACATTTAGTTTGAATTATATGGGTTATCATAAAATGTAAAACTTAATCCCTTACATATGCTTTTATTATCAAATCTTGTGTAGGCGCAGTTGGGTCGTTAGTAAAAACGGTGATCCTTTTGATTTGAGTACCTCTTCTACCTTTGGAGTTGAATGTAACTTTTATTTCCCCTGATTCATTCGCGATATAATCCATTTTGTCTAATTCTGATACAGTACAACCACAAGTAGTCTTTGTTTTTCTGATATTTAAGGTGTCTTTACCATTATTAGTAAATTTAAATTCATGTGAAAGCGTTTGACCTTCATCAATATGCCCAAAATCATATTCTAAAGTTTCAAATTGAATATGAGGCGCACTGGCTAATTCTTCTTCCGTCATAGGTGGGAAGTATTCATTGATGGTAGCTATCACATTTAATCCTTTATTACTTTTCTCAACTTCATCTGTAAATAATGTTAAAGGATCATTCATAAACCCTAAATCATTCTTTATTTTAGGTAAGTATATAATTTCTATCTCAGCGGATTTATTGGGCGGTATAATTGCCGGCAGTTTTGCGACTTTTATAAAATCAGCGCATATAAAGCGATCTAAAATGCTAATAGTATCTTCTGATTGGTTGTAGATTTCTATTGTTTTGGTAACTGCTTTCTCAGTTGTAATATTTCCAAAATTGATAAACTTACTTTTAAGTCTAATTTCTCCTAATTCAGTATTGAATTCATCTTCAATACTTTTAGGTTTTGGTTCAACATAACCTGAAATTCTTAGAATCTTTGTTTCAGGCTCGCTAGAAGTCCTTACTGTTACCGTTTTAGCAAATTTTCCGGCTCGGTTCAAAGGATTATAGGCTACTTCAATTTTACCAGTATCTCCTGGCATCAAAGCACTTTTTTCCCAAAATGGCGTGGTACAACCACAGGAAGCCCTTACGGAAGTCAGTCGAATAGAATCCGACCCTGAATTGAAAAAATTGAAAGTGTATTTTACTTGTCCAGCTTTTTCTTCAATGGTTCCAAAATCATGGCTTTCTTCCAAGAATGTAATTTTTGCAGTATTATTTTGTGCAAATACTGTAATGTGGAAAAATAATAGAAAAACAATCGCAAGTGTACTTTTAAGCAAATGAATATTCTTCATAAATTCGTTTTTTAGTTGTAAACGAAGATACGCATTTCTTCTTTTTTTGAACCTACTATTTACTTTGATTTTATATATTTATAATTCTCAAAAGATTTCTAATTTATTCATTTAACAGTTCAAACAATGCCATTTAAAAATTTAAGTTTATTGATTTTACGTCTAGCCGGTGGGCTTATGATGCTTACACATGGGTATCCCAAATTCATGAAATTGTTGTCTGGAGATTTCAGTTTTGCCGATCCTCTTGGATTAGGAGAAGAATTCAGCTTAGTTGCAACTGTTTTTGCAGAATTTATTTGCTCAATTTTAGTAGCTTTAGGGCTCTTTACCCGTTTAGCCAGCGTTCCTATTTTATTCACTATGTTGATTGCTGCTTTAGTGGTTCATAGTGGAGATCCATTCGGAAAGCAGGAAATGGGCTTATTATATGCAGCAGTTTTTGCTGTTACAGCTCTAAATGGTGGAGGTAATTATAGTTTAGATAAAATCATAAGAAATAAAAATATTTAAGATGTCGCGAATTTTAACGGGTATTCAAAGTTCAGGTAAACCACATTTAGGGAATTTGTTGGGAGCAATTATTCCTGCTATTAAATTATCTCAAGATTCAAATAATGAAAGTTTCTTTTTTATTGCTGATTTACACTCTTTAACTACTATTAAAGATGCTGACGTAAGGAAAGACAATGTGAATGCAGTGGCTGCAGCTTGGTTGGCATTTGGCTTTGATACAGATAAGAATTTGTTCTACAGGCAGTCTATGGTACCTCAGGTAACTGAATTGAACTGGTATATGAGTTGCTTCACGCCATTTCCGATGTTAGCAAATGCTCATTCATTTAAGGATAAATCTGATCGTCTGGCTGATGTAAATGCTGGGCTTTTTACTTACCCCGTTTTGATGGCGTGCGATATTATTTTATATGATGCTGATATAGTTCCTGTTGGGAAAGACCAAAAGCAGCATTTGGAAATGACTCGTGATATAGCGAGTGGTTTCAATCATCGTTATGGAGATGTTTTCGTGTTGCCTGAAGCTAGAATTGATGAGCAAATCATGACAATTCCGGGCACTGATGGTCAGAAAATGAGTAAATCTTACGGCAATACTATCGATATTTTCCAAACCGATAAAAAACTGAGGAAAAATGTGATGCAAATCATTACAGATAGTACGCCAATGGAGGAGCCTAAAAATCCAGATGATTGTAATGTATACAATATCTATAAATTATTGGCTTCAGATGAACAAGTAGCTGAAATGCGAAAGAATTATGAAGGTGGTAATTATGGTTATGGTCATGCTAAGCAAGCGCTTTATGAGTTGATAGTTGAAAAATATTCTAAAGAAAGGGAGCTCTATAACCATTATATGGAAAATATAGATGAGCTTCATAAGAAACTAGAAAAAGGCGAAGAGAAAGCTGCAGAAATAGCTACTAAAACATTGAAAAGGGTACGGAAAGTTTTGGGGTTTTGATTTGATCACCAAAAACTTAGTGCTTATATATTAATATTTTTATCGAAAATCTAGGTTCTAGAATCTAGACTCTAATATCTCAGAAATGGATCACATAATTAAAATTGCAGGGGAATTAAATGTTCGTCCCCAACAGGTAAAAGCGGTAGTAGAATTATTAGATGGCGGTGCTACGGTGCCTTTTATTTCCCGATATAGAAAAGAAATGACGGGCAGTTTGGATGAGGTAGCTGTGGCAGATGTTCGGGATCGTGTGCAACAATTGCGCGATTTGGACAAAAGGAGAGAGGCAATCTTGAAGTCCATAAAGGAACAAGAAAAACTAACACCTGAACTGGAAAAGGAAATCAATGCAGCCGAAACCATGTCTAAACTGGAGGATATTTACCTTCCTTACAAGCCTAAAAGAAGAACAAAGGCGACCATTGCCAGAGAGAAAGGCTTGGAGCGATTAGCTAAGCTTATTTTTGAACAAGGAAATATTGATTTAGAACTTGAAGCAGCAAAATTTATTGATGAAGAAAAAGAGGTTTCTGATATTGAATCTGCTTTGCATGGGGCTAGAGATATAATTGCTGAATGGGTAAATGAGAATGCAGAATTAAGGGAAGATACTCGTAAATTATTCTTAGAAAAAGGAAAGTTCCGATCAAAAGTCTTAAGTGGGAAGGAAACTGAAGGTCAGAAGTACAAAGATTACTTTGAATGGGAAGAAAATGTGAAAACAGCTCCTTCTCATAGAATTTTGGCAATGAGAAGAGGGGAGAAGGAAATGATCTTAATGTTGGATATCAGTCCGGAGGAAGAAGATGCTCTTTTTATCATGGAGAAGCATTTTGTTAAGGCTGATAACGAAGCTGCTCAGCAAGTGAAAACAGCTTTGGCAGATGCTTATAAAAGATTATTAAAGCCCAGCATGGAAACTGAAATCCGTATTTTCACAAAGAAAAAAGCAGATGAAGAAGCCATTAAAGTGTTCTCAGATAATCTGAGACAACTCTTGTTGGCAGCACCAATGGGACAGAAAAATGTGATGGCAGTGGATCCTGGTTTCAGAACAGGTTGTAAACTAGTTTGCCTTGATAAACAAGGTAAATTATTGTTTAATGAAGCAATCTATCCAAATGAACCGCAGCTTCAAACTACCAAAGCTGCTACTTTAATTTTACAATTAGTAGATAAATATAATGTAGAAGCCATAGCTATAGGGAATGGGACTGCAGGAAGAGAAACCGAAAAATTTATAAACTCCATTGGATTGCCTAAATCTGTGATGGTAGTGATGGTGAATGAAAGTGGGGCTTCGGTGTACTCTGCATCTGAAGTAGCACGAGATGAATTTAAAGAGTATGATTTAACAGTTCGTGGTGCAGTTTCTATTGGTAGAAGGTTGATGGATCCATTGGCTGAACTGGTGAAAATTGATGCGAAATCAATAGGGGTTGGCCAATACCAACATGACGTAGATCAAAATTTACTGAAAGCTGGCTTGGATGACACTGTGGTAAGTTGTGTGAACAATGTTGGGGTTGAATTGAATACTGCCAGTAAGCAATTATTGACTTATGTTTCTGGTTTAGGACCTTCCATTGCAGAAAATATAGTGAATTATCGAAATGAAAATGGCGCTTTTAAAAGCAAAGAAGAATTGAAAAAAGTCCCACGTTTAGGAGATAAGGCTTTTGAACAAGCAGCTGGTTTCTTACGTATAAGCGATGCTAAAAATCCATTAGATAGTAGTTCAGTGCATCCTGAGCGCTATGCTTTAGTCAATAAAATGGCGAAAGATGTCCAAGCTTCTATAACTGATTTGATGGGCAGCAAAGAATTGCGAGAGAAGTTGGATATGAAGAAATATGTGACTGAATCTGTTGGATTACCAACTTTACAAGATATCATGCAGGAATTGGCTAAGCCGGGCCGAGATCCTCGAGAGCAATTTGAAGCTTTTTCATTTACCGAAGGGGTGAATGAGATTAAGGATTTGAAAGTGGGAATGAAACTGCCCGGCATTATAACCAATATCACAAATTTTGGTGCTTTTGTGGATGTAGGAGTTCATCAGGACGGATTGGTGCATGTAAGCCACATAGCTGATAAATTTGTGAGCAATCCTGCCGAAGTAGTGAATGTAGCCCAGAAAGTAGAAGTAACAGTGATGGAAGTAGATGAAGCTCGAAAGCGTATATCATTTTCCATGAAAAAGGATCCTTTTAAACAACAATCAAAAGAAGAAAAGCCAAAGGGTAAATTTAAACGGAAAGTAGAAGAAAAAGAGCCAGAAGGTGATTTTCAAGCTAAATTAGCAGCATTGAAAGGTAAATTTGGCTGATGAAAAATTGTATTGCCTATCTTTCTAAAGTAGAGGATAGGCAATTTTCCGAATTTTAACTTCCCATAAAACAGATCATTTAATCACCGCTACACCCCACTTTCTACTTCCTAATTCAAGCTTTTTACTTCCAACTTCCTGCTTTGTCATATTTACAGATATCATAGTATTATATCGGACTTGTAAATTTTATAGTTTATATTAAGTAATTACTAAACTTATAAACTAAACTATAATAACTATGGCAAATTGTTTTGCACTAATGGGTTGGAGTTTACCCGTAATCGAGAGTATGCAAAAACTCAATAAACCTTATGTAGTGGTATCATTTCCTGATTTTGAGGATTATGCCAAAGAGCATGATATCCCTTTTGTTGCTTATCAATTTGATGAATGGAGTGATACTTCCAATTCTTTGGATTTACATGAGAAATTAAAACCCTTTAATGTGGATGTGGCTGTACCGCTATTTGAAGAAACAGTAGAATGGGCAGGTGCATTGAATTCTATTTACAGGGATGATCCTCGTGTTTTAAACCGAGCATTTCTATTTAGAAATAAAGCCATGATGAAGAGAAAAGCTTTAATTGGTGGTTTGCGTGTAGGTTTATTTGAAGAGGTTTACAACAAAGAAGGTGTTAAGGCCTTTATGAAAAGGTTAAATCAGGCTAACCTCCAAGTAGATGGAGAAGAAGATAGCTGGGTACATATTAAACCTTTTGCATCAGCAGGTACTGTTGGGCACCGATTATTGCGCTCTATGGATGACGTTGATGAAAAATGTCAAGAGGATGATTTTCCTTGCTTAGCAGAAAGCCACTTACCAGGAACAGAATTTTCATGTGAAGCATTTGTTCATAAAGGGAAAATTAGATTCTTAAATATTACCGAATATGTGAAATTAGGGTATTCTAATTTCATTCCTGAAGGAAATTTACTGCATAGCAAACGTGATAGAATCATGAAAGAAATGCAGAAGTTGGTAGATTTATTCGGCATTGAATATGGAATGATTCATCCAGAATGGTTCTTAACTGAAGATGATACCTTAAGTTTTGGTGAGGTGGCTTGCCGAATCCCTGGTGGTCACATTCTAGAACTAGCGGGCAAAGCTTATGATTTTGATGCTTTAGGAGCATTTGTATTGTGCCACGATCCTGATCTAACGGAAGAGGAGTTGAATGAAATATTACCAGCAATAGATGCAAGGCCTAAGAATTTCTACGGAAATGTGATGATTTATCCTCATAAGAATTCTATTTCCAAATTAGAAATACCTGAGGAGTTAAAAGAAGAGCCATATTTCTTAGACCATAACTTGGTGCCACCGATGACTACCCAAAAAATAAGTGATCGTGATGGTTTCGGGAACCATTTTGGTACAGTAAACTTTAAGGGAGAAGACCCTGATAGAATGACGGAATTATTATTACATTATGAAAATGTAGATTTCTATCATTAAGTAACAAATATATGGAGCAAGCGTCTCGCTTGTGTTCATGAAATTAAAAATCAAAAACTAGCGCAAGCATTAGCTTGTGCTAGTTTTTATTGAATTCTATATTCTTTGCATCATTTGATGCTAAATTGAATATTATTAACGCTTGTCATTTTTTAACTTTGGCAATGAATCTTATAAATTTTTAGAATCCCATGGGGAATCAAACATTAATTGACAATAGTAATCAAAAATTACAAGAACTATTAGAAGAGTTCACCTCTGCGACTTCTTTAACAAGACCAGAGAAAGCGAACCGTCTAATGGGACAAATCGATATTTTAAGTGATTCTGTGGAAGGATTGACTTTAGTATATGATTTGATTGAAGAAATATCCGAAGGTGGAATTTTTAACGAATCACCTTGGGCAGATCCTTCTAAATTAGTTGCGGGATTAGTGAATGGAACTTTGAAAAGCGGTCATCCTAATTCCACAATTGAACTTTTAAGTGAACTCAGATTACTGGCTATAGCTAAAGGCGATTACAAAACAGATATTATTTCTGCAGAAGATGCCGAAAGTTTCATACAGGAAGTTATTGTGGCAAATTTAGAATTTGTGTTCAATGATCCTGTAGAAGAGACCCGCCTTACCATGAGCGAGCATGAATTGCATAAAGTTCACAACCTCTTTAATTTTCTTTCTCAGCACATTCACTTAGATGATGTGAAGGAAACATTGGCAGAAGAACTTACGCTGATTTGTGAACAAAGACCTGTGGTTACCGAAAAGCAAAGAAAAATTATTGCTTTAGTTAAGGAAAAAATTGAATTAGATCCTAAAAAGGAAGGAGATCAAAAATTATTAAGCTTCCAAAGATGCATTTATAGACCAACTGATCATACTGCCGATAAAAATGTTACGGAGTATCAGGCTGTATTGGAAGGTTTAAATAATACAGAACTGTATGTTGAGGCAGAGCTTATGGGCAAGTCAATGCTGAAATATGGATTGGTGAGCCAGTATCATGCTGTACTCTTAAAGTTCTTGATTGAAAATGAGTATTTTCAAACAGTTCCGGTTGCATTAGGATTAACACCAGTAGGTGAGACCAGATGGAATGAGCTTACAGAATATCTATCTGATTTAATATTAAAAACCATCCATATTTATAATGCCCAATGTATTTACGGCTTGGCTAAGATGCTAGAAAATGGTACTATAGCTCGTGAGGCGGTTAGATCGGGCTTATCTAATTTAAGTGGGATAAAAATCAATCCGAAAGTGGAAGAAAGGATTTTGAAATCCACTAGAAACCCACATCAGGCTGTGAGTGCCAGACAATATTTGATTGGCGCACTTTTTAGAATATTGGGACAACCTCTTGGTGTAGGTCAAGGAAACAATCCTACCTGTCAAAGTGCCAGAGGAATCAGTATGTGGAGTCAGCATGCACCTGCGAAGTTGATCAACATGGTGCAGACCGCAGCAGTCACCAATGATATCACTTTCCGATTTGAAGGTCAGGAAATTAAAGCTTCTGTAACGGGACAAGGTTTAGTACAAAATCTGGATTATAACCTAGATGCTGTTTCTGTTACGCTTGTGCCAATGTTGGACAGAATTTATAATGAAATGATGCTCCGTGGCTCAGGTAGGGCAGAAGACCCACATAAATGGGTAAATCCAGCACTATATGGACAATGGATTCAGATTGGATTTGCTTCGGCTTATGATTATTTCTCCAACGCAATAGTTGATTTTGATGGCTTTGTGAGAGTATTTTACGCCATGTGTCATCCTGATTATAATGGAAACCATAGGTTGATTTATCCAAATCCTGTTGGTATTTTTATAACAAGTTCTAAAGGAGAAATGTTAGGTTTCCATGCAGTTTCATTATTGAGAGTAGAAAAAGATCCATCTGGTGATTACAGAGCCTATTTTCTGAACCCTAATAATGAGGGGCGACAGGATTGGGGACAGAATATAAAACCTTCCGTATTCGGGAATGGAGAATATCACGGAGAATCATCTCTTCCATTGTATCAATTTGCTGCAAGGACTTATGCATTCCATTTTAATGATTTAGAAGCAGAAAATATGGTAGATAATATACCTGCCTCAGAAGTAGAAAAAGTTAAAACATTAGCAAAAGATAGCTGGGGGAAATCATATACCTGGCTGGAAACAAAGAAAAAATGGTAAAACACTCTTCGAGAATAGAGCTGAAACAATCAGCATTAAAAGCGAATATTAATTTTATAAAAAAGAAGATAGGAAAAAAAGCTATCTTTTCTTCAGTAGTCAAAGCCAATGCTTATGGTCATGGCATTGAGTCATTTGTACCGATGGCAGAAAAAGCTGGTGTACATCATTTTTCGGTAGCATCCTCTTTTGAAGCAGAAGAGGTACTCAATGCTTGCCATGAGAAAAGCCAAATTATGATCATGGGAATTATTTATGAAGAGGATATCCCATGGGCGATAGAAAATAATATTGAGTTTTTTGTATACAATTATGACCGTTTACCAATCACATTGGAGGCGGCTAAAAAAGTTGGAAAACCTGCTAAAGTTCATATTGAAGTTGAAACAGGAGCTAACAGAACAGGCATGCCTGCTGAAGAATTTCCTAAAGCGATTAGCTTTTTAAAGAAAAATAAAGAGCATATTGTCTTTCAAGGATTATGTACTCACTTTGGAGGTGCTGAAAGCTTGAGCAATCAATTTAAAATTGATAAGCAAAAAGCGAAGTATAAGGAGTTCTTGAAAATCTGCAAGGATAAAAAATTTGAACCTAACATCAGGCATATTGCCTGTTCGGCTGCGGCTTTGGCAATGCCAGATACGGTCTATGATTTGGTGAGAGTAGGTGTAGCTCAATATGGGTTTTGGCCCAGTCCTGATATCTATTATCATCACTTACAAGAGACTGATAAGAAATCAGATGGTGCTTTGAAAAGGATATTTAGCTGGAAAACCGATATAATGGATATTCGGGATGTCCCTGAAGGTGACTTTATCGGATATGGAACAGCGTTTCAAGCAAGTCATAAAATGAAGATAGCAGTGATGCCTTTGGGTTATTCCAATGGTTATCCAAGGGCATTATCCAACAGAGGATATGTTTTGATTAGTGGAAAAAAAGCACCTATAGTGGGTTTAATTAATATGAACTTATTTATGGTGGATATCACACATATTCCTGAAGCTAAAGTGGGAGATGAAGTAGTTTTAATTGGAAGGCAGAAGAATAATGTTATCAATGTGAGTAGTTTTACGAATAGTACTCAACTTTTGAATAATGAAATGTTAAGTAGATTGCCTTCAGCTATTCCTAGAACAATTGTGAAATAAAAAAAGCAGATTAGAAATGGATTTTACAAAACATGAACAAACCGTTATTCAAGAACTTGAAAAAAGGGCAGGGGATGTTTTGTATTTACAGGATATTGCTCCTTATTTCATATCAAAAAGTTGTTTGCAAATATCAACTTATACTCAGACTGCTTATATTCAGGTAGGCGATAATATGCAAAATGCGCTCTCTGAATATTTTCAATTGGTGGTTTTTATAAAGAAATTGGAACAAAATGGGGCTTGTTTTTCAATTCCCTACACTCCGCTAAAAGATAATTTGGTTCAAATTGGCAATAGTGATTTCGAAGAATATCAAAAGCACACCTTAGCAGATGGAGATTTACTAATTCAATTATTTCAGTATGCAGGGAAAAAGTATGTGATTGCACCAAATGCTTCTGAAAAATTTCAGAGTTCTGCTAATCCAGTTCCAATTGCAAAGCAGAATAAGGTTAACCTCATTATTCCTAGCTTTATATTATTTTTGTTATTTGTATTCATAGGTATTATCGGCTATCAATCATATGAGGATCATAATAACTTGAAAATAAAACAAGAAGCAATTGGCGCTAATCTAGAGCAACAATCACAAAACATTGAATTGCTGACCAATCAAATCCAAAATCAAGAAAAACAACAGGACAAAATTCAAGCAGAATTAATAAAAGATATTGATTTAATAAATAATTCATTAGAAGAGCAAAAGAAAAGCTTGCGAAGTGTGCGATATTGGAACCGTAAACAATTCGATCAATTAGAAGAATTGATACTGATTACTAGTCGAGATTCTATGGATTAAATACTTTAATCCTATATTTGATTGCTTTAAAGTCATATTTTCTTATCTTTCATGTTAATTAATCATAACCAATTAACTAACTATGAAAATTTTAGAAAAATTTAAATCCGAAAGTCTTGTTGCATTAGCAGCAATTTTCTTTTTATCAGCGACATTAATTTCATGTGGTGATGGTAAAAAAGAAGCCTCTTCAGATGATGATTCTACAGAAGAAGTAATGATGGAGGAAGAGAGCATGGAGGAAGAAATGCCAATGGAAGAGGAAATGGATAGCACAATGCATGAAGAAGGTGAGCATGAAGAACATCCTTCTGAAGAAGGCGGAGAGCATCCTGCTGAAGAAGGCGGAGAACATCCTTCTGAAGAAGGTGGTGAGCACCCAGAAAACTAAAAGTACCAATCAGTAAACTAAAAAGCCACGAAATTTCAACTTCGTGGCTTTTTTAATGCATAATTTTTTAAAACTATATTTCTTTATTATCTGTTCGGAGGAAGCTGAACGTAGCATTACTCACTTTACTTTCGCCATCCACTTCGAAAATAGGGTAGGCCATAAATTTGACTGGGCTTGATTGAGGAGCTGGTTCAAATTTTAAATCTCTGCCTTTAGTAAACTCAATTCTGTTGGCTGGATGTCTTCCAAAATAATAAGTAGCTAAAGCAGTATATTTATTTCCCTCACTAATATCAACTGGCCACCATTTGTTATCTGCATAAAATTCAGCCCAACAGTGGTATCCATTTATTCCACCATCATCTCTGCTGGAGGGAATTGCTGCACCAATAGCAAAACGAGCTGGGATATTAGCTGTCCTGGCTAAAGAAATAAATAGGGAATGAAACTCAGTACAATTTCCAGTTTTAGAGTCACATGCATAAACTGCATCTCCAGTCCCATATTTTTCATTTTTAGCGTAGCGCATATTATCAATTATGTAATCATAAATTGCTCTAGCTTGAATTAATTTGCTGTCATATTCTTTGCCTTTAGTTGCTTCTGCTACTATTTCTTTAAATCTTTGATTGCCTACAGGCATTAACACATTTCCACTTAAGAATTTATTAAGATTTGGATTTTCTTCCTCATAAGCACCTTTTTCTTTTCTTTTTACATGATAGGTGATTTTCACTGGCTTATTGCTGTGCTCTTCTTTAAGCTCTAAGTATAAGATTTTATTACCATATTCTTTCTCTAATAGCATTTTGTCCTGTCCTTGAATTACCATATTCTTAATTTCAATATCCTGAAATTTATCAGATTGAGCTATGGGAATCCATACTTTGGCTTGATTTTGAATTTCAGGTAGAGTGGTTTCATAATAAAATTCAAACTCATCTTCTCCTTCAATTACTCCAAGCAATTCATTTGAAGCTGATTCAATCGGCACTCTGTGCCAGGTTTTATCTTCCTTTTGCTTCCAGCTGTAGAAAGGTTTTCCATTTAATTTATGAACGGTGGTTTCTGTTACATCCATAGCACCTGGTTTTCCTTCCATAAAGAAATCCACATCATAAACATCACCATTTTCATCTGCTAAATCTACGCATGCAAAATGACGGTTTGGGCCCAGATTGGAAAGGTATTCGGTATGAACCCTGACAAGTTTTAACCTTAATTCCTTATTTTCATCTTTCACATGAAAATAGCCATCTGCCTCTTTGGTTTTATTGTCGATATAATTTTTTATCCCCTTTTCAATATCGGCTATATCTACTTTAGGAGTTGGTTTGGAGCTTTTATTTTTACTTGTTTTCTCTTCTTGAGAATTTTGCTTTTCGCCCGGTTGACATGCAATTAGAAATATGGAAATAAGTAATAGGAGTAAAGTGTTTTTATACATAAAATTCATTTGTTTTCAATTATGTCAATGACTTTATTGGTATTAAGGCAGTAACTTTCATAGTGCTTAAATATTAATTTCCGCTACAAAGGCACGATAACGTATCGTATATTCGAAATTAATTTAAAATCCCACTATTTTTTGCCTTTAAGTTTTTCTAATTCTTTCTGAAGTTTTTCTTTTTCTTCTTGAGCCTTTTTAAGTTCGGTAATGTCTTTGGAAACGGTAGAAACCCCAATTACCTCATCCTTATCATTAAGAATAGGTTCACATCTTGTTTCGATAGTAAGGTTTCCACTTTGAAGCTCTCTTTCCTCTACAATCTTCAATTTTTCACCTGCTAAAGCTTTATCGTATCTAGCTTTCCATTTTTCCAATTGGTCTTTTGGTAATACACTCAAAATACTTAAACCTGGCTCCAAATTTACACCTGATTGTTTGAAACGATTTTTCAAAACTTCATTTACTACCATTATTTCATAATTAACATCAATAGCAAAATAAGTATCTTCTGTATTGTTAATCATTCCATCAAGCACATATCCCCTTTGTGAAAGTTTTTTAGCAGTTTCCTCTCTTTGTATTTCAAGTTGTTTTTCTTTGGTAATATCTCTTGAAAATACTGAAGCGCCTGTAATGGTACCGTCTTTTTGTTTAATAGGGTGTATATCATAATGACGATAGGTATCTTCTCCTTTCACACTGCTTTTAATCGTGAAAGAAAGAAACTCACCCTTGAATACTCTATCATAATAGGCTTTCCATTCCTCACGAACATCGCCTAACATCTCAAGGGCATTGCTACCCTCTTTCATTTTTTCATACTGAGTATCTTTATACCTTTTTTTGATGACATCATTCATCAAAATTATTTTATAATCAGTATCAATTAAAATAATAGAATCAGTTGTATTATTAATTAATGCATTAAGATTTGCTTCTTTTTCGGCCATTTCGGTCTGAGCTCTACCCATTTCTTCTTGGGTGGCTTCCATTTCCTCCATGTTTTGTCGCATCTCCTCTTCCTGAGAACGCATTTGCTCCGTCATCTCCTGAGATTCAATTAAGAGTTTCTTGGTGCGCTCATTGGTTTTTGCATTAGCAATAGTAGAAGCAATATTTTCACCTAATTTCTCAACAAACTCAATTTTGTATTCTGGTATATCTTGAATAGAAGCGATTTCCACAACTCCTTTTATTTCTTCATTTATTTTTAGTGGTACAATTAAAACACACCTTGGAAGCGTTTCACCCAAACCTGATTTAATTTCAACATAGTCTTGAGGAACTTCTGTTAAGTAAATTCTATCACCTTCCTGAACTGATTGACCTACTAAGCCTTCACCTATGGCAATTTCCTTTTTCAATCTCTTTCTACGCTCGTAAGCATAGGCAGCTTCCAATACGATTTTAGATTCTTCATCTTCTTCATCAGGCTCAGACAATACAAATAAAGCTCCCTGATTGGCTTCCATGAATTTTACTAAGTTTGAAATGATTTGGTATGATAATTCCTCGATATTATCATTGTTATTTCGGAGGATGTCTGCAAATTTTGCTAATCCTTCATTTACCCAGCTGCGCTCTTTATCCGCTTTAGCAGATTCTTGCATTTTTTCTCGCATTTGAAGAAGAGAAGCCGCCAAAGAATTATCATGATCTTCATCTAACCCTTTATAATTAGCATCTAATTTACCCTCGCCAATTTTAGTTGTGAAATCCGTGGCATTTTCTAAAATTTCTGCCATAGAGTTGATGTTTTGAGCAATGTAGCCTAATTCATTTTTGCTATTATAGGGTATTTTTTCTGTTAAATTACCTTTCGCTAATTCTCTAGCAGAAAGGGAGATTTTGTATATCGGATTAAGTATCAAATACTTTACAATCCAGTAAATAAATGAACTTAATAGAAAGATATAGAAAAATAGGAGTATGGTATAGAAAGTTTCTGCTTGTTCTTCTTCCTGATTAATTTCCTCAATTAATTTTTTTACTTTTCGCTGTTCCTTTAGAAATGCATTGTATCTTTTTTCAAGATTTTCTTTGGCATCATCAATTGAAGTTTCTCCATCCTGAATATTATATAGTTCTTCTTTTAAAGAATTCCAATAGATTAACAAATCCTCAACTTCCGACTTTAATTTTTCATTGATTTTAACTTCAATTTTATCTTCTCCTAATTGCCCGCCTTTGGTGTAAGCAAATAAAATCCTTTCTATACCTCTAACATGTGAACCTATATTTTCTTTATTCTCGGCTATATATTTTGGTGACAGAGGCAAACTTATATTGTCCAAATTACCAATGGTTTTTGTCCTAAGTAAGCTTTGTTCATTAATGCCAGTATGCATGATCACCAAATAAACGGCAATTGCCAGTAGAAAAATTCCGAAGCCCATTGAATAGGCTAAATTTCTAATTTTCCAGTCGTAAAGTCTTCTTCTCCAGTTTGCCATAATAGATTAATGGTATCGCGTTAAAAAAAAATATCCTATTGTACTTTTTGAATATTAAAATCCACTGCTTGATCCAATGAATTAAAACGAATATATAAAGCTTTTATATAACCTTCTGTATATTGGTTGCAATTTTCATTAGGTTCTAAGTAATAGATGAAGAATTTTTGACTTCTCTCATATAATTGATGCTTATCAGCAGTTCCTAAGAGGTTTATCATCTCATTTTGGGATAATCCTTTTAATTTTTCTTTTTGAGAAAGGAGATTATCCACAACTTCAATTCTGTATTCATTACAAGCATCTTTATCCTTTTTCCATTCTTTTAAATCAATATTTTCTAATTCAGGTACTTCTGTACATGCTGAATATATGAGAAAAATAATGAGTGGAATTATTCGGGTTATTTTCATGAAATTGATTTAGTAGAAGGTTTTTTTACTGTTGAATAAGATTTTTTGATGAATATAAGTGAAGCAAATGAAACAATTCCATAAGCTAAAGTGGCAGAGGTAATTATTGACCCTGCATTCGGGATTAGTACAAAAGCAATTATAATAGGGGTAAGGAGAACCCTGAAGACCTCTAACCCAAATGAATATTTCTTTTCTTCCAATATGACTCCAGCGCCTGTTACGCCCAATATAATTAATGTAACTGCTAAAACTTGTTCCCAAATATTAAATTTATCAGCATTAAAAAGAAAGAGTGCCGTTCCTCCTAAAATGATGATGTATTGAATTAATACATACAAACTAAAAGCTCCTGAAGTTTGCTTGTCATACTTCCTATCCTTTTCTGGGTCAACTTCTGGAATTGGGAGCTGACCGCCCATTTCTTTAGGTTGCCAACCTGGAGGGTAGAATATGTACTTGAGTTTATTTTTAAAACCCTTCATTTGCTTAATGCCTTTTCCCATTTCAACATAGTGCTGAAGATTTACCCAAACTGGATTCCAGCTGGCAGTTTGCTTAGTGATTCCGTAAGTCGGTCTTTCTTCCTCTTTTTGGAAAGTACCGAACATTTTATCCCAAATAATAAAAACACCTGCATGATTTTTATCTATATATTTTGGGTTTCGTCCGTGATGCACTCTGTGATGAGATGGTGTATTGAAAATCTTTTCGAAAGCCCCTAATTTTCCAATGGTTTCTGTATGAATCCAAAATTGATAAACCGTCACTAAACCAGACATTAACACAAAACTTAAAGTGTCAAACCCAATAATTGCTAAAGGAAAATAAAAGAAGAATGTCCAAATGATTTGGAAAGAACCCTGTCTTAAAGCTACTGAGAAGTTGTAATCCTCACTCTGATGGTGCACCACATGCCCGCCCCAGAATAAATTGATTTCATGACTTTTTCTATGCGCCCAATAATAGAAGAAATCAGCTAATATGAATAGTAAAATAAGATTGTACCAGGTAGGCGCTATAGAAAACAAGGCAAAATTTTCAAATACCCATTGATAGGCTGCCACACTCAATATTTTGAAAAATATGCCTGTGACTTGTTGTGTAATCCCACAACTAATGTTGGTAATGGCATCATTTAATCTGTAGATTCTATATCTTTTTATTGCCTGAATAAGCAATTCAATCCCGATAAGGGCAAAATAAATAGGGATTGATAATATGATTGGGTTAAAATCCATCTTAATATTATTTAAGCTTTTAACATAGCTAACCTAAGCTTCGTTTCGAAATATAACATTTTGAATAAAAACTTCCTTGAAAAAATGCTGAAATACTCATGAATAAAATTAATTTTGCGAGCAAATTAAAATTATGGACAGGATTTCAAGAGCTTTTTTGATTGGTACTAGCATCGCTTATTTAGCCGTTTTATTTTACACTTATGCATATTTCGCTGAGTTATCTATTGTGAAAATCAAAGTTTTAAATAATCAAATTCAATTTAGCAATAATACCTTATTTTATACTGGATTAATTATTCCAATTGTAATTGTACTTATTTGTGTTGCGCTTACAGTGGTTATTAAAAGTCAACCGATTGGTCCTAAATTCTATTTTAAAAATGAGAAAGTAAGAAATACGCTAGCATCATGGGCTAGAAGTTTGGCTGGGGCTTTTAATTTATTCTTTGCGAGTTTATTAACAGTATTTATTTTCATTAACAATGAAGAAGGATTAACGCAAAATGGGTATCTTCCTTTAATTATTATTAGTCTCTTAATGATCTTTTTCTGGGTACTATGGCTGCCTTTCATTCTGAGAAGAAATAAATAATTTTTTAAAATATTTTTCTTATTGATTAAAGCTCATATTTATCAGCTTTAATCAACTCATATTCAAATATTTTCTTGGCTTTGCTTGATGTAAGACTTTATCTGCTTTGATGGCTTTCTATGCCTAATTTGCACCAGGATCAATTTCAAAAAGCTTTACAATTAGAAAAAGCTTTGTAATTTTAAAATTTGAGTAGGCATAAACTTTCAATCCGACAAACGCGATGGCAGAATTTCAATATGACGAGGATAGTATAAAATCACTGGATTGGCGGGAGCATATTCGTATGCGTCCTGGTATGTATATCGGAAAATTAGGGGATGGTTCTTCACCTGATGACGGGATATATGTATTAGTAAAAGAAGTGATTGATAATTCCATTGATGAACACATGATGGGATTTGGTAAAACAATAGAAATAAAAATAACCGACCAAAGAGTTGAGGTAAGGGATTACGGAAGAGGAATTCCATTAGGTAAAGTGGTTGACTGTGTATCCAAAATCAATACTGGGGGTAAATATGATACTGGAGCTTTTCAAAAATCTGTTGGGCTAAATGGTGTTGGTACAAAAGCTGTGAATGCACTTTCCAATTATTTTAAGGTTCAGGCTTACCGTGAGGGACAAACAAAAGTTGCCGAGTTCCAAAGAGGAGTAATTGCTAATGATTCGGAAGTAACTTCTTCAAGCGGAAGAAACGGAACTTTAATTGCTTTTGAGCCTGATGAAACAGTTTTTAAAAACTACCATTTCATTCCAGGCTTTTTGGAAGAGCAGATGTGGAATTATGCTTTCCTGAACTCAGGATTGACTATTAACTTCAATGGTGAGAAATTCCATTCAGCTAATGGATTGAAAGATTTATTAGATAGAAAGTCAGATGAAGAAACGAATCGTTATCCAATTATTCACCTAAAAGGAGAAGATATTGAAATGGCGATGACGCATGCCAATCAATATGGTGAGGAATATTATTCATTTGTTAATGGACAAAACACTACACAAGGAGGAACACACTTAGTAGCTTTTAAAGAAGCCATAGTGAAAACCGTTCGTGATTTTTATGGCAAAAATTACGATCCATCTGATATCAGACAAGCCATTGTTGCTGCAATAGCTGTTCGAGTGCAGGAGCCAGTTTTCGAATCCCAAACAAAAACCAAATTAGGTTCTCAAAATGTAGCACCTGATGGACCTACTATGCGAACATTCATTAATGATTTCGTAAAGAAAGCTTTGGATGATTTTCTGCATAGAAATCCTCAAACTGCAGAAGCCATTCAAAAAAGAATCATGCAGTCGGAGCGGGAACGCAAGGACATGGCAGGGATTAAAAAATTGGCTAACGAGAGAGCTAAGAAAGCGAATCTTCATAATAAGAAATTAAGAGATTGTCGTGTCCATTATGATGATCCTAAGCACGATAGGAAGGATGATACCATGATATTCATCACTGAGGGTGATTCTGCTTCAGGTTCTATCACCAAATCACGTGATGTGCAAACACAAGCAGTATTTAGTTTAAGAGGTAAGCCATTAAACTGCTATGGCAAGACCAAAAAGCTAGTGTACGAAAATGAGGAATTCAATCTTCTGCAACATGCATTGAATATAGAAGAAGGTTTGGAAGGATTGCGCTATAGAAAAGTGATTATTGCAACAGATGCCGATGTGGATGGAATGCATATTCGCTTGCTTTTAATGACCTTTTTCCTACAGTTTTTCCCTGATTTGGTTCGTGATGGACATTTGTACATTCTTGATACGCCATTATTTAGAGTGAGAAATAAAAAGGAAACCATCTATTGCTATTCAGATGAAGAAAGAAGAAGAGCGATAGAAAAAATTGGAAAAGCTGCTGAAATAACTCGATTTAAAGGGCTTGGAGAGATTTCTCCTGAGGAATTTGGTGAGTTTATAAATGAAAACATCAAATTGGATCCCATTATCTTAAGTAATCAAACCAAGATAAAAGACCTTTTGACTTTCTACATGGGAACCAATACTATGGAAAGGCAACAGTTTATTATTGATAAATTAAGAGTGGAGAAGGATTTAGAAGAAGAGTTGGCTGAGGCATGATTTAATGTAAAATTATTGCAATTCAGAATTGATTTTAAAAAAGATGCAAAAGTTGAATTTGCGTTTTTAAGTAATAATATCAGAATATCGTCTTTGATTAATTTAAATGGAAGAAAATAACGAAAATAACGAACCTAAGAACAACCAAAACGGAGAGGATAAGGATAAATTACATAATGTAATTGCCGTATCGGGTATGTACGAAAACTGGTTTTTGGATTATGCTTCTTATGTAATCCTTGAGCGAGCGGTGCCTGCCAATGAAGATGGTTTTAAGCCTGTCCAGAGACGGATCATGCATGCCATGAAGGAAATGGATGATGGGCGTTTCAATAAGGTAGCCAACATCATCGGACAAACAATGCAATATCACCCTCATGGTGATGCTTCCATAGGAGATGCCATGGTGAATATGGGGCAAAAGGATATTCTTATTGAAACTCAAGGTAACTGGGGTGATATCAGGACAGGTGATAGTTCAGCGGCTCCACGTTATATTGAGGCTAGACTTTCAAAATTTGCTTTGGATGTAGTATTCAATCCGCAAACTACAGAATGGCAGTTATCTTATGACGGTCGAAAAAAAGAACCCGTTACTTTACCAGTAAAATTCCCATTGCTTTTAGCGCAAGGGGTTGAAGGAATTGCTGTAGGGCTTTCCACTAAAATTCTTCCCCATAATTTCTGCGAATTAATCAAAGCTTGTATTGATGTTTTAAAGAATAAAAAGATTGAAATATATCCTGATTTCCCAACAGGGGGAATGGCTGATTTCACTGACTACAATAAAGGTTTAAGGGGTGGGAAAATCAGGGTAAGAGCCAAAATTGAAGAAGGCGAGAAACGTACCCTTTTAATCAAAAACATTCCATTTGGAACCACAACCACTGGTTTGATTGAATCCATCATTAAAGCGAATGATAAGGGTAAAATTAAGGTGAAAAAAGTAGTGGATAATACCGCTAAAGATGTTGAAATTGAAGTACAATTGGCAGCTGGTCAATCTCCTGATATCACCATTGATGCCTTATATGCCTTTACAGATTGTGAAGTTTCTATTTCGCCCAATGCTTGTGTAATTATAGAGGATAAGCCTATTTTCTTACCTGTTGATGAGATTCTAAATAAAAATGTTGAGGATACGCTTCATCTTTTAGAGCGTGAATTGGAAATCAGAAGAGGGGAGTTGATGGAAAAAATTCTGTTCTCTTCTTTGGAAAAGATATTCATTGAAAACAGAATTTACCGTAACATTGAAGAGTGTGAAACTTGGGAAGCTGTTTTAGAGACTATTGACAAAGGTTTAGAACCATTCAAACCACAATTTTACAGAGAAATTACGCAAGATGACATCATCCGCTTGACGGAAATTAAAATTAAAAGAATTTCTAAATTTGATAAGTTCAAGGCAGATGAATTGATGCGCAAGCTGGAAGAGGAGTTAGCCAAGGTAGAGCATCACTTGAAAAACTTGACCGAATATGCCATCGATTATTATAAAGGCTTATTAGAGAAATACGGTAAAGGAAGAGAGCGTAAAACTGAAATCAAGAGCTTTGATAATATTCAAGCTCATACAGTTGCTGCAAACAACCAGAAGCTTTATGTCAACAGGGCGGAAGGCTTTATTGGTTATGGAATGAAGAAAGATGAGTTCGTGACCGATTGCTCGGATTTAGATGATGTGATTGCTTTCAAGCGTGACGGAACTTATAAAGTCGTGCGAATTGATGAGAAAGTATTCGTAGGCAAAGATATTATTCACGTTGATATTTTCCGTAAGAATGATGAGCGTAGAGTTTATAATGCGGCTTATCTAGATGGAAAAACAGGTAGAACAATGGTGAAAAGATTCCAAGTCTTATCGGTAACTCGAGATAGGGATTATGACCTTTCAAAAGGTGCAAAAGGGTCAAAGGTATTGTATCTGGAAGCTCGTCCAAATGGTGAATCTGAGGTAATCAATGTGAAACTGTCCAATTCATGTAGAGCAAGAGTAAAAGTATTTGATTTTGATTTTGCTGAATTGGAAATCAAAGGTAGGGGCGCAGGAGGAAATATTTTAACAAAATACCCTGTAAAGAAAATCGAGTTCAAATTGCTGGGTGAAAGCAGTTTTGGAGGATTGAAAATCTATTATGACCAATCTGTAGGCAAATTGAATACGGATGAAAGAGGTCAGTTGATTGGTTCTTTCCACGGAGATGATAATATTTTGGTGATTTATAAGGATGGTTCTTATGAATTAAGCAACTATGAGTTGACCAACCGTTTTGATGGTGAAAAGGTAGAGTTAATTGAGAAATTCGATCCAAACTGTGTCATCTCAAGTGTTTATTATGATGGAGCTTCTAAAAACTATTTTGTGAAGCGTTTTCAAATTGAAACCCGCACAATGAACAAGCCTTTTGTGTTTATTTCAGAGCATAAAAAATCTACTTTGACAGTGGTGAGTACTGATAAAGATCCACAACTAGAAGTAGAATTCCGCAAAGGAAAAGGTAGGGAAAAGGAATCTGCTACTTATGATTTCGATATGCTGATTGATGTGAAAGGTTGGAAAGCAATTGGAAATAAACTTTCTCAATATGATGTCACGAAAGTAAAATTACTGGAAAGCAAGAAAGAAGAAAATGCAAAAGAATATAAAACAGGTGATTCAGTTGATTTGGATGTGGATGAGGATAAAGAGCAATTGGGTTTATTCTAAAGGAATATGGATGCTGAATTAAATCATTTTCTTACCCAAAAGTTTGGGGAATTTCTTTCTGATGAACGAAAACAGTTTATTGAATCTGTTTTGGAGAATCGAACGGATTTTATCAGAGTGGTTTTAGAGGACATTCGTGATCCTCATAATGCCAATGCTATTATTCGGTCTGGGGAATGTTTAGGAATTCAGCATTATCATATTATAGAAAATGAAAATGCATTTAAACTGGGCAGAGGTGTAAGTAGGGGTGCTATCAAATGGGTAGATGTTCATCAATATCCTGAAAGTAAAACGCCTACAACTGATGTTTTACTTGATTTAAAATCTAAAGGCTATAAAATTGTAGTGACAAGTCCGAATGAAGAAGCTTTTTCTCCTGAGGAATTACAATTAGATAAACCCATAGCTATTGTAATGGGAAATGAGAAAGAAGGCATAAGCGAAGAAGCAAAATCCATGGCAGATGAGTTTGTCCGCCTTCCCATGCATGGATTTACAGAAAGCTATAATGTATCCGTTGCATCGGGCATTACATTTTACAGTTTAGTCAGTAAAATGAGGTCATTCGTAGAAAATTGGCAATTTAATGAGCGAACAAAGACAAATTACCGTTTGCAGTGGTATAAAAAATGTATGGCAAGACCTGACGATTATGAAAAATTCTTCGTTAAGGCTTTTGAATCAGAGAAAACATAATGATAAAATTCTTTATCCGTCTTGGCTTATTCCTTTTAATATCTGCCATTGTATTTGCTATTTTTTCCAATGTTTTCATCATTACGAAGACTAGCACCTATATCTATGAAGATATTAATGAGATTCCGCAGAAAGAGATTGCCTTGGTTTTGGGCACGAGTAAACGGAATATGAAAGGTGAAGCCAATAGTTTTTTTGACAATAGAATGGATGCAGCAGCCCAGCTATTCCATAAAGGGAAGGTGAAAGGATTATTGTTGAGCGGAGATAATAGGACACGCTATTACAATGAGCCTAGCGATATGAAAAATGCTTTAATGAAAAAGGGTGTTCCAGAAAGTGCAATTTCTATTGATACTGCTGGCTTGAGTACCATTGAAAGTGTTTTTCGATGCAAAAAAGTTTTTAATCATCAAGATGTTGCTATCATTACTCAAGAATTTCATGCTTTCAGAGCATTGTACATTAGTCAGTATTATGAAATGGATGCTATCGCATTTCCAGCAGCTGAGGTACCCGTTTATTCTTCCACAAGAGTGACTATTCGTGAATTTTTTGCTCGTCCTAAAGCATTGTTAGATTTATATGTTTTAAAATCTCATCTTTATTTTGAGGGAAAGTAATAATTTTCTTTATATCTCATATTTTGTGTTATTCTGTTTTAGTTTCTATTCTACTATAGCCAATTAAATTAATATTGATTGAATATATTTTTACTGTTTAATAATTATTGTATCTTTATATCGCACACGATTAAAACGTAAAAGATTAATTATGAAAACTAATTTTATTAAGAATGCACTTCGAATTTTATTGGGGGCAATTATGACATTAGCCGGAATAGGGCATCTTACTTTTCAGCGGGATGAATTTCTTGCTCAAGTTCCAAGATGGTTACCAACAGATCCTGCTTTCATGGATTTTGTAGTTTTATCCTCTGGGATAGTAGAAATTACTTTAGGTCTCCTAATGATTTTTCTAATTAAGCATAAAGCAAAAGTAGGGATCGCATTAGCCTTGTTTTATATCCTGATTTTTCCAGGCAATATCTCACAATACACAAATGGAATTGATGCTTTCGGTCTAGATACCGACCAAAAACGGTTGATTAGGTTGTTTTTTCAGCCTGTATTAGTAATTTGGGCACTTTGGTCAACAGGCGGATGGAAATTTCTTATATCTAAATTAAAAAAATAATCTACAATGGCGGATAAGTTTAGCGCTCTTTATTTAGAAAAACAGTTGTGTTTTCCGTTATACGCGGCATCAAGGTTAACTACTAAATTATATGCACCTTATCTGAATGATTTAGATATTACTTACCCGCAATATTTAGTGATGTTAGTTTTATGGGAACATGAAGAACAAACAGTTAACAAAATAGGGGAGCGATTACTCTTAGAATCCAATACTTTAACGCCTTTATTAAAACGACTCGAAAAGAAAGGTTTTATTTATAGGAAGCGGTCTGAAACTGATGAAAGAACAGTAGTTGTTTCATTATCAAAGGAAGGTGATAAGTTAAAATTAAAAGCAGCTGAAATTCCAGAAAAAATAATAGGTTCTTTTAGGGATGAAACTATTTCAGAAACTGAGATTTATGCTTTTAAGGAAATGCTTGAAAAGTTGATTAAGGGATTAGAAAGTAAATTGAAATAGTGTAAACAACCCTTAGAAAGATTTTTACTAAGGGTTGTTTACAATTCACTTATTCATTTTGGTAAGTGCTAATAAGCTTCCTCAATAGAAAGTTTAAAAATGGAAAATGGAGGCGACAAATTAAAAACTCTGCCCATCATCTCCACCTGATTTTTGATCATCATTAGAGATTCTACTTCTTTTTTGTCTGGCTTTATAATCTAACTGACCGAATTTATAACTGAAATTAAGACCAAAAGAACGGAATGGAATAGAAAATACATTCCTTTGATAGAAATCACTATCCTCACTTCCTAATTCTGTTTCAAAAGGTTTTCTTTCTTTAAATGGCTCAATTATAGATAATCCTATACTTCCTCTTTTATCCCAAATTTGCTTCTTAATTCCCAAACCGAAAATAGAGAATGATGGATTATAACCTTGTAAAGTTTGTCGTCTTGGCCTAGCAAATCCAAAGGCATCGATCATCCAATCATTGGGTAATTTAATGTTAGAATTAATATTTCCACTAAATAACCATGCATTATTTTCAACTTCTTGTTCTTGGATAACTCCTTCAGACATAAAATAATTAGCATTGATTCCACCACGAATAGTCCATATTTTAAATAGTTCAGTAGAGATGAATAAGTTAGACCCTACGTTTTGCTGTGTTCCCACGTTCTCAAAGGTGGTCACTGTTGCATTTCTTTCTGCATCTTCAAAAATTACGGACTGAATTACTTCGCTAATGTCATTATAAAAGAAGGAAAGGTTAACTGAAGTTCCTTTTAAGAAGGTGCTGAAGCCTAATTCATAATTATCGGATAATTCAGGATTTAGGTCAGGATTACCAAAGCTTATATTTCTGATGTTTCCGATTTCAACATAAGGATTTACATTTCCCAAACTAGGTCGTTGAATTCTTCTATTATAAGATAATTTTATCGAATTGAATTTTCCGAATTTCTGATTCACAATGATGCTTGGTAACCAATTTTCATATGATATAGGATCGAAATTACGTGCAGTTGCTTCTTCAAAACTACCTTGAAGACCAGTATATTCGTATCTAACACCCGCTATTACTCCAAGTTTTTTGGTGATATTGGTTTGAGTAGAAACATATCCAGCAAATACATCTTGATTATAATAAAAAATATCGGTTCTGTTATTAACAACTTGATAATTATTGGATCCTTCTGGCTGCTCTTCATATTTGAAATCACTGTCAATATCTCTTATGATGGATTTGAAACCAGTTTCTAATTTAAATTTTTCTCCAAAAGGATGCGCATAATCAATTTGAACTGTGTTTTCTCTATTGTTTCCGTCATTGATATTTCTTGCTACTTCATAATTTTCAGTTGTAGGTTGGTTAATTTCAAATTCTTGATCTCTAATATTTCCATCAATCTTATAAGATGCAGAAAACTCTCTTCCTTCCTGCTCAGGAAATTTCATTACATAATCAAATGACCATTCATATCCCCAATTTTGAGATAAGTTATCTTGAAATCTTTCATAGGTATTTTCAGTTCCTCCTATATTTTCTGAAACCGTATTTGTTCCCTCAGAATTACTATTGAATCCTCTTAGCCTTAAACTAGTTGAAAGACTATGATATGCATTGAAATCATAAAAAGCACCAATATTTCCAAAATAACCTAATCTATTGCTAAGGTTTTCACCTTCTTGTCTTCTGATGTTTGTTTGTCCATTTGTGACTGTTTTCTGATAAAAATCTGTAGTAGCATACTGAGGCCAAGAATAAAATGAACTACCATTGGCATTAAATCCCAATCTTCCTTTTCCTGCATTAATTCCTACTACTCCACGATTAATTCGTGTTCCAGCTGTTAAATCTACATTTCCTGCAAAACCTTGTGGAGTTTGTTTTTTTGTTATGATATTGATAATACCTGCTGTGCCTTCTCCATCGTATTTAGCAGAAGGAGAGGTGATTACCTCCACACTTTTAATTTGGTCTGAAGGGATCATTTTCAAAGCATCTCCAGTATTTGCGCCAAACATACTGCTTGGTTTACCATTGATAAGGATTTGTACATTTGAATTTCCTCTTAATGATACATTTCCATTCTGGTCAACTGATAAAAGTGGAGCTCTTCTTAAAACATCGGAAGCATCTCCCCCCATATTTGCAACATCTTGCTCAGCATTGTAAACAATTCTGTCTATTTTATTTTCTATAGTTTCTCTTTGACCTGATACAACGACTTCATCTAATTGATCAGTATCAGTTGTAAGTTTGACGCTTTCAAAATCATGATCAGGTTCTCTTGGCGTTAACTCTACTTCTTGAGAGAATTTCTGGTAACCCACAAATGAAACTTCAACTATGTATTTCCCTAGTTTCAGTCCTACTAATTTAAAACTTCCATCATCTCCTGTAACTACACCATTCACGGTTTCACCGTCTTTTGGTGATTTAATGACTACCGTAGCGTAGGATACTGGTTCAGAATTGTCTCCATCAACAATTATCCCTGTGATTTTCCCTGTTATTTGGGAACTTGCTCCTCCACCATATCCGCCTCTTTGCTGTGCAAAAGAAATACTACTGATGAATAATAATGTTATTAATACTTTAAATTTCATGATTCAATTTTAATTCTACAAAGTTAGACACTTATGATGTGATAATGTTGTTTTTAATACACCGAAGGTCATTCTGTAGTCTTTAGAATACCTTAATGATGATAAAAGGAAGGGTGTTAATTGTTATACTGAAGATGGGTTTAATACAATTTTTTTGCTATCGTAAACCAAATAGCTCATACAAACTATTGCAGTTGCTAAGTCAGCAATTGGGAAAGCCATCCATATTCCATCTAATTGATAAAAATTTGGTAAAATCAATAGGAGAGGGATAAGAAAAAATCCTTGCTTCGTTAAAGTAAGAAGTAAGGCTGGTAGAGCTTTACCTAAAGCTTGGAAATAGGCTGCACTAATCAACTGAAATGCTATAAGCGGAGTCATTAAAAATGTAATTCTTAAGGCAGGAACTGTTTGCTGTATTAAATCTTGATCTTTAGTGAAAATACCTACAATCTGAGGAGTGAATATTAAAATAGCTGCATAAATAATGGATGAAAGTACCGTAGCTGAAATTATTGCATTTCTTAAAGTTAAGCTTACTCTCTTGTATAATTCTGCTCCATAATTATATCCAATTATCGGCATAGATCCTTGAGTGATACCTATTGCAGGAACATTCACTAACATCATCATTCGGTTGATAATTCCATATGTTGCTATGGCGCTTTCTCCGCCATACTTGAATAATGAGTTATTAAGTACTAGAAAGAGCAAACTTACTACTCCTTGCCTGGCAATTGTAACGGAACCTATTGAGAAAATTTCTCTTGTTAGTTTGAGATCAAGTATTAAATCTGTTTTACTTATTTTAAAACCTGTTTTTCCTCTTAAGAAAAAGTAAAGCGCATAAGCGGCACTGAATAAATAAGAAAATGTTGTTGCCCATGCAGCGCCTTCAATTCCCCAATCTAAAACAGCTATGAAAATAGGATCTAAAATAACATTGACCACTGCTGGAACTATCATCACTACCATGGCTACTTTAGGATAGCCAACTGCACGGAATATGCTATTGGACATCATGGCAAATGCCAAAACAGGAATTCCCAGCAAAATAATGCTGAAATAATCTATGGTAGGTTGTAATATATCACCTTTTGCACCAAATAGTTTTAGTAGAGGTTCAATATAAATCCAGCATGTCAAACTGAAAAATATACCTAAGATAAAGGTAAGTGTTAACTGATTCCCAAAAGTCTTATTGGCTTTTTCAGGCTTTCCAGATCCGAGAGCCCTTGAAATAATAGAAGACCCACCGATTCCAATCCCCATTCCGATAGAAGAAATAAGGAAAGTGATAGGGATCACCACCGTAATAGCCGCAATACCTACTGAACCCACAAAATTCCCTACAAAAATGGTGTCTACTATTCCGTAAATAGACAGAGTCAGAATTCCAATGGCAGATGGAATGGCTTGTTTACGTAGCAAAAAATTTATTGGCTTAGTGCCAAATTCATCTGAAGTGGTCATTATTATTATTTAATGCAGATTAATGTAACTACATTAATTATTTAATGTTGTAAATCTACCTATGAAATTTAAAATTACAATTAATGACCACATAAAAGCCCGTTTCCAATTGACTTGAACCAGATTGATAGTCGCTTTTTTAATTTCCACTCCCGTGTCAATCTGATTATGCAAAGGAACTGCTTGAGCGAATGTTGAGACCCACAATAAGATAATTAATATGCTTTGAGTTAGAACTAGATAGTTAAATTGAGTGTAGGTTAGATAAAAAGTACTGGCTAATTGAAACAGCATCAAGGGCATAACCACTACGGAAATCATTGTAGTATATTTTGGATGCCAAGCGATTAGATTGGCTTTTTCCATGTAGGTAAAAGAAGGGTAGATGATGAGTTGTACCAACCAAATCAAAATTAATAAACCAAAATCGGATAATTCTTTTAGGTATTGAAGCATTTATTATTTAACTGGATTGAGTGATGAAAATTTTTTTCGAAATAAAATTTATAACAAATACCAATGGTTGATGTTTTAGCAATATGAATAAAATATCCCTCAATACTGTTGCCTATCGTAATATTTCCTCAAAAGAATGGGTGGTTTTTATTCATGGTGCAGGTGGAAGTACGGCTACCTGGAAATATCAAATAGATGCTTTTAAAGCTTATTACAATCTGCTATTAATTGATTTAAGGGATCACGGAAAATCAAAAGACATAGAACCTGAAGTAGCGCGATATGATTTTGATTTGATTACAAATGATATAATGCAGGTATTAAATGAGCAAAAGATTGAAAAAGCTCATTTCATCACCTTAAGTTTTGGCAGTGTAATTATGCAGGATTTGAGCATGAAATACCCTAGTCTGGTAGTAAGTGCTATTTTTGCAGGTGGCATTTTTAAAGCGAATGCATTAATTAAGGTATTTGTTCAGCTAGCTAGGTTTTTTAATCTTTTTCTGCCTTATAAATGGATGTATAGCCTGTTTTCTTATTTATTGATGCCATTCAGAAAACATCAAGAATCAAGAAAAATATATCAAAAGCAAGCTCAGAAATTGTCACCAAATGATTATATGAAATGGGTGGGTCTTTACAGTGAATTTTTTAGGTTATTAAACCGATTTTATAATCAAGATATCAATTTTCCTGCTTTAGCGATAATGGGAAAAGAAGATTATATTTTTTTAAAATCCGCAAAAGCATTTTCCAAAAAACATAAGCAAGTTTTGTTAATGGAAATAAATGGGGCAGGTCATATATGTAATATTGACCAGTATGAGATATTTAATAAGTTGGCACTGTATTTTACTCATGAGCACAAATAACCTCAAGAAGATGATTTTCCAGATTTCCAGGCCCACAGAAGCAGAATTGGATGAATAAGTACTAGTCTGATCCATCCAATCCACTCAGGCACACATAAACCTTCATTGATACAAGAACCTAATTGTATGAAATATACATGTGAAGGGATAAAAGCCAGTAGCATTATTAAAATTCCATATGCAGCATATTTTCTGCTAGGATTAAATAATATACCTATTGCAAGCAATATTTCAGCTATTCCGCTTAACACATTGATTTTTTCTGGATAAGCAAATAAAGGTGGAATAAGTGGTAAGTAGAAATCAGGATTAATGAAGTGATTGAAACCTGCTAATAAATAAAAAACAGTCATTAATCTTACAGACCATTTACTTTCAAGATAATTTCCAATTTGTTTTAACATGAACATCTTTTAAAATTAAGAAAAACGGGATCCACCATATGAAGTCATTAGTAATTAAAGTATAAATAAACTCAAAGGGTACTATTCCTTGGGAATAGTTAAAAAGAAAACCTAACGGACCAAATATTTTACCTATAAAACCTACCATTATGATAGGCCAGTGGCGCAAAGGGTTGTAGGAAGCCCACCAATATCCCAAGCCATAGACTCCAATAACCATCCCCATTCCTTGCCAAACCATTGGATGATTAATTTTTTCCATTCCTACCAAGTCAAAAAAATGCTGAGGAAACAGAACAACCCAAGCTCCCCAAATAATATTATAAATAGCAGCTGTCTTTAGTATGAGTTTTTGATAATTGAATTTCATACCCTCTCAACTTTTTATTATTTAAAAATGTTGAAAGAAATACTGATTTTTATAATTCAATTAGTTATAAGTTTTTTTAATTCCATTCGTTCAAACTATATTTACAGCAAATTAATGCGGTAATTTTTACGACTAAATATATTATGATGAGATTTAAAGTTTTGGTTATTTTTTCAATGATTGCTTTTGGTATTCATTTTGACGCAAAGGCGCAAGATGATGCCAATTTATCAGAGCAATATCAAAATATGGTTGAGGGTAGTGAGACTTTTGAAAAATATAAGGTTATTTCTATCGCTAAAGTGAATTCGTTTGGTCAGATAATGAATGATTCTATCAACTCTTTGAAAGAAAAGGTTTCTTCATCAAAGAATGCTAGACTACAAGCAGAGAAGGAAAGAGACTCAGCTAAATCTCAAATGACTGAGCTTAAAAATGAATTAGAAACAACTCAAAGTGCTGTGGATGAGATGCCATTTTTAGGTATTCCCATGTCTAAAACCACCTATAATATAGTAATGTGGAGCATAGTAGTGATTTTAATTGCAGGTTTGGCAATCGTTTATGTGATGTTCTTAAAAAGCTATAGAACTACTCGTCAGGCGAAAAAGGATAAAGAATTAGTGGATCAGGAGCTAGAGGATTTAAGAAAACGTTCCCACGATAAACAAGTGAAGATTAAAAGAGAATTGCAAACGGCTTTAAATAAATTAGAAGAACAAAGACGATAGGATCTTTAATCTAAAAATTGTGAATATCTGCTTGAGCAGACTGCTATTCACAAATACATAGAAAATTAAGTATTCAAATTTTGAAAACCACCTTCTAATGTGCATCATTGTAAGGTGGTTTTTTATTTTTATCAAATACATTGAAATGAGCATCAATTTTAGAATCCTCAATATACCAACCGGGGATGATTAAAATTTATCGAATTCCATCCCGATAAATACGAGACAAGTTGTGGCAACTTTAGAACAGTTAAATACACGTGAAAAGAGCTTTACTGATCATTATTAAACTATTTGTAACCATACTGGTGGTATTGTTTCTATATGAAAAAATTAGTGAAGATAAAGCTGGTTTTGCTTCTGCCTTCCAACTTTTCAATGATAATTTCATCATCCTATTTTTGGTAGTTCTACTAATGCCTTTCAATTGGTTTATGGAAGTCTTAAAATGGAAATACTCTATTCAACCCATTACTCATATTTCCCTTTCAAAAGCTTCAACAGGTGTTTTGGCAGGAATAGCTTTAGGTTTTGTTACGCCTCATGCTGTTGGAGACTATTTTGCAAAGGTATTTTCTTTGACTCATCACAACCGCAAAAAAGCATTAGGACTTATTCTGGTTTCCAGAATGATGCAGATGTTGCCCACCTCTATTTTTGGTGTAATTTCGTTTTATATATATTCAAATAATAAAATTACATTTTTTGATATCCCATTTTCTTTTTCTTATCCAATCTTAAGCTTAATGGGACTACTGCTGCTCATACTACTTTTGATCTTATTCTTAAAAAGAAATCATCCTAAAATTCAAGATTATGTTCAGCCTGTCCGGAAAATGGGAATTAAATTAATTAACATTTTAGCTGGATTATCAATGTTGCGATATCTCATTTTTAGTGCTCAGTTTTTATTGCTGCTTTCTATTTTAAACTTAAAAGTCAGTATATTCATGCAGTTTATGGGTGTGTCCTTTATGTTTTTAGCCAAGTCAATATTACCTACATTCAATTTTTTAAGCGATTTGGGTATAAGGGAGTTTAGTGTAGCCTTATTTTTTGAATCTATGAAAGTGGACGTAGCACCAATTATAGCTTCAGGCTTAATTTTGTGGTTAATTAACATTGCATTGCCTGCTTTAATAGGGTTGTTCTTTATTCCTAAACTTAAATTGAAAAGCATATGATTTTGGCATTTTTCTCCATTATCATTCTTTTTTATGCATTAGCCTTGCTTTTCGCTTCCAAAATCTGGAGAAAATTACCTGAATTAAATGAAAGTGGAGAATTAAAGTCGGTATCCATTTTGATTCCTTTTCGAAATGAAGCAGAGAACCTCAATGTTTTGTTGAATAGTCTTTCACAATTGGAATATCCAAATGATTTATTGCAAGTGATTTTAGTCAACGATCATTCAGAAGATGGTTTTAATGAAGTCATTCAATCATTTGAAAAGAATTTTCCGTTCAAAATAAAAGCTTTAAGCCTTCCTCCGCAATTAAGCGGTAAAAAGTCAGCTATAACAGCAGGGGTTAAACATAGCAACTCAGAAATCATTTTAACCTCTGATGGAGATTGTAGTTTTCCGAAGGATTGGGTACAAAAAATGCATGCACCATTTGAAATTAGCCATATTCAATTGGTTAGTGGAAATGTGGTATTTAAATCTGATAATTATCTTTCACGACTATTTCAAATGGAATTTGCACCATTGATAGGAGTAGGGGCAGTAAGTATTGAATTGGGAAATCCTACCATGGCGAATGGAGCCAATCTTGCTTTCAGGAAAGCTACTTTCGAAAAGCTTAACCCTTATTCGGATAATATTTCTATTCCCTCAGGTGATGATGTATTTCTATTGCAAAAATTAAAAGTAGAACACCCAAATGGCATTTTTTACCAAAAGGAAGCAGTCGTGGAAACTCAGGCGCCTAAAGATTTTAAATCCTTTTATAGACAAAGAAAAAGATGGGCTGCTAAGTGGAGCGCAACTTCAAGTCTGATAGACAGTTTGCCAGCTTTGGCGGTTTGGGCATTTCATTTAATTTATATTACGGCTATTACTTACAGTATAATCACAACCCAATTTATGATTTTGCTGCCTGTAGTAATATTGAAAATTATTTCAGAAGGAATTTTTATTTCATTAATTTTAAAATCCCAGGGCAAAGGGTTCAGGCTGGATACTTTTGCGGTATTGCAATTGTTTTATAGCTTTTATGTCCTGATATTTGGTTTGTCAGCTAATTTTGGAAGCTATACATGGAAGGAGAGAAAATATAATAGTAATGAACGAACAGGAAATTGACCTTTTAGATGAGTTATATTTTGTGCAGTCATACAAGGATGTCAAAAGTGCGTTGGATTGGGATGATGAAGACCTTCATAAGCATTTGTTTTCTTTAAATCAGAAAGAGTATATTAAAATTCTTATTAATCATGATGAAGAATATGATGGTTCGAATGATTTAAACAGTATCCCTTGGAATGATTTATATTTTCTGGCAACTAAAAAAGGATTGTTGGAGCACAATGGCTTTTAAATTAATGAGTTATGAACTTTAATTATAAATTTCCACAAGGCTTAAAGCCGTATTATGAAAAGGAGTTAGAAAATTTTAGAACTAAACTAAAATCTGCTGATTATCAAGTTGCTTGGAGACATTTAGAGCGTGCACACATAATTGGTCAGGCATATCCTGTTCAGCATTCTTATGTACATTGGATTATGTTGAAGTTTGGGTTTAAAATCAAAAATATTAAAGAAGTAATAGGTCAAATTCCAAGGTTGTTAGTGGGAGGCGTAAAATCTTTTGTTGGTAAAATCCCTGTTGGAAATACAGGAGGGGCTAATGTCCCGCCATTGCGACCAATGGAAATCCCAGAAGATTTAAAGCAAATTTTAGCTAAAGTGTAATTTTAATGCTAGCCATTTTCAAATCAATGTCAATTTTTATTTTAGCAGGTCTTTGCGAAATAGGAGGCGGTTATTTGGTATGGTTAACGCTTAGAGAAGAAAAACCTTCGTGGGTAGGAGTGCTCGGTGCAATCATTTTGATTGGCTACGGAGTAGTTGCTACATGGCAACCTGCAAATTTTGGAAGAGTGTATGCAGCCTATGGAGGAATATTTATTGTAATGGCAATTATTTGGGGTTGGAAAGTGGATGGTATTGTCCCTGACCGCTATGATTTGATAGGGGGCGTTATTGCATTAATCGGAATGCTTATTATTATGTACGCCCCAAGAAATAATTAATTTCTATTAAATCGATACCTAATTCCCCAACTACCTGCAAAGTAAGCACCACTACCTTCATCAAATGGGATATTAGGAGAGAATTCCATTAAAAAACCGAAATTTTGATTTTCAAAAGGGTAGATATTTAATCCTAAAGGAAAGCCAAGAGTTGGATCTCCAAGAGTGGAACCTAGAAGTGATATTCCGCTGTAAAATTCATAATTATCCTTTTCGATCCAATCATAATTAAGCATTAGTTTTAAATAGAAGTCATCAATAAATGTATTAGAAAGTAATCTGATTTCTGGTCTAAATTTATCATTAATTTCATAAGCATAAGCTGCTTGTCCGCCATTGGGCGATTGATGATAACTTACAATGGATTGAGATAGTGATAAAAAAGGTAAAAGTATTAAGGTGGTAGTATAAATTAATTTCATTTTGGCTTAAGATTGAAGTTTAACAAAATATTCCAACTTAAACGTTAGTCTATGTTGAAATATTTTGTCTTTAGTAATTTAATAATCGCAACTCCCTATCGGACTTCCAGGAGGTAAGGATGGAAGAGGAGCTACATCATATTCTTTAGGGGTTTCCATAAAGAGTTTTATTTGAGTAAGGATCATTTGATTATGAGACTTTCTCAAATCACTGTCTCTGTAATTGGATTTTGATAATTGAATAGAAATATCTTTCAATACAGACATTAATTCTGCTCTCGCCAAAGGAGAGAGCTTCCCATTTTGAAAAGTTTTCATCAATTGATTCACAAAAACTGATTGTGAAGTCAACTGTATGGCTTCGTGATAACTATTGTTAACCTTTTGATTAAATAAAACATCTTCAAAAACATCTAAAGCCTCTTGAATCCCAGGATTCTTACTGTCTCTTGCATGATATTCTACTAATCTATTTAACCTTTGTGGATGCATTACCAACCCAAAAACCATAGCCGATGCTTGTTCAGCTGCTCCAATAGCATCAAAAGTGACCCCAGTCTTTCCGTTTAGTAATTCTCTATTATCATAATATCCTAATGGTCTAGGATTTAAGGTGTTCAACAATTGTTCTGGCAAAGCTAAATTTTCGGCTTTAACCGCATTAGCCAAGCTATTGACTGCTTCCAATTGCCACTCGGATGGCACTATGCTCATTTCCTTTAAATTATCACCTCTCATCTTGTAGGAGTAATCCAATCCACCAATTAATTTCACCGTGGCTTCTGCTTGATATCGATGTAGAAAATATATGGGGATTAATGCTTCTTGAATTTGAGCTAATGGTCTATCATATTGAATTACATTTTCTCCAAATTTAGAAAGTGCTTTTTGCCTAACATTGAGCAAATGATTGAGCTGAACAGCTGCATCTTTTCCATTATCCCATAAATGAGCATATGGATGTGCTCCGCCTGTTGCTCTGGCATCTCTATCTGAAATAAATGTTAAACCTTTTTCATTTGCTTCTGCCAAAATGCTATTTAAATATTCTTCTTCATTTGCCTCAGTTGGAATTTCTTCATATCCATAGCGTATGGCATATTTGTCCCAAAGTCCAATATTTTCTGCATAGGCATTTTCTAATGTTATATTTCCCTTTTCATCCAATTCAATATTAGGGTGAGGATAATCCATCACAGAAGCATCATTTTCAGTGCTGGATGTATAGGAGTGAGCTAAGCCAATGGTGTGCCCAATTTCATGAGCTGATAACTGTCTCAATCTTGCCAATGACATTTCTTCCATATCATTGTTTTCTCCACTTTTGTCATAGGGTGCTAAAAGTCCTTCTGCAATTAAGAAATCTTGTCTCACTCGTAAAGAACCCAAGCTAACATGTCCTTTAATGATTTCACCTGTTCTTGGATCTGTCACACTTGCTCCATAACTCCAACCTCTCGAAGAGCGGTGCACCCATTGAATTACATTATAGCGGATATCCAAAGGATCTGCATCTTCTGGCAACATTTTCACTTGAAATGCATTTTCATAGCCAGCAGCTTCAAATGCTTGGTTCCACCATTTAGCTCCATCCAATAAAGCAGAACGAACTGGTTCAGGTGTTCCAGGATCTAAATAATAAATAATGGGTTCCACTGCTTCGCTTTTTTCCGCTTCAGGATTTTTCTTTTGTAATCTATGTCGATTAATCAATCTTTGAGTGATGTCTTCATTTATAGGAACTGCATAATCTTTATAAGTAGTGCCAAAATAACCCGCTCTTGGATCAAATTTTCTAGGCTCGTAATCATCGTCTGGCAATTGAACAAAAGAGTGATGCTGGCGAACTGTTATATTATCTGCATCAGGACTAACGGAATAGATTTCACTTCCTTTTGCTTCCCCTTTGAATGAAATCCAGAAATCCAGTTCTGTATTCTCAGGAAAATTTTTCGAACCTTCTAAATTGAAAATAGAACGGCTTTTATCTAAACTATAGGTCCCTTCTTTTGATTTCTTTAATCTTTGGCTCACACCATGCGCATCTCGAATAAAGAAATCAGTGGCATCCACTAAATGCGCCCAATCATTAGATGCTTCAATTTCAAATCCATGAATAATAGAATGAGCAAATGCATCTTTGACAGCTTTTTTCTCAGCTTCGTTGTCGGAATCTGCCCGAAATTTATAATTCGGCTCAAAAACCATAATTTTATTCCCGATTTTCTCGAATTTGATGATTTTGCTATTTCCAATTTGACCTCTATCAAGCCCTATATCATTTGAACCTAAACCTGCGGACAAATAACTCACATATATCAGCTCTTCATTAAATTTGTCAATTTCCAGGTAGATTTTACCTTTTTCTGAATCCCAGTAGTAATTCATAAAACCACTGAATTTCTCTTTTCCAGAAATCAACTTGTCGAATTTGGATAATTCAGGCTCAGAACTTTTGTTGTTTTTAAAAGCATTGCAAGAAACTGCAAATAACAGAATGAAAATATAGAAATATTGCTTCATCATTTTTTATTAGTTTTCAGAAAGGTAAAAAATAATCCGATAAGAATTAGATTGAATTCTTTAGATGGACATTTTTAAATATAAATTGTCTATTGTCACTATTTTCCTTTTCTCCGATCAATTCCTTAACTTCACATTTATAAAATGGATACAACCCTAAAAATATCGAACCGATTCGAGCTTAAAGAACTGGAGCTAAATGCCCTGCTTGAAATTACGCAAGCAATTAACGAGAATTTACCTGAAGATTCATTGTATAAAATCTACAATTTCACCTTAAGAGCCAATCTTAAGCTGGGTAAATTGATGTTGATAGTTCAAGACAAAAAACAATGGGAATTAAAATTATCTTTTGGCACCCAAAAAGATTATTCTCATATGGATGATAAAGTATATCAGATTGTCAAAAATCGTAAGATTTTATTTAATGCTGATTTGTTTGATTCACCTTTTGAAGAGTTTGAGGTAGCGATTCCAGTTTTTCATAAGAATGAACTCTTGGCAATAGCTTTTTTAGGAGGTGTTTCTAATTCTCAGGAAAAAGAATTGATTGAAAACCATTTAAATTTTATTCAAGCGCTTACTAATATTATTATGGTAGCTATTGAAAATAAGAAAATGGCTAGAGCAAGGCTTGAACAAGAGGTTTACGATAAGGAGATGGAAATTGCAAAGAAAGTACAACAATTGCTTTTCCCTAAATCACTACCTGAGAATGATAATTTCAGCATTGACGCCCATTATTCTCCTCACCACACTGTAGGGGGCGATTATTATGATTGGTTGTCTATTGATGAAAACCGTAAAATAGTTTGTATAGCCGATGTGTCAGGAAAAGGAGTTCCTGCAGCACTTTTGATGTCTAATTTTCAAGCCTCTCTACGAACACTATTAAGGAAAACAACAGACTTAGAGGAAGTGATTCATGATTTAAATCATCAAGTATTTGAAAGTGCCAATGGAGAAAATTTCATCACTTTTTTTATTGCGCTGATCGATTTAAAAGAGAAAAAGCTTACTTATGTAAATGCAGGTCATAATCCTCCATTTTTAATGTCCATAAATGGAAACATTGAGAAATTGGAAAAAGGAACCTTGGTATTAGGCGCTTTAAGAGAGATTCCTTTCCTAGAAATAGGCATAACTGAAATTCAGAATACTCAAACATTATTGCTTTATACAGACGGATTAACGGAGGCATTTAATGAAAAGGAAGAGGAATTTGGTCCAGAGCGAGTGATGGATATTTTGAATAATAATATTGACACCAAACCAGCTTTAATTCTCTCAAGTATTTTGAAAGAGATAGATGATTTTATCGGAAAAAGGGCTTTATCTGATGATATTACTTTATTAGCTTGTCAATACAATGTCTGATTGGGCATTCTATAAAACCCCCAAAATCATTCAAAGAATATTTCCTTCCTTTCAATGGAAGGTAGATAGTAATGAAAAAATTATCTATCCAACATTTGATGATGGTCCAATCCCAGAATTAACCCATGAAATATTAAGCATTCTAAATGATTTTAATGCTAAGGCTACGTTTTTTTGCGTAGGTGATAATATAAAAAAGTACCCTGAAATCTTTAAATCAATTTTAGAAAATGGTCATTCAGTTGGTAATCACACTTTTAATCATTTAAAAGCTTGGAAAACCAATGATGATGAATATTTGAAGAATGTTAACTTCTGCCAGCAGGAAATTGAAAAACATGTTATCCAGGATAAAAAGCTTTTTAGATTCCCTTATGGACAGTTTAACTTAAATTTAGCTCGAAAGCTTAAGAAAGCAGATTATGATCTCATTATGTGGGATGTACTTTCGAAAGACTATAATATATCAATTTCATCTGATAGAATACTTCAAAAAAGTATAGAGAATTCAGAGCATGGAAGTATTATAGTTTTTCATGATAATTTAAAAGCAAAAGAGAAAATAATGCAATTCCTACCTTTGTATCTCAAACATTTTTACGATATTGGATACAAATTTAAAAAACTATGACCTATCTATTTTTAGGCCTATTGATGATTATAATTGTTGTAATCTTAGTGGACTTAATTTTATGGATGGCCTGGAAACCAAAAGCTGAGAACCCCAAACCTTTTGAAGGTGAATTGCCTTTTATTTCCATTTTGATGGCTGTCCGTGATGAAGTACACACGGTAAATTATGCCTTAAACTCGCTCGAAAAACTTGATTATCCCAAAGATAAATACGAAGTGTTAATGGGAGATGATGACTCTACTGACGGAAGCACTAAAATCATGCAAGCGTGGGATAAAGAGACCAATAATTTCTTCTATGTGCCTATAAAGGAAAAAGTTGAACATTTGGATGCCAAAGCAAATGTTTTGGAACAATTGGCTGAAAAAGCTAAAGGTGAATTCTTGATGATAACCGATGCGGATGTGGAAGTTCCACCCAGTTGGCTCATGAAACAATTAGCTTGTTGGAAAGAAGGTTCTGGTATTCAAAGTGGCTTTACGATTATTAAAGCCAAGGATTTTTTATCCAGTATGCAAATGATTGACTGGAGTTTAGCTTTAGGCATGGTTAAGATTGTTAGTGGTTGGAAAATCCCTGTCACAGCAGTTGGTAATAATATGATGGTGAGCAAAGAAGCTTATACTAAAGTAGGAGGATATAAAAACATTCCTTTTTCAGTTACAGAAGATTTCGCTTTATTTAAAGCTGTAGCAAAAAAGGGGTATAGATATCAACAACTCGCAAATGAGGAAAGCTTAGTACGTACTTTTGCTATCAAAGGCTTTTGGAACCTGATGAATCAACGCAAACGATGGATGAGTGGAGCCTTAAAATTGCCTCCTTTCATGGTAGCACTTTTGGTATTTCAGGCTTTATATTATCCAGCAATGCTTGCGATGATTTTTGTCAACCCATTTGTAGCAATTCCTTTATTTGGTTTAAAAATCACTTTGCAAAGTTTATTTATCAACAAAATTTTAGAAAGACTCAATCAATATGTGCCGCTTGGTAATCTTTTTATATTCGAATTCTACAGTGGGTTCATTTCTGTTGCACTTCTTTTCTTTTATCTATTACCTTTGCCCGTTAAATGGAAAGGAAGAAAATTCGCTAAAGGATGATAGAAACACATGCGCATTTATATGCGGAGAAATTTGATGAGGACAGAGCAGAAATGATGGACAGGGCAGCAAAAGCTGGAGTTGAAAAATTCTATATGCCCAATATTGATCATGAATCTATTGAACCAATGATGGAAGTGGAGGATAAATTTTCAAACACCATAGCCACAATGGGAATCCATCCTTGCTCGGTAGAAAAACATTTCGAAAAGCAATTATATGAAGTCGAAGATTGGCTGAATAAAAGGAAATTTGTGGCAGTTGGAGAGATAGGGCTTGATTTCTATTGGGATAAAAGTCTGATGAAAGAACAGAAAGAAGCTTTAAGAATTCAGATAGAATTAGCTAAAAAGCATCAAATCCCCATTATTTTACATTGTAGAGATTCATTCCAAGAAACGTATGAAATCGTGAAAGAATTGAAGGATGATAACTTAAAAGGAGTTTTCCATTGTTTTACAGGGAATGCAGAAGATGCACAAAAAGTTATCGACCTCGGATTTTACCTTGGGATAGGTGGAGTGGTCACCTTTAAAAATGGAGGTTTGGCAGAACATATTTCTGATATTGATATTAATAGAATGGTATTAGAGACAGATGCCCCTTATTTAGCACCAACTCCAAAAAGAGGTAAAAGAAATGAACCAGCTTATCTGGAATTGATAGCTCAAAAAATTGCTGATTTAAAGCAAATGCCTAAAGAAGAACTCATAAGTATTACTTCAACTAATGCTAAAGCTTTATTTGCCTGAATGAAAAAGCCATACGAATTAATTCATATAGAAACCGCCACACCCAAAGCACCAGAAAGTGCGGTGATGATTATTTATACTGGTGGAACTTTAGGGATGGTCTATAATGAAGAGCAAGCGTTGGTTCCGTTTGATTTTCAGAATATATTAGACGAGGTTCCTTCCTTAAGAAATTTCAATTTAAAAATAACCGTTGCTTCCTTTAATAAATTGATAGACTCATCCAATGTAAATCCAAAGCATTGGGATGATATTGCAGGTTTGGTGGAAGACCATTACGATGAATATGATGGTTTCATTGTAATTCATGGAACGGATACTATGGCTTATACAGCATCTGCTATTAGCTTCATGTTAGAGGGACTCAATAAGCCAGTGATTTTTACTGGAGCGCAATTACCAATTGGTGCTGCTCGCTCAGATGCACGTGAAAATTTGATAACTGCCATTGAAATTGCCAGTCAGAAATTAAACCACAGACCCATTGTTTCAGAGGTTTGTATTTATTTTGATAATTTATTATTAAGGGCAAATAGAGCTAAAAAAGTGGAAAGTGTTCAATTCGATGCTTTTCAAAGTGAAAACTATCCTGTTTTGGCCGAAGCAGGAGTTATAATAGAATATAATTTCTCAGCATTAAGAGCATTTCAAGCAGAAACTGAACTAAAAGTAAGGAAGAATATCCAACAAGAAGTGGCCATTCTGAAAGTATTTCCAGGTATTTCTAAAGCCTTTGTAGAAGGGATTTTATCTATAAAAGGATTACGAGGATTGGTAATTGAAACTTACGGTTCAGGAAATGCACCAACAGAAAAATGGTTTATAGATGCTTTGCATAAAGCTATTGAAAAAGGGATCTTAATATTGAATGTTTCTCAATGCATGGGAGGGAAGGTAATTCAAGGTCGGTATCAAACCAGTAAAGACTTGCAATCCATTGGTGTAATAAGCGGTAGTGATATAACAACTGAAGCGGCCATTACAAAAATGATGTATGTTTTGAGTCATGCTCACTCTGAAGAAATGCAGCAAAGTTATTTAATAAAGCCACTTCGTGGAGAAATGGAATAATGAAATATTTGCACTTACATGGAATAATATAATATTAAACTACTATCATTCTATTTGCAACTCATTTGCGTATTAATATTTTATTAATATTAACCATTTGGCAAAATGAGCTTGCATGAAGAATAAATTATTAATTTATTTGTGCACGTTTGAAAAGAGTTCAATCGATAAATGAATATTTACAGACAAAAGGAGAGGTGCCAGAGTGGCCGATCGGGCTCGCTTGGAAAGCGAGTGTACCTTCGCGGGTACCGAGGGTTCGAATCCCTCCTTCTCCGCATTTTGCTCAATTATTTAGGCTTATTTTTAATTTAAAGAATAAAATAATTAGAAATAGGCATAAAGAAATGCTAAAAAAATTTTCTGTTTGTGGATATTTGTGTAAAATTGGACTTAGTTTTAAATTAACTAACATACAATAACTAAAAAGGAAAATTACAAACAACTTAACTATGAAAAAGCTATTTGTTTTAATGATGATGACCGGAGCTTTAATATTCGGTTTCAATGGCAATGCGATTGCTCAGGATGAGGAAGCTACCTCTGAAATGGAAAATGATACAACTGCAATGGAAAGTGACTCTGCGGAGGTCACAGATACTGCAGCTGTTGAGGAAGTTGATACTACTGCTACTACAGTGGTTGAAGAGGAGGAAGTTGTAGAAGAGCAAGGCTTTCACCAAGTAATTAAAGAGAAGTTCATTGAAGGTGGATGGGGATTTATGTCAGTAGTATTAATATGTTTGATCTTAGGATTAGCTATTTCTATTGAGAGAATCATTACTTTAAACTTAGCAACTACAAATACTAACAAATTATTGGCTAATGTAGAAGATGCTTTAAGTCAAGGTGGTGTAGAAGCTGCAAAAGAAGTATCTAAAAGCACTAGAGGGCCAGTAGCTTCAATTTTTACCCAAGGTTTAATGAGAATGTCAGAGGGTGTTGAAATGGTTGAGAAATCAGTAGTTTCATACGGTTCTGTTGAAATGGGACGTTTAGAAAGAGGTTTAGTGTGGATTTCATTATTCATTTCTCTAGCTCCAATGTTAGGTTTCATGGGTACTGTAATTGGTATGATTAATGCATTTGATTCAATTGAAGCTGCGGGTGATATTTCGCCTTCATTGGTAGCAGGTGGTATTAAGCAAGCATTGTTAACTACTGTAGCAGGTTTAATTGTTGCAATTATTTTACAATTATTTTACAACTATTGCGTTTCTAAAATTGATTCTTTAGTAAACCAAATGGAAGACGCATCTATCTCATTAGTTGATATTTTAGTGAAGCATAATCTTACTAAGTAAGTTTAACCCTTTAAAGTTTAACTAAATGGAAATTGTAGATATAATGTTATATGGCTCATATTTGTTGGTAATCATTGCTGCTTTAGGAGCAATTGTTTTACCACTTATTAATGCGCTAGGCAACCCAAAGAGTCTTTTGAAATCTGCTTTGGGCATTGTTGTAATCGGTGTAGTTTATTTAATCAGTTGGGGTATCTCAGGTGATGAAGTAACTGCTAAGTATATTCAGTTTGATGTTACTAATACATCATCAAAAGTTATTGGGGGGTTTTTAATAACCACCTATTTATTGATGGGAATTGCAGTAGTGTCAATTATTTATTCTGAAATAAATAAAATCATAAAATAATGGCTAGAAATAAAGGAAGATCAGCAACAGAAGTAAATGCAGGCTCTATGGCCGATATCGCATTCTTATTGTTAATATTCTTTCTTGTAACTACTACCATTGCATCTGATAAAGGATTATCTTTAACCTTACCACCCGAAAAAGATGACGCTGAAGAAATCGATCTCAAAATTAAAGAGAGAAATCTTTTTAAAGTAGCTATTAATTCAGCGGATAGGTTATTGGTTGAAGGTGAAAGAATGGATGATTATACTAAGATTAAAGATATGTTAATTGAACATGTTCTCAATCCTGGTAATAATCCTGAATTGGCAGAAAGCCCACAAGATGCAATTGTTTCCTTTAAAACTGATAGAGGAACAAGTTATGAGATATATATTAATGTATTGGATCAATTACAAGGTGCTTACTATCAAATCTATGCGGATAGAGCAGGAATTCCTGTTGACGAATTTAGGGCATTGAATACTAGTAACCCTAAGGAAAGAGCTATTTATGATAAAGGTAAAGGAGATATTCCAATGGCTATTTCTATTGCAGAACCAACAAATATAGGAGGTAATTAAGATATGTCAAAGTTTAAAAAGAAAACCAGTGCAAGTCAGGAAATACCTACCTCAGCACTTCCGGATATTATTTTTATGCTCCTGTTCTTTTTCATGGTGACTACAGTATTGAGGGAAACCGAAATTAAGGTGGAACAAAAGATACCTAAAGCTGAACAAATGAAAAAGATTGAAAGAAAATCTTTGGTTACGTATCTATACATCGGTAAGCCAAAACAAACTGAAAAGTTTGGAGGTGAAGCAAAAATTCAAGCTAACGATGTATTTATTGAGCCAAAAGATGTTCTTCTTTGGGTAGCAAAAGAAAAAGATAAGTTGTCTGAGCAAGAAAGAGATAAAATCACAATTGCCTTGAAAGTTGATAGTGAAGCTAAGATGGGGATTATCTCTGATGTTCAACAGCAGTTAAGAAAAGCTAATGCACGTAAGTTGATGTATAACACTAGACAATTAGTAAATACCGATAAAGAAAATTCTTTATTGTAACATAATATATTTCATTAAAAACCTCATTTCAGTAATTGAAGTGAGGTTTTTTTTTGTGATTTTTCTAACTGATTAAACTTCCCAAAGTTGAAAATTAATCAACCCAAAACCATCAATGCATGGTGCATGTACGATTGCGCTAATTCTGTATATGCTATAGTAATCAAGTCTTCAATTTTCCCTGTATTTTACAACACAGCTACACAAAATGCTTTTGATGGTGATATTGTTGATTTTTTCGGATATCAATTTGTCAATACGGGTCTATATTTATCTGCCATTGTATAGTTGTTCGATGATTTGGCAAGTGCTGTGGACTTCCACTCAATGGTTATATGGTCTTAAAATGCACTTATTTACCAACCACCAAAGAGAATTTTTGGGGTTTACCTTTTCATCCAAGAATGTTTGCGACAACTACCTTGGGGTGATAATTCATCTATGCATGTATATGGATTTCTGAAAGATATATGTGATGCAGCCTACAATTGAAAAAAGCTATTCCTAAAACTCTACCGGCAGAGCATTTCCCTTTTCACTAAAAAAAATGAAGACGAAAATCAAATTGCTGACCATGTAGAATAAATTTCTCTTATAAAAGAGATTATTGCTTGAAACGGTTATCGAACTGTTTAAAGACATTTGTGACTTGTGGCACAACCGTCACCGGAGCATAAATATTGTATTTAACAATGCTCTGTCGTGTTTGGTAGCTTACAGCTTCTTTAACCATAAGCTAATGATCAGATCAAATTAAAAAAAATGTATTTTCAAAAGAAAACATACTGATCTCACACTAATTTATAGAAAAGTATCGACCCTACAAATTTGTATCTTTATACCTCCTTTAAACTTTGCTCAGTTTAGCAAACTCTAGCATAGGATTATGTTCTTATTGAAGATTATTTTGATGTGCAGTCTTTTTTTATTGATGAAATGGTTCTGTATTTATTTGTTTAAACTCCGTTGTAGTGCTTAAAAATTTATTCTACAGATTATTGGGCACAAACGTCAACCCTTTTCTTGTTGTCGTCACTCATGGATTAAGGAGAGGGCTAGCTTAAGACCTTAGCTATCAGTTTACGTTATACTGAAATTTATTCCATTTGCTATATCATTTAAGGTCAGGAATTTGTCTAGAGGACTGAATGTTAAAGAAACTAACTTGTTATATATTTACTGCAACTTTCTTTATGACATTGATGCTGGTTTACACAGGAGATAAACAAGAATGAGTTACCATGATAATAAATTGTTTAATCAGAGGATGCTTATATTTTTGGTTGTCTGAAGAGTCAATTAAAATAATATTATTATTTTAATTAGAGATTACGGCTTTTCAGATATTTGAAATTTTCCGACTCTATCTAAGGATTTATATTACATTAGTTTTCGTTGTGAATTTTATGTATCTGAATTTTTTCTTCCAATAATTCAACTTGTTTTTCCAAAATATTTATAATTTTTTCTTTTTCGTCAATTTGATTTTTACTGTTGTCAATTTCACGATTTGTTTGAATTTTTTTTGAATTATTTAAAGGTAATTCTTTAACAAATAATATAGATGGTTCGATATTAAAAAAATCACATATTTCATTTAAGTATTTCGCCCAATTTTGATTTCCATTTTCAATTCTTGAATAAGTAGATTGCGAAATATTTAATTCATCAGCTAATTGCTCTTGACTTAGGTTTTTTGCTATACGTAGTTTTTTTAGTTGATAATTTATCATTTGAGTGTAAGTTTTTGGTCGTTTATACAAATATACTGTTAATTTTTTTTCTGTAGAAAAAAAATTAACTAAAAATCATTTATTCATTTATTGAATAAAAATATTCTTTTTATGAATAATACTTACATGCTTTGTCAGTTAAATTTGAATCAAATAAATGTTTAACATAAAATTTTTATTATGAAAAATTTAAATGAGATTAGTTTAGAAAAAATTGAAGGTGGAAATGATTACATTAATTTTGTATTGCCATGTGCAGCAACTTTAATGGAATATGGAGAAAGTGCATCATCAGCTTGGTCTTCTTGTTCGGCAGCGTATATGTCCACTTTTTAAGTCAAAGTTAATTTAAATGGAAAAAGTACTTCTCGAAGTAAAATCCATATTTTTAACTATCAATAAAGCTAATATCCTTAAGGATATTAGCTTTTCTATTAGTAAAAATGCAATTCTAGGTATTATTGGATCAAATGGAAGTGGTAAGACCTCTTTAATCAAAGTGATTAGTAGAAATTATTTTCCTGATTGTGGGCAGATTCATTTCAATCAGAAGAATGCTATATTATACAATAATCGAGAATTTAGTAAGGTTGCTGGTTTTTTAGTAGGCGAGGCAAATGTTTATAAACATTTGTCTATAGAGGATAATTTAAAGTACATTTCAATTTTATATGGATTGCCTGCTTACAAAATTAATAAAATATTAGATATTGTAAATTTAAAGAAAGTAAAAAATAAACTTGTTAAATCAATTTCATTAGGTATGAGACAAAGACTAGGAATTGGATTTGCTTTCATACATGAACCAGATTTAATAGTTTTAGATGAACCAACAAATGGGTTAGATCAATCAGGTGTTGAAGATTTGATTTCATTGATTCTCTTTCTTAATAGCCAATATAATGTGACATTTATGGTAGCAGGTCATGATTTTGATTTTTTAGATAGAATTTGTAATTCATTAATACATTTAAAAAATGGAAGTATTAATTATAATAATACAGATTTAGAAAATAATACTAAAACCGTTCATGAAATCTACAATGAATGTAATTATTAATTATATAACATTTCAAAAGAACCTATTTTTATCCGAGCTATTTAAGATCAGTAAATTAAAATCAATTTGGCTTATTTCATCTATAGTGATAGGTTTAATTATTATATTTTCATATTCAGTTTTTTCCAAAGATGCTACAAGGTTTCTATCGGAATACGAATTTAGTAAAATACAAAATAAATGGCTATATACCTATAGTAGTTTTCTTGCAATGGTTTCTTTTTTATTTCCATTTTTTATTGGACTAATAATATCTACAGTAAATAATATGGAAAAAGCATCAAATGGTTTTGACCTACTAAAACGATCTCCCTATTCAATGTTTAACATCGATATAATAAAGATATTGATAATTCTATTTTTTGCAATGTTTACATATATAATCATTATAGCATTAATTGTTGCTTTTTCTGAATTATTGTATGTACTAAGACCAGATTTTGAAATAGTACCTGATAATAGAAGCCATCTTTCTTTAATTGAACAAATCCCAATTACTTTTTTATTTAGTTCAATGTTGATAATAATTCTATATGTGTTATCTATTGTTATCCATAAGCTCACTGTATTTATTGGTTGTTTAATATTTCTTCCAATTTCAAGTATTTTTCTTATTTCAGATGCATTTAATCCATTTATGCAGATGTTTTGGGGATATAAATTATTTACTTCAACTTCAGAGATTAAACAATTGGTACCTATTAATTCTACAGGATTAAATATAACTACACTAAATTTTATTTATCTGTGTATTGGACTAACAGTATTATATTATTATAGAAAATTAATACGAAATCAAAACAATTAAACAATGACAGAAATTAAGAATTCATATTTAATTTTTATCCTAGTATTGTGCAATTTAATTTTATATTATCTAACAAATGAATTTCTTATAACGGATACCTTAATTAAAGATCATTACAGTAATCAATTAAGTTATGATCGCATATTGAAATTGATTAGTATAAAAAATGAATGGTCTTGGGTAAATTATTTGTTAATTCCAGCATTGCAATTGATTGAGTTGTCAATTGTATCTTTTTGGATTCTTTGTGGCTCTATAATATTTAATTTAAATATAACTTATAAGTCAATTTTCAAAATTGTAATGATAGCTGATTTTATTTGGCTTCTACCTTCTTTTTTTTCTTTGGTTTGGTTTGGATTATTCGATACTTCTCACTCCTTGTTAGAAATTCAATATTTTGCCCCCCTTTCTTTATTAAGCATATATGACCCTTCTCAGTTAGATTCATGGCTTATTTTCCCTCTAAAGTCCATTAATATTTTTGAATTTATTTATCTCTTAGTTCTTGCTTTAGGTATTAAGAAAATTACTAGTAAGGATTATGATTCTGCGCTAAAATTTACTTTGCCCGTTTATGGTTCTGCTTTAATAGTTTGGATTTTATTTATAACATTTTTGTCAATAAATATGACTGCGTAATGAAAAAGATAGTTTTATCTATAATGTCCTTGTTAATTGTTGGTTTATTAGGTTGGATGGGTTACACGAGTGTAATGAAATTGAAAAAAATAAACCATTCAGAAGAGATAATTCAGAACCTGAATTCTTTGACAAATATTTTGGGAATAAAAGAAACTAATAATGAACAGTCCACTATTTTTATGTATTTCAATAGTGATTGTCATTTCTGCCAATGGGAAATGAAAGAGATTAGTGAGAATATAGAAAAGTTTCAACACTATCAATTACTGTTAGCTTCATTTGAACCTAAAAAGAATGCACTTGATTTTCTTCAGCAATATAATCTTGCACAGCATTATGTTGAAGTCGATCCTTATTTATTGACCAACACAATTACTGGTGGAGTACCCCAAACTTTTATTTATGAAAACAGCTTACTAAAAAAACATTTCATAGGGGAGGTGAAAATAGAAGCTATTTTGAAAGTCTTGGAGTGATGAAAAAATTAGAAAAACTGCATTTTACCAAAATTCCACAATTTTTTGATTAAAAAAGCATCTGTTGATTAAAGATATTTAGATTATTAATATAATTAAATTTGACAGATTACATTACTCCAAGAAATTTTTGACAGGTATTTAAACTAAGCAATCCAATGATTAAAAAACTCAACCAATTTTTCGTTCAGCAACACGGTCAATCAGATTGTGGCCCTGCTTGTTTGGCATCTATCATCAAATTTCATGGAGGGTACAATTCACTTGATGAGTTAAGAAGAATTACTGGAACTACCCAAACAGGTACTAAATTATTGGGACTATTTCAAGGGGCAAAAGATTTGAACTTTGAAGTAGAAGGTTTAGAAGCTGAGTCAGTTGAAAATTTAAAGGAATTGGATTGCCCTGCAATTTTACATGTGATTCTAGAAAACAGATTACAGCATTATGTGGTTCTTTATGGTTTTCAGGAAGATCAATTAATAATTAATGATCCAGGCAGGGGGGTAGAGTTGTGGTCAAAAGAAAAACTTGAAAAAGTATGGCAAACCAAGGCCTTGCTAAAGTTAACACCCAACAAGAATTTTGAGAAAGTAAAATCCAAAAAGAAAAAATACGAAAACCTTCTCAGTTGGGTAAAGGAAGATCTTAATATCTTATTGGCGGCACTTTTTTTAGGTGTTTTAATTGCTATATTTTCGTTGGCCTCGGCCATTTTTAGCCAAAAGTTGATTGATGTTATTTTGCCTACCAAAGAAGTCGGCAAACTCATCATTGGACTGGTTTTATTTGCCTGTATTTTATTGATAAAGGTGGGATTAAGTTATGTACGGTCAACATTTTTGATCATACAAAGCAAGGATTTTAACAACAGAATGATAGCTTCATTTTTTGAATCGCTTTTACACATACCCAAACCATTTTTTGATTCAAAAAAAACAGGGGATATGGTAGCGAGAATGAACGATACCAGGCGTATTCAATCTTCCATCAGTAATTTAATTGGTAATCTTTTAATTGAATTTCTTATTATCATTATTTCATTAATAGGGGTCTTTGTATATTCATGGCAAGTTGGAGTTGTAGTTGCTATTTTTATACCTGTATATGGTCTTATCCTCTGGCGATTGAACAAGCCTATTATAAATACACAAAAGGATGTAATGAGTGCATATGCTTTAAATGAAAGCAATTATATAGATGTAATTAGCGGTATAGCAGAAGTAAAGACAACTGGAACCATTAATCTTTTTCATAAGGGAACCACTTCCTTATATAGAAACTTTCAGGAACAAATATTTAAGTTAGGTAAAATCCATGTTAAATTTAGTTTTTTGACAGAGTTTGCAGGAATACTACTTGTTGTAAGCGTAATATCATTAGCATCCTTTTTGGTATTGAATGGCGATATTTTAATTGGTTCTATGGTAGCTTTATTGTCCCTATCTCGTTCTATTGGACCATCCTTAACTCAAATAGCATTGTTTAATATTCAGTTTCAGGAAGCAAAAGTTGCTTTCAACAGAATGGAGGAATTTACTGGGATAAATACTGAAAACAAAAGTGGTCTAAATTTTGAAAACGAAAATATCAATGAACTAACAATACAAAACCTGAATTTTCATTACCCTGGATCTTTAAATCTGTTAAATCAAATCAACATGGTCATTAAGAAGGGGGGAATTACCACCCTTTTGGGAGAAAGTGGTGCAGGGAAAAGTACAATCTTTCAATTAGTTCAACGTTTTTACAGTCCTTCACAAGGATCCATCAAAATAAATGGAATTTCAATTAATGATATAAAGTTAGAGCAGTATAGGAAATTAATTGGAATCGTTCCTCAGGATATTAAAATTTTCAATAATTTTTTACTTTTTAATATATGCTTAAGTGATAATCCGGTTGAATTAGAAAATGCGGAAAAATGGTGTAGGGAATATGGTTTCGATCAATTTTTTAGAAATTTCCCCCAAGGCTATATGACTTTACTAGGGGAAGAGGGTACCAATATTTCTGGAGGCCAAAAGCAGTTAGTGGGCTTAGCCAGAGCACTATATAGAAACCCGCAGTTGTTACTGATTGATGAGGGTACATCTGCTATGGACAGAAATACAGAACAGTTTATTTTAAATTTATTGCAGCAATTAAAAAATGAAAAAATCATTCTTTTTGTGAGCCACAGAATGAATGTTGCTAATTTCTCTGACAACATTTACAGATTGGAAAATGGCTTCATTACTTCTCAAGACAAATCTGAAACTCTTATTTAATGAAGAAAAAATTTTACTGAATCTGTTAATCAGATAGCATTTTAGCATTGATGATTTGCATGATAGAATTCAGAATATTAGTTAGTTGTCTGAATTTTGCATTTTCTCCTCCATCATTTTTTCCTTTCTTCTCATCTCTTCTTGAGTAGCTTCTAACTCTTCCATGTTCTGCCTCAATTCTTCTTCCTGAGCCCTCATTTCTTCCGCCTGCTGTTGCATTTGCTCTAATAAAATTCTTGTTTTTTCATTATTTTGAGTAGTTGCAATCGCTGATGCTACGTATTCACCTGCCTTTTCTAAAAATTCAACTTCATGTTTTTCAAATTTTTTAAAGGAAGCTAATTCAATCAATGCTTGCACATTATCATTGTACAACATAGGAACTACAGCCAAGCATGTAGGAGTAGAGTCTCCTAACCCTGATTTAATAAATGTATAATTTTGAGGTATTTCGGTTAATAACAAAGTTTCTCTTTCACGATAGGTTTGACCAACTAATCCTTGTCCAATTTCAAGCTTTTTATCTAAGAATTTACGTCTATCAAATGCATAAGCAGCAGACAGTTCCAAATGTTTTTGATTTTCATCGTCTTCATCTTGAACTAAGATGAACAAGCTTCCTTGTTGTGCTCCTAAGTATTCTGTTAAGTATTTAGTAGACTGAAAAGTTAGGTCTTTGGTGTCTTGTTCACTATTTCTAATAATTTCAGTAAGTTTAGAGAGCCCTTCCGTTGACCAAATACGTTTTTTGTTTTCAATATCAGCTAATTGCATTTGCTTTTTCATTTCAATTAGCTGTCCTGCAAGATTTTCTTTATTCAGTTCTCTGTTTTCTTCTGTCATTCCTTCCCATTGTACATCATATTCTCCTGATGCTACTTTTTTGACATAAAGTGCTGCTTTTTTAAGATTATCAATAGAACCATTTAATATTTTTGCTGCACCTCTAAAACGGGTATCACCATCATTGAATAAATATTTCTTATTGTTTTCTCTTAAATTGAGTAATAATGCGGTCCTGTTTTTCTCATCTTTTCTTAATTTAATTAATATAAAGATCAGGGTAGGTAAGCCTATTAATAGAAGTAATAACTGGATGATAGTATTTTGGAATATGGCCCCTTCATATCTATCTTGAGCTTTTTCAACTAGTTTATCTTCAAAATCATACAACCTGGAAGTAAAGGCAGCGTTGATGGGCCAGAATGTCCTTCCAAAATCATTTCTTAAAATTTCTTTGTAAGCTTCCAAATCATCATTTTTCAAATGCTTGACCATTTCCTCATACATATCCGCATATTTTTTAAAACCAGTCTTTAATTTTGGATAGTTGACAGGGTCGGAATAACCTTGAATAGCAAATAAACTATCCAAAGTCTTGAAATTTTCCCGATTTTCTCTTCTTGCATCTGCTACACTCCAGAATAAAAAACCATCTTCACGGATTAAAGCATAACCTCTTGCGCTAATGTCCATTTGACGAATGTTGAGTAATGTATTTTCAGAAACTCTAACTACCATATCGGCTTGTTTTTGGGTTTCCAATGCATCACTCATTACTTTTTTATTGTAGAAGGAAAGTATAACACTTAACAATATGAGTGCTGAAACTGCATATATGGCAATGGATATCAAGTGCTTATTTAAAAATTTCCTCATAATTCTTGAAAAATTTATAGGATTAACTACATTAATTTAGAATATAAAATTGGCATAACAAAGGCCTGTTTCATATATAACTCATGACAAGATGTGCTTTTTTACTCATAAATCTAATATAAATTGTTTTAGTTTTTACTATCCATTAATAATCTAAAAATACCAATAAAATAATAGATGCTATTTTTATTATTTAATTATATAAAAAGTACTATTTTCATTTCTTAAACTAAAATTACATACAATGATGAGAAAAATACTTTTAGTGTGTTTTAGCTTTTGGTTATTCACTTCTTACGCACAAGAAACTTATACAGTGAATGGTGTAAAAGATGAAAGACCTGGCTTGCACGCCTTTATTAATGCAACATTACATATTGATTATCAAACATCTATTGAAAGTGCAACTTTAATAATTCAAAAAGGAAAAGTAATTGCTTCTGGGAAGGACATTAAGGTTCCTAAAGGAGCTATAATTCATGATCTAAAAGGAAAACATATATATCCTTCTTTTATTGAATTGTCTAGTAAAATTGGAATGCCTAAGACTGAGAATAATAGAAGTCCTGGTCCACAATTAGGACCCAAAAAAGATGGTGCTTATAACGCTAATGATGCTATAAAAGCTTATTTCAATGCTCATGAAGCATTTGAAACTAGTGATTCCGAAGCCGAAAGAATGCGTAAAGCCGGATTTGGAGTTGTTTTAACTCATAACCAAGATGGCCTGGTCAGAGGAACAGGTACTGTAGTGGCTTTACATGATGGTCCGGAAAATGAAATTATGTTGAAAGAAAATGCTTCTCAACATTTTTCATTTGATAAAGGAAGTTCTACTCAAGATAATCCCTCATCCTTAATGGGAGCTATTGCTTTAATTAAACAAACTTATTTGGATGCTAAATGGTATTCAAACCAAAATGAGATGGTAGATGTTTCTTTGAATGCTTTTAATAATAATCAGAGTTACCCTCAATTTTTTGAGGCTGGAGGTGATAAATTGTATGTATTAAGAGCTGATAAATTGGGAGATGAATTTGGAGTACAATATATCATTAAAGGAAATGGTGATGAATATCAAAGGTTAGATGAAATAAAGGCTACTAACGCTCAATTAATATTGCCTATAAATTATCCTGAAGCTATTGATGTAGAAGATCCTTTTGATGCTTTGAATGTTAGCCTAGGGGAAATGAAACATTGGGAGATGGCACCCTATAATTTAAAAATGGTAGCTGATAAAGGTATTACTTATTCCATTACTTCTGATGGTTTGAAAGATGCTTCAAAACTTTCTGCTATGATTTCTCAATCATTAGAAGCCGGTCTTTCTGAAGAGCAAGCCTTAAAGGCATTAACCTATAATCCTGCTCAGTTCATTAAAATGGGAGATAAATTAGGGAGTTTGACTAAAGGGAAATATGCAAATTTTATTATTACAGATGGCAGCCCAGTTAAAAAGGATACTAAAATCTATGAAAACTGGGTTCAAGGTAATCCTTATAAATATCAAGATTATACTTCACCTGAATTAGCAGGGAATTACACTTTATCTGTTGGCAGTGATGGTTATCAAATGGAAGTTAAAGGAGAGCCAGGTAAAGAAAAATTCAAAATAATAGTAAATGATTCTACTTCCTACGATGTGAAATCTGAGATTTCTAAGCAATTAATTAGCTTATCTTTTAAAGATGAAAGCAAAGAAGAAGAAGAAGGTAAAATCAGATTGTCTGGTTGGTTGAAAGAAGAAGGATTAAGTGGAAATGCCAAAATGCCAGATGGAAGTTGGGTTCAATGGACTGCTACTTTAAATGATGAAGAATCAGCTGAAGATTCAGAAGAGGAAAAGAAGGAAGAAGAAAAAGAGGAAGATAAAAATGAGCTAGGGTCAATGATTTATCCTTTTGTTGCACACGGAAATACAGAAAAACCTCAAGCTGAAACCATTCTAATTAAAAATGCTACAGTATGGACTAATGAAGCGGATGGTGTTTTAGAAAATACGGATGTTTTATTGGAAAATGGGAAAATAGCTAAAGTAGGTAAAGATTTATCGGCATCTGGTGCAAGAGAAATTGATGGAACAGGAAAGCATTTAACTCCAGGAATAATAGATGAACATTCACATATTGCCATCAGTAGAGGTGTTAATGAAGGTTCAGAAGCCGTTACAGCCGAAGTAAATATAGAAGATGTAGTTGATTCAGAAGATATTAATATTTACCGACAACTATCAGGTGGTGTTGTGGCTTCTCAATTGTTGCATGGTTCAGCTAATCCAATTGGTGGCCGTTCGGCTATTATCAAATTGAAATGGGGTTACAGTCCTGAGGAGATGAAAATTTCATGGGCTGATAAATTCATCAAATTTGCCTTGGGTGAGAACGTTAAACAATCCAATTGGGGTGAAAGAAATACAGTACGTTTTCCACAAACCAGAATGGGAGTGGAACAGGTATTTGAAGATGCCTTTATCAGAGCTAAAGAATACGAAGCAGAATGGAAAAAATATAATGCCTTATCTAAAAGAGATAAAGCGAATGCTAGTGCTCCAAGAAAGGATTTGGAGTTAGAAACTTTAGTTGAGATTCTAAATAGTGAAAGGTTTATTTCATGCCATTCATATGTACAATCTGAAATCAATATGCTAATGAAAGTAGCTGAGCGACATGGTTTCAGAATCAATACCTTCACTCATATTTTAGAAGGCTATAAATTAGCTGATAAAATGAAAGAGCATGGAGTTGGAGGGTCTACTTTTTCTGATTGGTGGGCTTATAAGTTTGAAGTAAATGATGCTATTCCTTATAATGCTGCATTAATGCATGGAGAAGGAGTGGTGACAGCCATTAATTCAGATGATGCCGAGATGGGTAGAAGATTAAATCAGGAAGCTGGAAAAACTATGAAATATGGTGGAGTACCAGTAGAAGAAGCCTTAAAAATGGTAACTTTAAATCCTGCTAAGCTATTGCATTTAGATGAAAGAATGGGAAGTATCAAAGTGGGTAAAGACGCGGATGTTGTTCTTTGGAGTGATGAGCCACTTTCTATTTATGCAAAAGCTGAAAAGACCATTATTGAAGGGATAGTATTTTTTGATAGAGATGAGCAGGAAGAGAAATTAGATGCTATTCAAGCTGAAAGAGCTCGAATAGTGGCTAAAATGCAAGAAGAGAAATCAAATGGTAAATCTACTCAAAAGGCAAAGCCAAAATCACAGATTATCTACCATTGCGAAACAGAAATTGAAAATTATTCATCTTTAAAATAAGCTGAAATGAAGATATTTAAATATATAGGAATAATAATACTGAGTCTTTTTAGTCTTTCGGCCATGGCTCAAGTACCGGCACCCGGTGCAGCTCAAAAGGAGCCAATAGCTATAATGAATGCTTATGCGCATCTAGGTAATGGAGAAGTAATCGAGAATTCGGTTATTACTTTTGAAGATGGTATAATCACCAATGTAGCAGATGCTACCACTATCCGAATGGATCTATCCAAATTTAAAGTAATTAAAGCGGAAGGTAAGCATGTTTATCCAGGGTTGATAGCCAGTAATACTATCATTGGTTTAGAAGAAATAGCTGCTGTAAGAGCAACGAGAGATCAAGATGAAACGGGAGAATTTAATCCTAATGTAAGGGCTTTAATTGCTTATAATACAGATTCAGAGATAATTCCGACTACTCGTTTTAATGGTGTGCTTTATGCTCAAACTACTCCTAGGGGTGGTAGAATTTCAGGTAGCAGTTCGGTAATGGATTTAGATGCTTGGAACTGGGAAGATGCAGTTCTGAAAAATGATGAAGGAATTCATTTGAATTGGCCTTCTAAATTGAAGTATCCCAGATGGTGGCTAGGAGAAACCGAATGGAGAGAAAATGAAGATTATGATAAAGAATATGAAGAAGTTAAAATATTCTTTAAAGATGCTGCTTCTTATCACGAGATCTCTAAACCGGAAACTACTAATTTGAAATTAGAAGCCATGAAAGGCTTATTTGATGGATCTAAAAGTCTATACATTCATACCGATAGAGCAAAAGAAATTCTTCAATCTATTCAGTTTGCTTTGGAAATGGGAGTGAAGAAAGTGGTTTTAGTAGGTGGAGATGAAGCCTATTATGTTAGAGATTTTTTAAAAGAGAATGATATTCCGGTAATCGTGGAAGAAACTTTAAGATTGCCTAGCAGAACTTCTGATCCTGTGGATATGCCTTATCAATTACCTAATTTACTTCATAAAGCGGGCATAAAAGTAGCGATCGGTCAATGGGGAGAAGTAATGCAAGTCAGAAATTTGCCATTTAGTGTTGGAACTGCAGCAGCTTATGGTTTAGGAAAAGAAGAAGCTTTAAAAATGGTGACTTTAAATGCAGCTGAAATAATGGGAGTAGATGATAAAATTGGAAGCTTAGAAAAAGGGAAAATTGCCTCTATTGTAGTTTCTAAAGGAGATATTTTAGATATGGAGGGTAATCAGATGGAATATGTCTTTATTGAAGGTCGAGAAGTGATATTAGATGCTCATCAACAAAGATTGTACAAAAAATTTAAAGGAAAATATGATGATTAATAATTATATATCAATTTGAATTCATCAAATTTTTTTTCAAAAGCCCGTGTTTTATTAAATACGGGCTTTTATTTTTATTGAAAACTAAAATGAATGAGTAATGAAAAATTTTTGCTTTCATGAAATCTAATCTTATCATAGTTTTCGTATTTTAGGCATAACTGATAAACTATAATCATGGAACAACATTCTAATTCATCAATTCAATGGAAACAGACAGCTAGCTTATTGGCTTTATATGCGTCTGTAATTATTGGTTGGATAGCATATCACCGTTATCAACCAGCTCTATTGGATACTTTTGACATGACTGAATTTGAGCCAATTTTGATTTGGGTTCAAGCTATCATTTTAATCATAACACCACCATTAGCTGGTTATTTAGGAGATAAATACAGAGATAGATTTGGTAATCGTTTACGTATTATCACACTAGGAGTGAGTTTTGCTGCCATGATATTTATGACGGTTGCCTTTACTCTAATAGTTAATCCACCTCAATCCTTTGTATTATACGCATTGCCTATATTGGTCATTCTTTGGTTATTTGCTATGAGTCTTTTCACTAGCCCAGCCATTTCCACAATTGAAATATTTTCACCTAGCTCACAATTACCCATAACTGTGGCAGCCTTAACTATTGTTTCGGATTTATTATACTCACTAGAACCTGTTATAGTATCTATTATTGATTTCCTTGGAGGGGCATTAACTTTTGCGGTAGGGGGTATTATTGTTTCTATTTCTGGTTATTTATTAAGAAAAAATTCATTGCAACTCACAGTAAATGGTAAAGAAGAAAGGCCTGATGATTATAATCCAAAATCTAATATGTTTAAAGTAATTTTATTAGGTGTGGGAATGGGTTTATTCTCAGGTATTATAATTGAAGTTTTTCCTGCTTATTTAAATAAACTCGAATCAATCGTGGGGCTTAGCGGTCAATGGATTTCATCAATTGTGTTGGTGTTAACCGCCATATTCTCAATTGTGATAAGTAGACGAGTTTCTAAGGATAACATTATTAAATTATTAATAACAGGATTAATTTTTGCTGGAATAAGTACAATAGGAGTGTTTACTATCTCTAGTAATACAGTTGTTTTAATTTTATTAGCTGTATTCGCTATATTTTACGCTATGGTTAATGTAACAGCTTTGCCTTTAGCTCTTCAAAACACTTCAGTAAAGGAAAAAGTATTTGGGGTTGGGGTGTTTTTCTGTGGATTTGAAATTCCAAATAGTGTAATTGATGTGATGTTAATTTAATTTATAAGATAATAATTGAGTAAAGGGGAGGAGTTATTATTAGAAATGTCTGATACCATTTTAGTGTCAGACATTTCTTTTTTGAATTAAAATTAATCAGGGTTCTCTTGAAAATTAAAATGAAACTCTGATTTTTTTTATAGCAAAAATAAAGTCTCTTATTTTAAAATTATATCATATCTAAAACCTCAAATAGCTTTATTTTAGAGGAAATTTGAGGTTTTAGATATTAAATATATTTATACCCAAAATTATATTTTGTAGTTTCTACTTTTCCTTTTTGTCCTCCTGCCCGCCTTCTTCGAGCTAATATTGTTTAGTTTTGAAGGTTTGTAGTATTAATAAAGCGGATCCTAATCAATCCAAACCGTTTTTTGATTAACAAATTCTTTGATTCCCATTTCGGATAATTCCCTGCCGTATCCGCTCATTTTTACTCCGCCAAAAGGTACTGCAGGATGCGAGGCCATGAGTTTATTGATATAAACGGCACCACTTTCCACTTCTCTTACAAGTTTTTTAGCTTTATCTAGATCCTTACTCCATAGAGAGCCTCCCAATCCAAATCTTGAGTCATTGGCTAATTCTATTGCATGCTGTTCATCTTTGGCGATTAAAACGATTGCCACGGGCCCAAACAATTCTTCTTCATAAGCTGGCATTCCGGCTTTTACATCGGTTAGGATTGTAGGTTCAAAAAAGGCTTTATCTCTTTTACCACCAATTAATATTTTAGCCCCCTTTTTCACAGATTTATTTACTTGCTCTTCCAGTTCTTCCGCTAAATCTTCTCTTGCCATAGAGCCATAGTCAAACTCATCACTAGATGGGTCTCCGACTTTAATATTTTCAAATTCACTTTTGAAAATTTCGAGGAATTCATCTGCTATAGACTCTTCCAAAATAAAACGCTTTGCGGCTATACAACTCTGACCATTATTGATCATTCTGGCTTTAGTACCTGTTTTCGCAGCTTTTTCTATATCAGCATCTTTTAGAACAATGAAAGGATCACTTCCACCTAATTCTAAAACCGTTTTCTTTAGATTTTTGCCTGCTCTCTCTGCTACTTTACTTCCTGCTCCTTCGCTGCCCGTTAGTGTAGCAGCTTTCACTCGCTCATCATCTAAAATCATATTGACTTTAGAAGAAGATATTAGTAGTGTTTGAAAACATCCTTTAGGAAAACCAGCATCTACCAGAACTTCTTCAATGGCTAATGCACATTGCGGAACATTTGAAGCATGTTTTAACAAACCCACATTTCCTGCCATTAAATTAGGGGCTAGAAAACGGAATACTTGCCAAAATGGGAAATTCCATGGCATTATGGCCAAAACAATTCCAATGGGGTCATGAGCAACATAGGCTTCACCTTCTGGAACATCCAATTTTTTATTGGAAAGGAATTTTTCAGCATTTTCAGCATAATAATCACAGGCCAAAGCACATTTTTCAATCTCACCAATAGCTTCTCTTTTAGCTTTACCCATTTCTAAAGTCATCAAATTAGCATATTGTTCTTTTCTATCTCGAAGAAGAACTGCTGTTTTTAGCATTAACTCTTTCCTATGGGTGAAATTGGTGGTTTTCCATTCTCTGTAAGTAGTTTCAGCTAATTCAATTTTATCAAATACTTGATTATCAGTTTCTTCTTGAAATGTTTTTACAACTTCATTATTATAAGGATTTCTGCTTTCAATTGCCATAATAGATTAGTGGTTTAGTTTAAAAACTTATCGTATGACTTTATTTGCATGAATTCCTGCTGCTATTAAAGCAAAGGAAGGTGCAAATAAAACTCCAATAAAAGGTATTAGTATAAACAGATTTAAAGCTAAACCGTTACCTAAAACCAAACCTTTATGTTCAAAAATTTTCTTTAAACTCGATTTCACACTTAATTGAAAGTATTCATTTCTATAATCGAGCATAGAAGCACCAAAGAAAAAGCTCTCAACAAGAAAAACTAAAATTGCAAAGGCAGGAGCTAGGAAAGGAATGGCTATACTTAAAACTACTAAAGAAAGGTAAATTATAATATTGAGGTTTATTAAGACAATGCCCATAATCATACCTCTGCCAATTTCAGAAATCAATCGAATTAAATTAATGGACTTCTTTTGTTGATTTAAAATGTTTTGACTCCGCTCTGATAGAATAGCCAAAACTGGAGCAAATATGATAAGAACTATGTATTTATAGAGATTTATATACAATGAAATGAGAAGGATTCGAATAAAGATTGCAGTTAGAATTTGCAATACATTTCCCCATTCTTCCCAATCATCAGGGAAATTAAAAGTAGTGTAAATTAAGTCGATTAGTTTACCGGTATAAATCCAGGCAAAAATCCCTACAAAAAAGAAAGCAAAAAGGTTGAAGAAAGCAGCACTCAAAATAAAGCCTTTCAGATTGTGTTTTCGTACAAATTGAAAGGCTTCAAAATATGCTACTGTTGATTGACTAAATTCCTGGAAAAACTTTCTCATTTTTCAACAGGGAAATTTGCTGCTTCCCAAGCTTGCATTCCTCCAGAAATGTTTACTACATTTTTAAATCCAGCTTCTTTCATTTGATTTGCAGCTTTTAGACTTCTACTTCCTGATCGACAAATCACATAATAGGTCTTGTTCTTATCAAGTTTTTCAATGGAAGTAGTGAATAAATCAGTCTTCAATACATCCAAATTTTTGCTACCTGCAATTTTGCCTTCAGCATATTCCTGTGCAGTTCTAACATCCAGAACAACTTTACTGTCGTCTGAATTGAATTCAATAGCATTTAATTCACTAACTGTGATGTTTTCCTGAGCATTGCCTTGAGAACATGCTGAGAAAAGAAATGCTGATACTATAAAAGTGAATAGCGTTTTCATAAAAATATATTTAATTCTAATATACAAACGTAATACTTTAAATAAAATTCAACGTAGCAAAGGTTACCATTTAAAGATTCATGAATCTAGAGTCAAGACTAGGGTTTTGTAGTTTTTAGAGTATACTTTTAACTGATACCGTAATTAATATTCGTTATTACGACCGAAGGGAAATAATTTAATGGTAGTGCTAGCCATCAATTTCCTCTGATGCATATTTCTCCCTTGGGGGTTAGGGGTTTTTAATCAATCCTCTCGATCTTTGCCCCCAATGCATTCAATCTAGTATCGATATTCTGATAACCTCTATCTATTTGTTCCACGTTATGAATAGTACTTTCTCCTTCAGCAGATAAAGCCGCTATTAATAAAGAAACACCAGCTCTGATATCTGGCGAAGTCATGGAGATTCCTCTTAAGTTAATTTGTCTATCAAGCCCGATTACCGTAGCTCTATGCGGATCACATAAAATGATTTGGGCTCCCATGTCGATTAATTTATCAACAAAGAACAATCTACTTTCAAACATTTTTTGATGCACTAGAACGGTTCCTTTAGCTTGAGTAGCTACTACTAAAACAATGCTTAATAAATCAGGAGTGAAGCCTGGCCAAATCGCATCTGCTATGGTCATAATAGAACCGTCAATAAAAGTTTCTATTTCATAATGCTGTTGAGAAGGAATGAAAATATCATCTCCTCTAAATTCCATTTTGATTCCTAGTCTTTGAAAAGTTTCCGGAATAATACCTAAATGTTCAACACCTGCATTTTTGATGGTAATTTCAGATTGCGTCATGGCAGCTAAGCCTATGAAACTACCGATTTCAATCATATCAGGGAGCATAGTATGCTCAGTACCTTTTAATTCTTTTACACCTTGAATGTGTAAGAGGTTGGATCCAATCCCGTCAATTTTTGCACCCATTCTCACCAACATTTTGCAAAGTTGTTGTAGATATGGCTCACATGCCGCATTGTAAATGGTAGTCTTTCCTTCTGCCATGGAAGCGGCCATTACGATATTGGCTGTCCCCGTTACGGAAGCTTCATCCAAATGAATGTAGGCGCCTTTTAAGCTGGAAGCATCTATATGGTAATAATTCTTTTCTGATTCAAAGAGAAATTTGGCTCCTAATTTTTGAAAACCGATAAAGTGAGTATCTAATCTTCTTCTCCCAATTTTGTCTCCACCTGGCTTGGGGATCATGGCTTTTCCGAACCTTGCCAAAAGTGGCCCTAATAGCATAATAGAGCCTCTCAAAGAAGCTGCTTTTTTAGTGTATTCAGCAGTTCCAAAGAAATCTAGATTTACTTTTTTAGCCGTAAATTCGTAGCTTTCTTCTCCAATCTGATTTACCTCAACTCCCAAATCTTTTAGTAAGTCAATTAATTTATTGACGTCTACTATATTGGGTACTTTATGAAGGGTGACTTTTTGGGGAGTTAATAAAACAGCACAAAGAATTTGTAATGCTTCATTTTTTGCGCCTTGTGGGTGAATTTCACCGGAAAGCCTTTGCCCTCCGGTAATTTTAAATGATGCCATCGATTAGTTTCTTCTTCTTTTTGGATTGCTTCCTTTGTTTGTTCGCTTGCCTTTGTTGTTATTATTTCTTGGTCTGTTATCTTTAAAGATCGCATCAAAACCATTGGTAGCTTTCACGTGGTCAATATCAACAGAGAGCTTTCCGCCTGATAATTGCTTAATATTGTCTGCAATGGCTTCCTCCGTTACATTGTCTCTATTCCAAGTAGTATAGAACGTTTTCATTAAACGACCAATATAGTAAACGGCTGAACGCTTCTCTTCCTCATCTTCTATACTTATGGCTTTATCAACCAATAATTCAATATTACGGCCATAATGCTTAAATTTCACTTCGCTGGAAGCATATTTAACAGGCTGAGGTTTTTTACCTAATATCTCTTTTTCAGGCATTGGAAAGGGACTGTCAACATCCAAATTGAAATCTGACATGATGTATAAATCATCCCAGTATTTTTGCATGTTGTCATTATTGTAATCTTTTGGCCCGCTGCTTAATTGCTTAATTAAATCGACCACAGTATTAGCCATTTTATTACGCGTTTCTTTATCTTCTACAGTGCGTAAATGTTTGACCAACATTTGGACATTTCGTCCATATTCTTTCAATTTCATTTCCGGTCTTTGGGTATTATAATCTAACATAGTCTTAACTTCTTCTTTCACAAAGGTAGAAAATTAGAAAGAAATAACAGGCATTACAATTTTATCCTACAAAAATAAAATATTCATTTTAATATTAGCCCATTTAACACTCTTCATCAGCTAAAATGTAAAGCTTATATAAAATAGATTGGCATATTAATTAGAAATGACCATTTTTGAAGTTGATGTAAAACCAAAATATAATCATTATGAAAATAAAATTATTAGGATTTGTAATGGCTATGTTGATGAGTTCTGTTTTTGTTTTTGGACAAACAGATCGTTGGCAACAAGCTATAAAATATGAAATGGAGATTGATATGGATGTGGAAACGCATCAATTCGAGGGGGAACAAAAGGCAGTTTATACCAATAATTCGCCTGATCAATTGAATAAGGTGTTTTATCATCTTTATTATAATGCTTTTCAGCCCAATAGTATGATGGATGTTCGATCAAGAACAATCAAAGATCCGGACAGAAGAGTAGGAGATAGAATTAGCAAATTAAGTGAGGATGAAATAGGCTATCAAAAGATCAAAAGCTTAAAACAAGATGGAAAAGATGTTGATTTTGAGGTAGTAGGGACTATTCTAGAAGTTGATTTGAATAAGCCTATTAATCCAGGAGAGTCTTCCACTTTTGAAATGGAATTTGAAGCGCAAGTACCGGTTCAAATCAGAAGAACTGGTCGAGATAATGCAGAAGGAATAAGCTATTCTATGGCACAATGGTATCCAAAAATGGCTGAATATGATTATCAGGGATGGCATTCAAATCCTTATATCGGAAGAGAATTTCACGGTATTTGGGGAGATTTTGATGTGAAAATTACTATTGATAAAGATTTTATCTTAGGTGGAACTGGATACATTCAAAACCCAAATGAAGTGGGGCATGGCTATCAAGAAGAGGGTGTAAAACCTGGTAAAGGTAAAAAAGGAAAACATACTTGGCACTTTAAAGCACCTAAAGTAATTGATTTTATGTGGGCTGCTGATCCTGATTTTACCCACGTAAAGGCTCAAGTTCCTGATGGACCAGAATTACATTTCTTATACCAGATGAATGATGAAACTAAAGAGAACTGGGAAAAGTTACCTGAGTATACCGTAAAAGCCTTTGAATATGCTAATAAAACATTTGGTAAATATCCATATGAACAATATTCTGTAATACAAGGTGGAGATGGCGGAATGGAATATCCTATGGCTACTTTGATTACGGGAGAAAGAAGCTTAGGTAGCCTGGTAGGTGTAACTGTTCATGAGATGTTCCACAGTTGGTATCAAGGAGTTTTAGCTACAAATGAAGCATTGTATGAGTGGATGGATGAAGGTTTTACTTCTTTTGGTTCTGCTGAAACGATGAATGTAATCATGGAGGAAGGACAAGAAAATCCTCAATCTGGAAATTATAGAGGATATTTTGCGCTTGCTGCAAGTGGATATGAAGAGCCGATGAGTACGCATGCTGATCATTATGTAACCAATTTTGCTTACGGTAGAGCGGCTTATTCTAAGGGAGCTACTTTTTTAGGACAGTTGAGATACATAATGGGAGAAGATGTCTTTTATCCAGCTATGAGAACTTATTTTGAGGAGTGGAAATTCAAACATCCTAATGATAATGATTTCATCAGAGTGATGGAAAAAGCATCTGGTTTGGAATTGGATTGGTATAAGGAGTATTTTGTTTATTCTACCAAACAAATTGATTACGGAATTAAAACTGTAATTGAAAAGGATCGAAAGTCATTTGTGACTTTAGAGAAAATAGGAGAGATGCCTATGCCTTTAGAAGTTTCCATTACTTATAATGATGGCAGCAGCGAATTGGTATATATTCCATTAAGAATTATGAGAGGTGAAAAGTCTTTTGATGCTGATAATGTGAATATTTTAGCTGATTGGCCTTGGGTATTTCCTACTTACACATTTGAATTAGATCAGCCTGCTTCTAATATTAAAAGTATGGTGATAGATGAAAATGAAGGAATGGCAGATGTTGACAGAGACAACAATGCTTTTCATGCTGATGAACATTTGAAACCAACATTTGAAAAATAAGAAAACCAATTTTTGATTTTTTTAAAAGCCCGCATTTTTGTGGGCTTTTTTATGGTTCAAAGATGATAAAGCACATAAATAAAAGTCCGATTGAGCATAATTCAATCGGACTTAAAGCTAGTAAACTATAGATTTATTTCTTACCAATTAAGTGCTTAATTAGCAGTTTCAGTATTACTTATACCATCAATTAATTGTTGAACTGCTTTTCTATCTGATGAGGAAATTTTTTCTTTAAGCTTTCCATTTTCATAACTAGCGAAAAAGGGCAAACTATACACACCAGCAGACAACCTTGCTTTTGGGTTGTCAGGAGCATTAATTTCTAAAAACTTTACACTCCCGTCCGCTTCTTCAGCCATTTTTTTGAATTGAGGTTCAAAAGCCTTACAAACGCCACACCAATCGGCAAAAAATTTCACGATCACTTTTTCATTTTTATTTAATTGTTCTTCTAAATTAATGTCAGTAACTTTTTCAATCATTTCTTTTACATTTTTATTTAATATGGCATAAGACAATTCATACTATGACTTTGTTTAGTTGTTTTCTAAGAAAAAATAATCTTTCATGTACTAATAATCAATTTTAAATAATCAAATTTAAAGAGTATAGGATAGTTGATTATTTAAAATATTTTTCCGTCTAATATTTCATTGGACTCATCGGTTTTAATCTTTTATTTATAATTATTTTGCACATATTGAATATTCAAAACGGGTTTTCAAGCTAAATTCTAAAATGTATGTTTTTGTAATTATTTATTTAAATGTAAGATTAGCTTTTATTTGAGATTAGAAAAGTAGTTTAGATTTGGGTCAAGAGTTCACTTATTTTAAAATTGCTTTATAATAATTCATATTACTTAAATTCGTAATTTTATATATTAATTATAATCTTAATACATAAAACCTAAAACTTAAAACTATAAAAATGCTATTATTCGGAGCAAGTGGACATGCAAAAGTGATAGTTGATATTCTATTATCTAAAGGTATTCAGGTGAAAGGATTTTACGATGACGATGAATCCATAGAGCAGCTCTGGGGTATTCCAGTTATAGGTAAACCAAAGGATTTTAATAGTTCTATAGAAGAATGCATTGTTTCCATTGGTAAGAATGATACTCGTAAGAAGGTAGTTCAACAAATAGCTGATGCTGAATTTGGTATTGCTATACATGATAAATCTAATTTAGGTTCGCATGTAGAAATTGGAGAAGGAACTGTAATTATGGCTGGTACCATTATCAATGCTGACACAAAAATTGGAGAACACGTAATTATCAATACTTCAGCCAGCGTTGATCATGATTGTTTGATAGAAGATTTTACACATATTGCGCCTAATGCATCACTTTGTGGTGGAGTAGAAGTTGGAGAAGGAACTTTGATAGGAGCAGGAGCCACTGTGATTCCTTTAGTGAAAATAGGAAAATGGTGCACTATCGGTGCAGGAGCTGTAGTAGTAGAAGATGTTCCAGACAATTCAATTGTTGTTGGAAACCCTGCTAAGATTATTAAAAAGACAGTTTAATGACAGAAATTGCAATATACGGTGCAGGTGGCTTTGGCAGAGAAGTTAATTTGATTGTTCAGCAACTTATTAAAAAAGGCTTTCCTTATCATTTTTTAGGTTTTTTTGATGATGAAGATAAATCATCTGAATTAGGAAAATTATATTTAGGAAATACTGAAACACTAAATAATTGGAATAGCTCAATTTCCATTGCTTTAGCGATAGGAGATGGAAAAATAAGAAAGAAAGTGATTGAAAGGATAACGAATCCCAGGGTGGAATTTTCCAAAGTAGTTTCTCCACATGCTATTTTTAATGATATCATTAGTATTGGAACAGGAAGTATTATTTGTGCGGGCGCAAATTTGACCACCAACATTCAAGTAGGAGAATTTGTGGTGATAAATTTAAATGCTACGGTTGGGCATGATTGTAAATTAGATAATTTTAGTTCAATTATGCCAGGTGCCAATTTAGCAGGAGAAGTTAATTTAAAGGAATGTGCTTTTGTAGGTAGTGGTGCCAATGTATTGAATGGAGTTGAAATAGCTGAAAATTCTGTTTTAGGGTCTGGCGGAGTACTTACTAAAGATTTGGAATCTAATAAAACTGCAATTGGGGTTCCCGCTAAAATTATAGAAAAGTGAGCTTATATCAAGATTTCAAACCGTCCATTCTTTTTCTAGCAAAATTTATTGGCTTATATATTGTGCTGAATGTAGCTTATGGATTTTACCTTGATGCCTCCAAAGGTGAAGCAGATTTTATGACCAAATGGGTAACGGAGCAAACTGCTACAATTATTGATGTTTATGAAGATAAAATTGCCACAGGGCCAAAAGAGGATTTGAAGAGCATTTTTATTTACAAGGATAGTCAGGCTATTCTATCTGTTTATGAAGGCTGTAATGGTTTAAACGTAATGGTCATTTTTGTTTCTTTCTTGATAGCCTATGGTAAAATAGGAAAACGAATGCTATGGTTTATACCACTGGGGATTTTAGTCATTCATTTATTTAATATTTTAAGAATATTACTTTTGTTTCATGTTACGATTTCCATGCCTGACTTTCTCTATTTCAGTCATAAATATTTATTTACAGCCTTTATTTATATAGCCGTATTCGGTATGTGGGCACTTTGGATATTTAAAGTAAATGAAAAATAAAGATTGGCTTCAGCCTAATAGAAAACAAAGAATCTTTCTGATTTTTATCAGTATTATAAGCTTAGGTATTATATTTATTGGCCAACGTTTTGATTATAGTTTATTGTTTTCTGATAATCTGAATCCTCAAAATCAGTTTATAATCAATAGAAGTATTCGTTTTCTTTTAAATGATAATTTAGTGCTCCTGCTAATTTATGGGCTTTTTTATGATAAAAAATATGTGAAATTTGGTTTGGCAGTGGAAGCATTTGGTTTCTTCTTTTTATTGATTCCTTATTTCATTTTGAGGTATTATACTTCAATTGATCATATGTATATCAGCTTTATCCATAGATTAATTATTAATCCTACTTTAATGGGTTTGCTGATTCCAGCGATCTATATTCAGAAGATTAAAAACTGAATTGTAAGATTTACTTTCATTAAATTGTAACCCCTTCTTTAATTAGCAGTTAAAACAGACTTAAAAGTCATCTAAGAATTAATGTCGAAATTAAAGAATATACCATACTCTATATTAGAATTAGCTAGTGTAGGTAAAGATATTAGCGTCAAAAAAACTTTTGAAAATAGCCTTGATTTAGCTCAAATAGCTGAACACTTAGGATATAAACGATTTTGGTTGGCCGAGCATCATAATATGGTCAGCATCGCCAGTTCTGCTACAGCTGTTTTAATTGGACACATTGCAAGTGGCACCCAAAAGATAAGAGTAGGGTCAGGTGGGATCATGTTGCCAAATCATTCTCCACTGATCGTTGCGGAGCAATTTGGCACGCTAGGAAGCATTTATCCTAATAGAATTGATCTAGGATTAGGAAGAGCACCAGGCACAGATCAGACAACTGCTCACGCCATTCGTTCGGATAGAAACCAATCTGTGCATAAGTTTCCTGAAGAGGTTAGTGAAATTCAACGCTATTTTTCTTTGGATAACAGAAGTTCAAATGTTCGCGCTACTGTAGCAGAAGGAGTGGAAGTTCCTATTTTCATATTAGGTTCAAGTACAGATAGCGCGCATTTAGCTGCTAAAAATGGTTTACCTTATGTATTTGCATCTCACTTTGCACCAACACAACTTTTCGAAGCTTTAAATATTTATTATAATGAGTTTCAGCCCTCAAAGTATTTGAAAGAGCCTTATACAATAGCAGGGATAAATGTTATTGCAGCTGAAACGGATACGGAAGCAGAAAGATTATCAACTTCAATGATTAGGATGATGTTGGGTGTGATGACAAACAATTTAGACTATATGCAGCCACCAACAGAAATGACGGCTGAATTAAGAGAATTATCGAATCATCCAGCTTTTCAAAAAATGATGCAATTTGCTTTTGTTGGGAGTAAGGAAAAAGTGCAGAGCCAAACTGAAGATTTTATAAACAAAACTGGTGTAGATGAAGTGATTGTGGCATCACATATTTACGATCATGAAGCTAGGGTAAATTCTTACAAAATTTTCTCTGAAATTATGAAAGGAGAGACGGTTGAGAATGTTTCCTGATTTCCAACCACAATTTTTTTATAACCACAGAGGACACGGAGATTTTCACGGAGTTACACAAAGGAATTTTTAACCACGAAGGGTATTGAGATTCTCACTGAGTTACACAAAGATGAATACAAACCACAATGAGCACTGAGATATATCACGAAGTTTCACTAAGGAAAATGAAAAACCTTAGCGACCTTTGTGAAAATCTTAGAGAAACTTTGTGGTTTAAAAAAAAAGCTCTGAGGTTAAATGTATCCGTTTATTAGTCTTTTGATGCCAGATTTTAGTAAAGAGACATTAAAATTAATTAGCAAACCCAATTTATAATCACCTAATTTCATATAAGTTAAAGTTTGAGCTTTATGAACATCATTTAGTTTGTCAACGCTCTTGAGTTCAATTACCACTTTATTTTCAACTAACAAATCAATTTTATATCCACAATCCATTTTGATTTCCTCGTAAACTACAGGCATGGATTTTTCTTTTATGACATTAAGGTTTTGATTTTTGAGTTCGTAAAACAAACACTCTTGGTAAGCACTTTACAATAACCCGGAACCTAAGGATTGATGTACTTTGATAGCAGAGCCAATGATGATCTTGCTCAATTCATTTTCATTCATAATTTATAAGGTTTGGTTAAACCGCTAAAGTATAAATTTCATATGAATAATAAAAAAAAGAGCCTTTTTAACCACAAAGATGACTATTAACCACAGAGGACACGGAGATTTTCACGGAGTTACACAAAGAAAACCTTTGTGACTCTTTGCGAAAGTCTTAGAGTAACTTTGTGGTTAAAAAGAAACTCTGTGGTTACCTCAGCGGTTTCAGTAAGTCTTCTAGGCCGTTGGTTTTGATGACCCAGAGTGTTTCCATTTGCATGCCTAACTTCCCAGGAGGGAATCCATCTTTTCTTTTAAACCACTCAAGATAGGAGACAGGTAAATTACAAAGTAAAGTGCCCTTATATTTTCCAAAGGGCATCTTTACTCTGACTAAATCATTTAATATTTGAGGATTTAATCCTTCCATTATTTTTTGAAAGTATCAGCTACTACTAAATCTTTTGTTCCGTGGCTGTAATTATAAAAGCCTTCACCAGATTTAGCTCCTAATTTTCCAGCTTGCACCATATTGATTAATAACGGACATGGTCTGTATTTAGGATCACCTAAACCATCGTGTAATACATTCAAAATGCTTAAACATACATCCAAGCCAATGAAGTCAGCTAATTGCAATGGTCCCATAGGGTGCGCCATTCCTAATTTCATCACTGAATCAATTTCTTTTACACCTGCAACTCCTTCAAATAAACTAAAGATAGCTTCATTGATCATTGGCATCAATATTCTGTTTGCGATAAAACCAGGGTAGTCATTTACCTCTTCAGGAATTTTACCTAATTTTTTCGACATCTCCATGATACGCTCTGTTACTTCATCAGAAGTAGAATATCCACGGATAATTTCCACTAATTTCATCACCGGCACCGGATTCATAAAGTGCATTCCAATAACTTTCTCTGGTCTGTTGGTAACGGATCCAATTTTTGTAATGGAAATAGAGCTTGTGTTAGACGCTAGAATGGTTTTTTCATCACAAACCTCATCTAATTCTTTAAATATTTTCAGCTTTAATTCAGTATTTTCTGTTGCAGCTTCCACTACTAAATCAGCACCTTTTGCGCCCTCTTTTACTGAAGTGAAAGTAGTGATGTTATTAAGGGTTTCAGTTTTTTTGGCTTCATCTATTTTTTCTTTCTTTACTTGTCTGTCCAAGTTCTTGCCAATAGTAGCCATTCCTTTTTCTAGGGCAGCTTCACTTATGTCTATTAAAGAAACTTTGAATCCATTTTGGGCAAAAACGTGCGCAATGCCATTACCCATTGTTCCTGATCCAATTACTGCTATATTTTCCATAGTATATTTTTATTTATTTTAAGCTGTGGCAAAGATATAAAATCTACTTTAACCTGCTTAGTGAAAAGATTATTGATTTTGGATATGAAATTTTAGGAACTAGACAAAAAAAAAGCAGGTACTTAACCTGCCATTATTTTATTAACTTTTTATAATCAATCAATTATCGTCACCTTTTCCATTACATCTCCTTGGCGGATATCATCAATAATATCCAAGCCTTCATACACTTTTCCGAAAGCAGTATGTTTTCCATCTAAATGCTGAGTGTTTTGTCTGCTGTGGCAGATAAAGAATTGAGATCCACCTGTGTTTTTACCAGCATGCGCCATAGATAAAACACCTTTTTCATGGTATTGCTTTTCGCCATCTGTTTCGCAGTCAATTGAATAGCCAGGACCACCTGCACCTGTTCCATCAGGGCAACCGCCTTGCACTACGAAATCAGGAATAACTCTGTGGAAAGTTAAACCATCATAAAAACCTTTATTAGCCAAATCGTGAAAATTTTTCACAGTATTGGGAGTAGCATCATCATAAAATTCTATTTTTAATGTGCCTTTGTTGGTTACTATTTCTGCTTTGCTCATTTATTTAAATTTATATAATTGTTACAAGTTGTATATTTTTAGTATTTAGTACCTGATAATCAAGTTATTAATTTCAAAAGATCACAATTCAAAACTTAGAGCTTAATACTTAAAACTATTTTTATATACTATTTCTCTGCCAAACAAGCTGCTCTGTATCCGCCATTTCATCAATAATATTAGCAGCCTTTAAAGTGTAAACTACATTTTTCAGCATCTTATTGCTAACCCATCCATCAGTAGCCCATTCGGTAGCATGATACCACTTAGAGGCATCTTCTTTTTTTATTGCAAATCTTTCACTCACCATTTCCACTGCATCTTCATTTTCCATAAACTGGGCAGATGAACGCTGAATTTGTCTCAAAACTCGTGAAATATCCTTCGGTCTTTCATTAATGATGTCATTGTGAGCAGCCAAAACAAAACAAGGCCAGGGCGTAACATATTCACCTATTCTTTTTAATTCACCTCTTTCAACATAAGGCTTAGTGGTATACTTTTCCCAATAGAAAACGTCAGTTTCTTGCTTTTCTAATGACACTAATGCACTTTTTAAATTGTTAATGATGTGAAATTGAGATTCCTCTATTTTTTTGTCATTATTTAGTGCATCTACTATAGGCATTAAATGAGAGCCTGAGCCAATTCTACTGATGGCAAACTTTTTATCGTATATTTCTTTATGGTCATTGATAGGATTCTCCGTTCCGCTATGGATTCCCCAAATCAAAGGGCTCTTCACATAACCACTAATAATCTTGGCAGGAACCCCTTGAAGAATTCCACTAACAATTCCTTCTGTTAAAATGGCACAAATATCAACTTCATTGTTGATAAGAGCTTCTCTCATTTCACCTGTTCCACCTTCAAAGGTTTTCCACTCTACCTTAAGTCCTTCATTTTCAATTGCGCCTGATTCAATTGCTAAATGGATTGGGGTATTATAATGTTCGGGAACCCCACCGATTCTTATCGTTTTACTCACAATATCATTCTTTTTTTGAGTATACAAACATACAATCTTTCTCTTTTGAAATAATGGGAAACTTAAGCTTTTGTTTAATTTTTTCAGCTTAATGACTTTTTCATTACACTTTTTACTGTGATTTTCCGTTCTTCGCAGGACAATTGAATAGCATGCCAAAAAAGAAAAAGAAAAAGAATTTAAAACAACGAATTATTAAATTACTATCCTTGCTTATAGGATCAGGGATATTACTCCTCATTTTATTTTTCTTTAGCATAAAAGCGGGGATGTTTGGGAAGTTACCTGATGATGAAATATTAACTAATATTAATAACGCACAGGCTACTGAAATTCTAGATGAAAATAATGAGAATATTGGATTTCTTTATAGGAGCTATCGGTCGAATATAAAATATGATGAATTGCCTCAACATTTAATAGATGCTTTGGTGGCAACGGAAGATGTTCGTTTTTTTGAACATTCGGGTATTGATTATAGAAGTCTTTTTAGAGTATTAATTAAAACTGTCATACTTCAAGATCGGTCTGCAGGTGGGGGTAGTACGCTTTCTCAACAGCTTGCAAAGAATTTATTTCCTAGGGAGTATTCTTATAATTTTGAAATTATTCCTATAAAAATAAAGGAAGCTATTATAGCCACCCGTCTTGAGGATCTTTATTCTAAAGAGGATTTGCTTACCCTCTACCTTAATACTGTTAGCTTTCCAGATAATACATTCGGTATAGAGGCAGCATCACAAACTTTTTTCAATAAACCAGTGAATAGGTTGACAGTAGAAGAATCAGCCATCTTGGTGGGTAGTTTGAAAGCTACCTATACGTATAATCCGAGAATTTTTCCTGAGAATAGCATTGAAAGAAGAAATGTAGTGCTTTCTCAAATGGTGAAGTATAATAAGATTAGTGATAAAGCTTATCAAGAAGCAATTGATAAAAAGATTGAACTGGATTATCATCCAGTTAAGGCAGATGAAGGGACAGCACCCTATTTTAGAGAACAGGTGAGAAAAGAACTGGTGAAATGGGCAGATGAATATGAAAAAGAAACTGGTAAAGCCATTGATATCTACGGTGATGGCTTGAAGATCCACACCACGCTTAATAAAAAAATGCAGTTGTATGCTGAATCAGCAATGAAAGAGCATATGCAAAAATTGCAAAAGGCTTTTGAAGATAATTGGGGGAATTTGGCTCCTTGGAAAAAGAAATCTGTTTATGAGCAATATATTAAACGCTCTCATCATTATAAAGCTTTGAAAAATCAAGGAAAGTCAGAGGAAGAAATTCAAAAGATATTAAACGAAAAGAAGGAAATGCAGCTCTTTGATTGGTCGGGGAGTGATGTGCAGACCATGAGTGTAATCGATAGTATTCAACATTCCTTAAAGACTTTGCAATCTGGTTTCGTGGCAATGGATCCAAAATCTGGTGCTGTTAAAACCTGGATAGGAGGTATTGATTTTGAATATTTTAAGTATGACCATGTAACTCAAAGCAAGAGACAAGTAGGTTCTACTTTTAAGCCATTGGTTTATTTGGCAGCCCTTGAAAATGGAGTGGAGCCTTGTGATTATTTTCCAGCAAGAGCGGTTTCCTATGATAATTTAGAAGGCTGGAAACCCACCAATAGCGATAATGAAGATTATGCACATATAAATGTGAGCATGCCAGAAGCATTAAAAAAGTCGATGAATACAGTTTCGGTGAAGATTTTAGAAGAAACAGGAATTCGTTCAGTCATAAATTTAGCGGAAGATGTGGGGATTAAATCTGATTTACCAGAAGTGGCTTCTTTGGCATTGGGCACAGCAGAGCTGAGTATGTTGGAATTGGCCACGGCTTATTCATCTTTCTTGAATGACGGAAAAGCATCGGATCCATATTTTATTAAAAAAATCACAGATGCTTCTGGAAATGTTTTGGGAGAGTTTAAATCTGAAAATGAATATAAACAAGCTTTTTCTGGCCTCAATCAAGAAATGATATTGGAGATGATGCAAGAGGTGGTTAATTCAGGTACTGCATCTCGATTGCGGTGGCGATATAAATTAAGGAATGATATAGCTGGAAAAACTGGTACTACTCAAAATAATCGAGACGGCTGGTTCGTAGGCTTATTGCCTAATCTGGTTACCATTAGCTGGACAGGTTCGGATAATGGGAGCATAGGTTTTAGAAGCACTTCATTAGGACAGGGAGCTAATTCAGCACTGCCGATTTTTGGCTTATGGATGCAAAAAGTTAATGCAGATGCAAAGCTTAAGCATTACAGTAATAGTCGATTCCGACCTTTATCGGATAAAGCCCAAAGGTTAATGGATTGTCCTCCAATTAAAGAAGATGGATTCTTTAAGAAATTATTTACTAATCCTGATAAAGAGAAAAGTAAAGATTTTGATGAAGATGGAAAGGAAAAGAAAGGAATTTTTAAGCGGATTAAAAAGCTTTTCAATAAGGATGGGTAATTGTTTCTTTGAGACCTTAGTGAAATTCTTTGCATCACTCCCGACTTTCAGCACGGGACAAGTTATGTGGTTTATAAAAAGCTTTTGGCTACCTTCATTTTAAAACCTTATCCCTGCAAAAGTAATATCATCGGTTTGTTCTTGATCGCCTTTCCAATCCAATACTGCTTTTTCTAACTTCAGTTTCTGTTGGGACAGTGGTAAAAGCTTAATTTCATCCAAAAGACTTCTGAGTCTTTTACGCATAAACTTTTTATCTTTAGTTCCACCAAATTGGTCAACATAACCATCTGAATACATATAAACCTGGGTATCTTCCTTTAAGTCTAATGAAATATTTTTCGGTTGTTTAAGTTCCGCTTCTGTAAACCCTCCAATAGAAAATCTTTCCCCTCTAAAATTCTTCCACTCACTGTTTTGATAGACTATAATATCCATGCTGGCACCTGAGAAAGTAAGCTTATGCTTCTTTATGTCAAAACAAAGAAGTGCAATGTCTAAACCATCACTAGAGGAATTTTCCTTGTATTGTAGACTATTTAAAACTGCCTCATCTAAAAGTTTAATGATTTTAGCACAATCATTTTCATCTTGCTGTATGATAATGCTATTAAGTAGATCATTGGCCATAACAGTCATAAAGGCACCAGGAATACCATGACCTGTGCAATCAGCGAACGCAAAGAATATTTTATCCTTTTTACGAGTAAACCAATAGAAATCTCCACTTACAATGGATTTAGGGATGTAAAGCATAAAAAACTCATGAAAAACAGATTTTATTTCCTTCAAATCAGGCAATATAGCTCTTTGAATATGTTGAGCATACCAAATACTTTTCATGATCTCTGAGCTAGCTTCTTCTAGAGCATGTTTTTGTTCTAAAATACTGTCTCTTTGAGCTTCTATTTCATCTCTATTTTCCTTTAATTCCGATCTTTGTAGATTTATTTCATCATTTTTTTGCTGAAGCATTTTATGCGATTTATTCTTGATTTGGTATCTGTTGTAGCTAATAAAGGCCAAAACAGCAAGCAATAATCCTAAGGCTGTAAGGAAGTAATTGGAGTTTTTTCTTCTGATCAACTGCAAATTGGTGATTTCTGCTTCATTCGTTAATAGCTGAATTTCCTTTTCCTTCGATTGAATTTCAAAATTCTTTTCTAATTGAGCGACTTCATTATTGAAATCTTGATTGAAAATAGAATCGTTCAATGATTTATATTTTTTGTAAGCAGATAATGATTTTTCAAATTGCTTATTATGTTCATATATTTTTGATAAGCCTTTATAAGAATCTTTTAGAACATCTAATGCTTCAACTTCTTGGGCTGATTGAATGGCTTTATTAAAATAACTTTGTGCATTACTATAATCCTTATCTATTAGATAACTCTCTGCTAAGCTCTTAATGATATAGGTTTTATCATAATGATTTTCTCCTTTTGGGACGGCTAATAGCGCTTTTTCTAGATAGTAAATAGCTGAGTCTTTATCGCCAAAATCTTTGTGATAAATACCAATATTATGTAAGGAATTATAAATTCCAACTTCATGATTTAATTGTTTGTCAATTTTGTAGCATTGTCGGAAATAATCTATCGCCTTTTCAGGTATATCTCTTTTCATATAGAGCAAACCCAAATTACTCATCGTGTTAGAAATACCTAATGAATCATTATAGGACTTTTTAATTTTTATTGACTCCTCATAATAATAAGCGGATTTATCTAATCTATCTATCTCTTCATAAATAATACCTACGTTATTCATTGCCCTTGATAGCGATTGGGGATTATTTAATTCTTTTTCCAATTCAAGAACTAGAAGGAAATATTCTAAGGTTTTTTCATAAACACCTAAACCATAATATGCAATTCCAAGGTTGTTTAGAAGCTGAATTTCTGAATAATCGTCATTTATCTTTCTTGCAAGTTCTAATCCTTGATGTCCGTAAAATATGGCTTGTGAAGGTTCTGAAGTACTAAAATAATAGAGTAATTCTTTATAAACTTTAACGCGAGTACTGTCCTCAATCTTTTGGTTTAAAACATTTTGTAGACTATCTGTTTTCTCATTACCAAGTAAAGAGAGCGAACTAGCAATTAAAAAAATAACTAATATTAGTTCTCGCATTTAATTTAACATTTAAGCTAATGAGCTTCAATTTATCCTAATAAAATTATCATAGCAATTAAATACAGTTTAATACTGAATTTCTATAACTAAAATAGATGAATTGAGTAAATACACAGATTAAAATTAATCTTCAGAGTACCAATTTCTTAGTCGTACTTCAATATCTTTATTTTCTTTCTTCACTAAAGATTTGAATTTCTCAACATCGGCTAAGCCTCCTTGACCTCTAAAATGAAATGGATAAACTATAGAAGGGTTGAAATCTAAAACAGCATCAGATGCTTGTTCAACTGACATGGTATAAGGTATATTCATACATACAAAAGCCAAATCAATATTTTTTAACGCTCGCATCTCAGGAATATCCTCGGTATCACCTGAGATGTAAATTACCTTGTCTGCAATATTCAGTAAATAACCATTTCCTCTGCCTTTAGGATGTCTGGAATCTTCACTTTCGGGTAAATTATACATAGGTATGGCTGTAATATTAATTCCGTTAAATGAGGTGCTGTTATCATTATTCAAAATTTCAATTTCTGCATTACCTATTCCTTCCATCTGTTGGGCAACTGCTTCTGGTACGATAAAATGAGAATTGGAAGTGTTTAAGTCTTTGAGGGTTTCTTTATTCAAATGGTCACCATGTATGTCTGTAATTAAAATTAAATCAGCATCTTTCAATCCTTTAAATTTATCTACTCCTCCATAGGGGTCAACATAAATTGTAAGTCCTTCATATTCTAATGCCAAAGTTCCATGAAGAATTGGATGGATTTTAATATCACCTTGATTAGTGCTGATTAGATCCTGAGAAAATATGTTGTGGCATACCAAGGAAAACACAATTATTAGTAGATTTTTCATAAGTTTTTCTTTTAAAAACAGTATTCCATATGTTTTGTTAAACCGCTTATCATATTTAAATCATTGCTCTTTCATTCTTCTCGCAATTGTAGCAATAGCAATTCACTTTATCTTTTAACAAACCTGATTTTAAAATAGATTTATTCAAAAGTGCACGCACAGATTCTTGAATTCCTTCCGTAATGCTAGGGTGCGGGTGCACGCATTCTGCTAATTCTTCAATTCCTTTATTCATATTTATGAGCAATGCCACAGCTTGAATGGCAGCCGATGCTTGTTCGCCAACCACCCTCATGCCTAATATTTTCATTTCCTCATCATCAGTCACCAATAATTTAATAAACCCTTGTGTGTTTCTTTTGGCCACAGCCCTTGCAATAGTGGAATAATCAGTTGTAACTACTTTATAATTTAAACCTTTTTCTTGAGCAGTTTTTTCATTGTAGCCAACACCGGCAACTTCAGGGTTCAAAAACATGATAGTACTGATGTTTTCATATACTAGCTTCTTCACTGGAGTGCCAAATATTTTTTCAACTGCATATCTGCCTTCGAGTTCCCCGACATTCACCAAATTTATATCAGCAGTAATATCTCCTACTGCATAAATATTTTTGACTGATGTTTTAGTGTCATTGTCTTCCACACCTCTTTGTCCCATTTTAATAGGAACAGCTTCTTTCCATAAATTTTCATAATTAGGCACTCTACCGACAGATACTAAAGCCTTATCCACTTCGAATGTTTCTTGATGCCCATCTGAAAAATCTAATTTGTAAACCACTTTTCCATTTTTTCTTTCCATGTGAGTTAAGGAAGAACTTCTGTGAATATGAACGCCTTGTGCTTCCAGATTCTTTTCTATTACGGCTACAACATCTGGATCTTCAAATGGAAGAATACTATCCCCTTTATCAATCAAATAGACTTTGGTTTGTCCAAAACCCGAGAAAATAGTGGCATATTCACAACCGATGACTCCAGCACCCACAATGACCATGCTTTTTGGGAAATCATCCATTTGTTCAATGCCATCACTTGTGAGTATATGCTTTTCATCAATAGGGATATTGGGTAAATAACGAGGTCTACTGCCTGTGGCAATAATGATATTTTCGGTTTCAAATGCTAATCTTTCATTTGAAGTTTCAATTTCTACTATATGTTCACTGACAATGGATGCTTCACCAGCTATAAAATCAATATAGGGAGAGTATTTTAAGTTTTTTTGAAGTTCATGTAGGTGACTTTTCAGTAAATCTACTCTCTCTTCAACTGCATTTTGAACTTCCAATTGAATCTCTTTCCATACAGCTTTTGGAGACTGCATATGATAGCGATCTAAATTTTTGCGGAAAGCTAACATATCTCTGGAAAGCTCCCATAGTGTTTTGGATGATAAAGCACCATTAGTAATACCAGCACCACCTAATACACTTTTTTCAATTAATAATGTTTTCTTCTTCAAATCTACTGCCCGCATGGCAGCAGCATATCCTGATGGTCCAGCTCCAATAATTACTAAGTCATATTGCTCCATAAAACTCAATTCATTTAGATAGCAATATAAAAAGTTTAAAGGAAAAAATAGTGTTTTATAAAGGATTATGGGAGATTGATGAGATGTGCGTTTGATCGGTCTGGTTATGCGTCAGGCGGTTAGAACCATCAGACACTGGACAGAGATCCACAAAAAAAAACTGCCATGAGAACTAAATCCCATGGCAGTATATATTTAACTTAACTGAAAAAGCTGTTTTTAAACCTTTGAAAGGTTGGGCTTAGGTGCTCCGTCCATAATCTCATCATTAGCGAAATCTTCAAACTTCTTGAAGTTTGCATTAAATTCACCAGCTAATTTATTAGCCATTTCATAATATCCCTTGTCATTTTTCCAAGTTTCTCTTGGGCTTAATACTTCAGAAGGAACATCTGGACATGTTGCAGGAATAGCACAACCAAAGATAGAGTGATTTCTATATCCTACTTCATCTAAACCACCATTTAAGGCAGCTGTGATCATAGCTCTTGTGTATTTCAATTTCATTCTTGAACCAACGCCATAAGGACCACCTGACCAACCAGTATTGATTAACCAAACTGTAACTTTCTGTTCGTCCATTTTCTTTCCTAGCATTTCTGCATATTGTGTTGGGTGTAATGGAAGGAAAGGAGCTCCGAAACATGCACTGAAAACAGTTTGCGGCTCAGTAACTCCAGCCTCAGTTCCTGCTACTTTTGCAGTATAACCAGATATGAAATGATACATTGCCTGACCTTTTGATAGCTTTGATATTGGAGGTAGAACTCCATAGGCATCACAAGTCAAAAAGAAAATATTTTTAGGAATTCCACCAATAGAAGGTGAAACAGCATTATCTATATGATGAATAGGGTAGGCCGTTCTAGTATTTTGAGTAACTTCTGTGTTTTCATAATCCACAGTTCTTGTTCCAGGGATAAAACGAGTATTTTCTACTATTGCACCAAATTTTATTGCTTTGAAAATTTGCGGCTCTTTCTCTTCAGTTAAATCAATGGTTTTAGCATAGCAACCACCTTCAAAGTTGAAAACGCCATTCTCAGTCCAACCATGTTCATCATCACCAATCAAACCTCTGTTTTCATCTGCTGATAAAGTGGTTTTTCCTGTACCAGATAAACCGAAGAAAATAGCAGTATCACCATCCGCTTTCTCGCTCATATTAGCTGAGCAGTGCATAGATAATACTTTGTGGTCAGTTGGTAAAGTATAATTTAACACAGAGAAAATTCCTTTTTTCATTTCTCCAGCATAACCTGTACCACCAATTAAAATTATATTTTTAGAAAAATTGATGATGGCAAAGTTTTTCTGACGAGTTCCATCTACTTCAGGGTCAGCTTCAAATTCTGGAGCATTGATGATCGTAAACGTAGGTTCAAAAGTTTCCAGTTTATAATTCTCTGGTCTTAAGAACATGTTATAGCAAAATAAATTATGCCATGCTTGCGTATTAACTACTCTTAAATTTAATCTGTAAGTTTTGTCAGCACCAGCGTAAGCATCTCTTACATACACTCTTTTATTTTCTAGGAATTTGAGCATTTTCTGGTGAAGGGCATCAAATTTTTCTTCGCTGAAAGGAATGTTAATATCACCCCACCAAACAGTATCTTTTGTTCTGTCATCCTTAACGATGAATTTATCCTTAGGAGAACGACCAGTAAACTTACCCGTATCGCACATCAATGCACCTGTGTCAGTAAGAACTCCTTCTTTGTTGGCCAAAGCATGCTCAGTCAATTCAGCAGGACTGAGGTTCCAGTAAGCCTCAGCTACATTTTTTAAACCCAGGCTTTCTAAACCGGATTTAGCGGATTTTAATCCAAATTCCTTCATATTTTTATATTTTCGCTAGATATAACTTGGTTTGGTTGGCAAAGTTAAAGAATTTACTTTGCTTAAAAAGTAATTTTTTAATCATTTACAAATGTTTAGATAGTGTATAAAATACACTTTCTACTTAAAATAAGCCTGATTTCCACTAATGATTTGTTTTAATGAAATGCCCGTATTAGATTTAGCATTTCATTTTTTAAAATAAGTTAACTTATAGATAATATGAATTCCGAAAAAACTTTTTTTGGTCATCCAAGAGGATTGGCAACCTTGTTCTTTACCGAATTTTGGGAGCGCTTTAGTTACTATGGAATGCGAGCCCTTTTGGTTCTATTCATGGTTGCATCCATTGAAACAGGTGGTTTAGGGTTAGATGATAAATCTGCAACAGCAATTTATGGTTTATATACTATGTTTGTTTATTTACTGGCCTTACCAGGAGGCTGGTTAGCAGATCGGTTTTTTGGATTGCAAAAAGCTGTTTGGTATGGTGGTATCATCATCGCTTGCGGGCATTTTGCAATGGCAATCCCAACACAGGAATTCTTTTTTATTGGTTTAATATTAATAGTCATTGGTACTGGTTTATTAAAACCCAATATTAGTAGTATAGTAGGAGGACTTTATAAAGATAACGAACCGGCCAGACGTGATGCCGGTTTTTCTATTTTTTATATGGGGATTAATTTGGGTGCTGTAATTGCTCCATTAATAACAGGTTATTTAGGGGAAAGTATTAATTGGCATTTTGGTTTTGCAGCGGCTGGATTCGGAATGCTTTTGGGAGTGATTCAATACAGAGCATCTTCAAAACAATTGGGTTCTATAGGTGCTGAGCCTGAAGGATTTGACCCATCTAATGAAAAGCAAATAACGTTCAGAAAGAGAGTGAAATTAGGAATATTTGCATTTTTAGGTGCATTAATATTACTTGTTTTATTAACTACATTAGGATATATCAATATTAATGTTGTAAGTGTAGCAAATGTAGCATCATATGTAGTTGCTGCTACTTTGGTGTTGTTTTTCGTTACAATTTTTGTATTTGGTGGATTAAATAAAGAGGAAAAGAAAAAGATATGGGCTATTGCAATTTTATTGCTTTTTTCAGCTGTATTTTGGTCAGGATTTGAACAAGCCGGATCATCTTTAAATTTATTTGCAGAAAGATATACAGACCGTATGATCGGAGGATGGGAAATGCCAGCTTCTTTTCTTCAAAGTGTTAATCCAATGTTCATTATCATATTATCACCTGTTTTTGGATGGCTTTGGATTCAACTAGCGAAAAGAAATCTTAATCCAAGCATTCCATTGAAATTTGCGTTCGGACTTATTTTCTTGGGTTTAGGATTTGCTACAATGATTTTAGCAGCTTATTTATTAATGTCTAATGAAACTGTTTTACCAACGTGGTTATTAATAACCTATTTCTTGCATACAACTGGTGAGTTATTTTTAAGTCCTGTTGGCTTAAGTGCTGTTACAAAATTAGCCCCAAAGCGATTAGTTGGACAAATGATGGGAGCATGGTTTATGTCTGTAGCTTTTGGTAATTTGATTGCAGGATTAGTTGCTGGTCAGTTTGATCAAAATGCTATTGCAGAGGATCCAAGTTTGTTGCCTGATATTTTCCAATTCATTACTATATTTATTGTTGGCGCAGGTATCTTAGCATTAATATTTACGCCATTAATTAGAAAATTGACAGGGAACGTACATTGATAAATCTATTATATCATTTTATTATTATATTTTTTCAAATAATAATTGTAATTTGTCGGATGATTATACATAATTCATTATTTCCGAATTGGTAAAAATGTTAGATACCTTAAATAGATTTAAAAATCTTAAAGAAAGCGAAGAATTATTGTTGGCCTATCAGGGTATGATAACTGATAGCTTAACCAATAATTTAATTGCCTTAGCTGAGAATAAATTAGCAATGGTTGAATATAATTCGCGTATAAAAAAGAAGGTTTTTAATATTTTGGTAGAGGTGCTACAAAATATTTATCATAATCAAGAAGAAATGAAGAATTCAACAGAATCATTTCAGGAAATAATGATTATGGTAGTGAAAAATATGTCTACTTATGAAGTTATTTCAGGTAACTTTATAAAACAAAAAAACACAGACCACCTTAAAAAACGTATTGAAGAAATCAACCAACTTACGAATGATGAACTTAGAGCTAAGTATAGAAGTAAGTTAGATGAGGGGGTTTTTTCTGAAACAGGAAGAGCTGGCCTTGGAATAATGGATATGGTTAGGAAATCCGGGCAACCATTACAATTCGGATTTAAACCCATAAATGATGAATATGCTTATTTCAGTTTGCAAGTGAATATAAAACATTAAGAAAAAACACTATGGATGCTTATTACTTAGAGGCGACACCTAAGACACCTAAACTTGATTTTAATCCGGATGCAGATACCTTTTTGATATCCGGAAGATCAATCCCGGAGAATTCTATCGAGTTTTATAAGCCATTGCTCGATTGGTTAGATAAATATGTTCATAATCCTTTAGAATCTACTATTTTTGAAATTAAATTAGAGTACTTTAATACGAGCTCTTCAAAATGTTTAGTCGAAATTTTCAGAAAGCTTGAAAAAATTCATGATAGCGGAAATAAGGTGACCATTGAATGGTACTTTGATGAAGAAGACGAAGATATGGAAGAGTCAGGCGAGGATTTTAAAGAAATAATTAAAATCCCATTTAAAATGAAAGAAATTAAAGAGGATTAATACTGTATGGCAAAAAACTTTACCCAGTCCGATGTATTTCAGGCAGAAATTGACTTCTTGAATGAGGTGCGTGTTTTGGCAGAGGATGATAATATTCCGGCTGATAAGGTAAAGGAGAATTATAAATTATTGTGTGATAAATATGATCGCTTAATAGGAGAAGCTAAACTCCTCACTTCCGTAAGCGATCGACTTCATGCTAAACTCAATGAAGCTAATGAAAAGCTGAAGAAACAATCAGATGAAATCAATAAAATAAATGATGATCTGAAAGTTAATAATCAATTACTTCAAGATACCATAGATCAATTAGTGAAGGCTAAAGTAGGTAGAAAAGCATCCTCTATTGTACTATTGATAGCCATTATATTATTCATTATCTCGGAAGGAGTACTTGAACCTATTGTTGAAGAACGTGTAGGGAATACCTCAATTGGGTTTATATTTAAATTAGGTATTGCAGTTTTATTAAAACCAATTGATGTTTTAGTAGAGCGCTATATGATGAGAAGAGCTTTAAATAAAAGGAACCAAGATTAGAAGGTAGGGCAGGGAATAAATTCTTTCTTTCTTTTCTTTCTGATTTTAGCCTCAAAATCAAAAATTATTGATATTTCGTGTGCACCACCTGATGCTCCTCCAAATTCCGAAATTGTGAAATCATAGCTATATCCGGCTTGAAAATCAGGGAAAATCAGACCGAATTTAAAAATTAAGGCATCTCTATCATATAAACCCGCATTTGGGTCAGTTCTTTTAAATGGAACACCTCTATACCATAAACCTGCTGAAATAGGATCATAATGCCAATTGAAACCGATATCTAATTGATCGTTAATGCCTTGCTTTTTGTAAACAAAGGAAGGGGCAATACTAGAAATATTATCCATTTTTTTAGGACCCCTATATAATGGGATTCTTATTCCTCCATGGATGCTAATTTTCATGTTCAATGGGTTTGAATCACCAATTAGCGACATTTCTGGTTGTGTTAAATGATGAACAGCAAAACCTCCCCAAAGCTGTTGGCTGTACAGCAACATGCCACCTGAGAAATCAAAATACTGAATATTTTGAATGTTAGATAATTCATTATCAAATGAAACTCCTCGATTGTCTAATAATTGATCACCTAAAGTAAGTCCATTTTGGTTTAATCCTGTGAAATTATAGGCAAATTGCATACCTGTACTCAACACCAATTTTTTACCTAATGCAACTCTATAGGAATATAAAAAGCTTGCGTTTGTATTACCTAAATTACCAGAACCTGCCACATCTCTAGTTAACATTAAACCGAATCCACTGCTTAGGTAGTCAAGGTTGTAATCATACGCTAAGGCATTGGTTACATAAGCTTTAGGTAAACTTGGCCACTGAATTCTTGAATTAAGTGTTACTCTATGCATTTTTCCTAAACCCGTAAAAGCAGGATTAAGGTACAATGGAGATTCATGGTACTGAGAAAATTGAAAGTCTTGTGCTTTGCTTTGATTTCCAAAAAAAGAAAAACAGCAAACTAAACTAACAATTAATATTCTATGTAAATTTTTTATTTGATCTATATTCATTCATATCCTTGTTCTACCGTACAAAATATATACTTTATGGATATCTAAAACCCTATCTGATGAGCGTAATATCTCCCACCTTTGTTTCTCTACGCCCATTTTCAAATACCAACTCTAATCGATATACGTAAACGCCTTGTGGCATCAGTACACCGTTATAATATCCATCCCATCCCACAGTTCTATCGTTGGATTCAAATAATAATTCTCCCCATCTGTTATATATTTTCATGTTAAATTGAGAGACTCCTTCCACTTTAGGTAAGAAGAAATCATTTTGTAATGGATTTGAACTTGCAGTACCTGGGCCTGCTCTACTTGGCGTAAAGGCATTTGGTACATCTGATGCTCCACCTAAAATTACTTGCACCTGAGAGCTTAAGGTCATGGAATCAGTACAACCCGTTTCACTGTTTATGGCGATTAAAGTAATATCATAAATTCCACTGTCAGGATAAGCATGAATTGGTTCTTCCTCAAAAGATTCATTACCATCTCCGAATTTCCAGATAAATTCATCTGCTCCTTCACTTAAATTGACAAATCTAACCTCTTCTCCAGTAAACACTTGTCTATATTCATCAGGTATAGTAAAAGAGGCAGTGGGTGTTGCATTTACCACTATAAATTCTTCCTTAAACATTTCAGTTCGTTGTCCTGTGATATTCGTGGCTGATAACCTAACAGAATAAGTACCTGGATTACGATAAACATGGGTAGGGTTTTCAACGGCTGCAACTCTTTGTCCATCTCCAAATTCCCACTGATAGGTGGATGGATCTGCAAATTGAGTTAGGTTTTCAAATTCCACCACTAATGGCAAACAACCTTCTTTAGGAGTAGCATCAAAATCAACGATAGGAGGGATCGCACCTATGGTTATGGTGGTTTGATAAGTATCTGTACACTGACCATTGGTAGCGGTCATTCTGATTACAAAAGTGCCGAAAGTTCCATATTCATGAGGAGCAGGATCTGTTTCAGTTGAAATTGTTCCATCACCGAAGTCCCATTCATATTCCCATTCATTTTTGTTAGTTGTGTTGTTTGTAATAGAAACCGTACTTTCAGGTAAAATCATGTCTTGAGGCGTGGCTTCAAAATTAGCTTCCAATTCAGGGAATACTTCTTTTAGAGCACTACCACTTACTGATCCTATACAGCTTTCTGGTGAATTGCTGTCTACAACTGAGACTAATGTGTACGTAGTTGTTGTAGTAGGAAATACTGGTTCAAAATGTCTGTTAAATGAAGTAGTGAAACTGAAATTCTGACTTCCATCTGAATAGGTAATAGTCCAAGGACCCACTCCGCTTTGATCAAAGATTAATTCCGTTTCTTCTCCATAACAGGTAACGTCATCACCAGAAATTTCAGAAGTTGGAAGTTGATTTACATTTATACTAACTGGCCCACCTAAACTGTTTCCTAAACAGCCTCTACTATCTACTAATTCAATTACTCTATAAACTGTAGAGTTTTCTGGACTGAGTGTTACTGACTGCCCATTTTGAAGGTTGGTATATTCTAACGTATCCTGATTGGCGGTTACTAAAGCATTAAATGGTCCATCACCTGTGAAATTAAAAGTTAGTGGACTGCTTTCTCCAGAGCAAATGGTGTTATTTCCTTCGATTTCAACCGTTGGTCTATCAAATACATTCACTGTAGCTCTACCTGAAATATCTCCTAAACAATTTGGAGAATTTGAATCTCTTACATCTACTAAAGTGTATTCTGTGGTGCCAGTAGGAGGGAATACATCAAAGGAATGATTATAAGTATCGTTTTCTGGGTCGAAATTATCATTTGCTGTAATATTAGGAACAGTGAAAATATTGGTGCCATCAGTGTAACGGATTGTCCACGGTTCATAGCCGGTTAATTCAACATCAAGAGAAACGAATTCATTCGCACAAACATTATTATAATCTCCAGAGATTTCAGCAGTAGGCTTAGTATTGATTTCAACGGTAGCTATACCAGAAACGGCTCCGGAACAAACAGGGTTATTACTGTCAGTAACGGATACTAATTCATAAGTCGTATTTATTGAAGGACTAACCTCCAATTGATAAACGGGAGATGTGATGTTTTCAATTAAGAAGTTGCTGTTTCCATCAGTATAGGTTAAATCCCAAGGGCCAGCTCCAGTTAAATTAATGAATAAATTTGTACTTCCATCTTCACATATTGTTGTACTTCCAGATAAAGAGGCAGAAGGTGCAAAATTTACATTAACAAATGCAGAACCAGTTACGCTTGAAGCCGAACACGCTGGATATTGCCTATCAATTACGTTTAATACAAAATAGTTACTTGATTGTGTTGGAGTAATTGTTTCAATATGACCATTTTGAATATTTTCAAGTGTATCAGTTTGCTGTCCATTACTATAAATTACATCAAAGCCTTGATTTCCTGGCCCTGAAAGGTCGAATTGTAAACTTGTGGTATCACCAGGGCAAATAGTATTGGGGCCATTAAGACTTAAACTAACTGTCGGTCCTGGAAGAACAGTGACAGGGATACTGTTAGGATTTCCAAAGCATCCATTTGCATTCTCTTCAGTTACTTCCATAACACCACTAAATGAACTGAAATTCACTTCAATTTCACTCCCATTTGTATTTTGGTTCACAATGAAGGCCCCTTGAGGTAATGACCAATTAAAATTTGAACTAGGGACATCAGGAACGGAATATTGTACATTTTGCTCAAATGTACATACCTCTGAAGGTCCTGTAACTGTTGGGGAATTAAATTCCGGAAATACAGTTATTTCTTGAATTTCAGAAATATCTTCACAATTGCCTAAGTCAGATGTTACTAAATGTCTAACTTCATAAATTAGGTTGCTTCCAGTAGTGTTTTGAAATTCAAAGCTTCCAACACCATTTGGTGATGTGCCTGAAATTGTATTCCATGTAGTTTCACCTTGTTCTCTGAATTGATAAACATAATTATTGATTAAACCAGTACCTCTTGAGGAACTCGTAAAATTGACCGTTAATGGTGCACAACCTTCATCTAAATTCTGAAAGAAAATAGCCTCAATTTGAGGATGCAGTTGAATATTTACCATTTCATTAATGATACAACCATCTGCTGATTCAGCTGATACAGTAACTGTATAATTATCCGTACCAAAATAACTTAACCTGTTATTAAAAATGTGAGTTTGATTTGCATCAGAATTAGTAGTTAGTGGAGTAGAGCCATCTCCCCAATTCCAAGTAAACTCAGTACCAGCGGGAACATCTACATTATCAAGTTCAAATTCAAATTCATAATCTCCATTTTCATCTGTTTGGCATAAAGGGCTATTAATCACATTTACTTGAAAATCTGGAGATGGATTTACTGTGATTTCTTTAATGTTTGCAGTATCTCTACAACCGCCTTCTCCTTGTACAATATAAAGTATTTCCCATGTCTCAATATTGTTAGTATTATTTTCAAGATATTCTGAAACTGTCCCAGTATTTGAAACTGAATCAATTGGATTCCATATGACATCGCCTTGAAGTCTTCTGTAGTATTCATGTCCACCGGCAATATTTGTACCTAATGAAGCGCTGGTAAATGTAACATTTAAAGGGTCACATCCTTGTTCGGTACTTGCATTGAACTGTGCTTGTAATCTTGGATATAAATTTATTGTTTCTGTTATGCTAAAACTGCAATTATTAGGTGTTTCAGCCGTCAAAGTAACGGTATAAGTATCATTGCCAAAGAAGCTTGCTCTATTGCTGTATTCATGGCTTACCGTAGTGACAGTTTCATCAGTAACAAATACTGGATCCCCATCACCCCAATTCCAAATCAAGTCTGTTCCTGCAGGTACATTAATAGAGGAAATATCAAAAGTAAATTCATAATCTTTCTGACAAGCAGGATTTGTAGAAGTAACTGCAAAATCAATTTCAGGTTCTTGGTATACACGTACTATTACAGTGGAATCCAATGAACAATTTAGACTATTGTTTGCTGTAGCTGTTAATGTGATTTCGTAGTCTATAGAGTCTGTGGTTGTATTGATTAATGGATCTAGTAGAACGTTATTTAATTGTCCTCCAGTTCCAGATGTAGCAGCAATGGTTTGGGTCACAATGTTATTTACTGGATCATAGACTTCTATAGATAAATCAAATGGATCGCCAGAAGTGATTAATGAATTTTCAATTAGCGTAACATCAAGAGGTGAACAGCCTTTTGTAATATTGGTTCTGAAATTAGGTTCAGGCGTCTCAAATATATCTATATCAACAGGAGTTGATAAGCCGATTCTACAATTGCTTACTAAATTCGCAACCAAATCAATTCTATAAGAACCTCTTTCGGTGAATTCATAAGGAATTGCTGTGTTGAAATCTTTATTTCCAACTGGCTGATCTTCTCCTTTTAAGGTTTCAACTAAATCGTAAACAGTAGTTGCTGTATTATACTTATATATTTCAAATTCCCACTCAGTGCCAGTAGGTGGAGAAGAAGCAGTTGTATTTTGCAGGTCATAAATAGAGGGTAAACAAGCCTCATCATCTGTTGGCGTGAAGTCAATATCAACATTGACAATTTCAGCCTTTGGAATAGTCAAATCCATATCTTTAGTTTCACTTTGACATAAAACCAGGTTTTCAGTATATAATTCTACTGTGAAGTCTAAATCAGGTTCAGCACTACTAGGGCGATCAAAAGATACTCTAAACTCTGCATTTACATCATCTGCAACTGCAGTTCTTATTTTAGTAGGATCCGAGGCAGTTAAAGACCAAAAGTAATCAATATTTTCTTGAACTGCTTTGAAAGTATAGGATACGGAATCACAGGTGATAACTGAATTTTGAACAACAAAGTCACCAGTAGGTTTTGGAAATAATCTTACCGTTTCATTTCTATCTGTCACACAATAATCGTCTGTTATCACTTGCAGATTAATAGTAAATACTTCCTGACTTACAGATGGATAAATATTTTCAAAGTTGAAATTAAATCGTTCTGGTGTGGGATTAGTAGCAGTATTAATTGTAGTTTCTGTTAGGGTATCACCAACGCCATCTGTAATTGTCCAAATATACTCATCAGCATTAAAAGTTTGAGTGTTACCATCCGTCCTAAAGTAAAATTCATAAGGCGAACAATAAACTTCTAAATTATCATAAGGATCGGCAGCGGTTCCAGGGGGAGGGCCAGGATCGTTTTCAAATATGTCAAATTCAGCAGCTTGTGCAGGTAGTAAAGTAATAGAAATAGGACCTTCTCTTGTGTCACAATTATTGTCACCTTCTGCAATGATATAAAATTCATAAGTATATTCAGCACTTGAATTTGGATTTGGCAAATCACCTGGATTAGGATTTATTATTGCAGAATCGCCAGGTAAAACAAAAGCGGCAGGGAAAGTTGGAAAAAAGCCATCATTAGCTCCATCTTCTGAAATTATTTCAAGATAATATTGGTCAACAGCAGGGTCTGTTTGTCCTGCTGGGGAAGTGTTTTTTATTTCTATAGGAGTACCTGGACACAAATCTTGAGTATAGTCAATTCCGTTATCGGCAAATTCAAAATTTGAAATAGGATTATTTTTCACCACAACCGAAGCTGTATCAACTGCAGAAACGCAACCATTTGCTGTTATAACTCTCAATGCTACATTATAAGTGCCAGCAGCAGGATAAGTGTGAGCATATTCGTTACCAGTAAAATCTCCAGATGCTAATGTTGTAATAGTTTGAGCATTAAAAGTTCCTTCAGGATCTGTGGTGTAATCAGTATTGTTAAAATCAAATACAAATTCCCAATTGTCAATATTGTCACTATTTACAACTGTTGTGATATTTGAGAGATCTTCAAATATCAAATCATCTCCAAAACAAACATCATCTGCAGTGAAGTCTGCTGCTGGATTATCATAAATTGTAATTGTTCTGGTAGTTGAATTTGGACAAGAGGTAACAAGGGTAGAAGTAGCTAAAAGTTCTACTTCATAAGTTCCAGGACCTGTTATAGTAACGTTTGATAAATTAACACTATTTTCTTGAGCAGTAATATCCTCTATAGTTCCTGCAGGTCCAGAGATTTGAGTTATTGACCATTCATAATCGGTTGCATCATTTGAAGTGTTGGTAGTATTAAAGGTAACTTCTTCACATCCATCATTTTCATCTAATGTGAAACTTGCTTGTGGACCTTCTTCAATTTCGATTTCAATGCTTTCATAAAAAATACAAGGCGTTCCAACATCTCCTCGAGAAATTTTTAGACCAATTTCTACTGTTTGACCTGCATATGTTAAAGCATCATATGAAAAGCTAGTACTTGCTCCGTTTGCTGTAGAATCAAAACCTGCTATTGTACCGTCCCAATCAAAATCCCAAGCATAATCCGTACCTGGATTTGCAGAAGGATCTTGTCTAAAATGTATTATTTGATCAGCACAAAATGTTTGTGTTGGTTGTGTGTTGTCATACCAAAAGCTATTGTTTCCAGATTCAGTAGCAAAATCTTCATTTGCATCAAAGACTTGTGGTTCAGGTTCAGGGGGTGGTACAATCGTAATTAAAGCCGTTGCGGTTTGTGCGTCTCCAAAATTTGGTGCGGCTGGATTTCCATTAAAAGGATTACAAAAATTCCAGTAATAGAGTGTAACTTCAAATTGTTCCGTTACATTGGCTGATCCTGGTACAAAAATATCGTAAGTTAGCTGACCATCATTATCTAAATCACCGTCAGGTGTTGTGAAAACTACACCATCATAATAAGGATAGGTTCTAACCGCACCATCAACCTCAATGTTGGCGATGCTATTAAAAGTACCATATTCAAATGCGTATGTTCTAGCAAAAAAGTTTGGATTGGAATCCATGTAATCAGGAGGAGTACAATTAAAGTCAGTTATATCCGTAAAATTTACTGTAACTTCAGACCCAGCACAAACTTCGTATTCATCTGGATCCATAGCCACTGTACCACCATTAACATTATCATTATCCCAAACAACCACAGGTTGTAGTTGTTGTTCAGTACATGAAGTTCCATCGAATCTTAAGTTTGCTGTGATTTCGTATCTACACATTGTTCCTGAGACAAAAGTGTGATTTGCAGCTAAACTAATTTTGGTGGTACTTGCATTTACAACACTTGTTGTGATTTCAGCATCTGAACCAAGTACATATACATCAGTATTTCCATCACCCCAATCAACTTCATAGGCAATATCGGCTGCAGTTAAATTTATGACGTCATAATCAGTTGTGAAATTAACTAAATGAGGTGAACAACCGACTCCAGGACTCACTCCACTTGCTTGTCCACTTATATTAGCGCATTGAGCATAGCTATCATTATGAAAGAATAGAATCGAAAACGTGACGATTCCTATTACTAAAAAATATTTTATATAGCCATTCGATTTTAACATTATACAAATTTACAAATATTAATTGGTGTGAAAAATACTATAGTTAATCGAATAATACATTTAGTTTATCGAAAGTAAGCTAATAAATATCTAAATAAAAACCTAAATAATTATAGATTGAGTCGTTATTGAATACGAATCCCAAATTTTTTAATTTCTGCTAAATCTTAATCTTACAATTGTAGCATTATATGCAGGCTTATAAATAGCTTTAATTCATCTTATAGTTTAATTTATGGTTAGAAATATTATATCGTATTCAATTATTTCTTAATTATCAGACTAAAATTTTATGAAGTAAGCGGTAATGTGAATCTTTTTAATTCTTGTCTCATTTTTATTATCCCGAATATTTAAACCACTATATTTGCGGAATGAAAAATATTGGATACGTTTTACTACTTTTATTTTTTCTTAGTGCATGTCTGCCTGACGAGCCTACTTTTGATGACTTCAGAAGGGCAGAGGTAAGAAGGTTATTATCCAATCAAGATATTAAAAGATGGAGCTTAGACGAGCGATTCTTATTTAATGAACAAGTTTCCTTTGATTCATGTGCTGTTCCTAGGCAATTGATTTTTAATTTTACTGCTGATACTAAAGATAAAGATTCGCTTTGGTATATAAATCCGGCTGATACATGTGGGATTTCTACAGATACTTTAAGAGGTTTTTGGTTTGTGCCGCCTACCATAACAGCTGAAACACCTATTGATACCGTAGTTTTTGTTTGGGAAAGTACTGATACGGCCTATTTTCAATTGGATGATATTAAACCTAAAAGCTTTAGCATCAGTACATTTTTTGAAGAAGATAGCTTAAGAGAATCTTTCACTCATTTTCCTCTACCTCCAGTGGAAGAAGAGGAGGAAGAAGAAGAAGAAGAAGAAGAAGAAGAGGAGGAGGATGATAATTAAAGCTAGTAATCATAAGATATATAATAGTTAGTATTCAAAATCCTAAAAGTTGAGAGATTTGGGATATGTGTCAGACACTGAGCTGTCGGATTCGAGTTATACGTTAGACTTTGAAAACCCTCTGATGAGTGTGGATTCTGATAATAATCAAGCCTTCAATAAACTTTTCAGAATTGTTGTAAGCGATAACTCCTGAATACTTTTGAAAATATTCTCTTCATTTTCTATTCCTTCAGGCAACCATTTTTCTGCAGTGATGCCTAGAAATGCTAAATTGATATCCGAATATTCCGTTTCGTTTTTTTGTTCTTTAATTTCCTCTAAGTAATTGAGAAATTCATCATTTACATTTAAAATTTCATCATAATGAAGTTGAATGGCTTTTATGATTGCTTTTCTTTTCTCCTTCGAATTGGGTTCATCATCCAATTCTTCTTTTTTTAAAGTGATGTTGCCTATGCTTAAATCATTGCTGACCTCAAATTCATCTTCATCAAAATCCCAAGAAACATTTCTTTGATTTTTCACCAACGGCATCAAATCTTTTGGATTCAGAGGTGCCGCTAAGAAGATTTTTCCCATTCCGCCTCGCGCATCCATATTGGCAACGGTCAGCCAGCTTTCATCTGCCAACTCATCTTTATGGCCAATGGCAGCAATACTTCCATTTGATAATTGAAATTGCGCATTATTTCCTCTTTTTGCGGAGGCAATTCTATCAGGATATGCCATTGCCAATAAAAAGCCAATAGCATAAGGGTCAACTTCTTTATTGTCTTCTTTAATTTTGAAAAGTGCTCGGTAGGAATGCGCTATTTTCTCAATTTTCTTGAAATTTCTTCCTAGCCTGTTTTCACCTCGAAGTGTTCTTAACATTTGAATTCTTTCGCTTATGTCAGCTCCAGCTTTCTTATATAATGGATCTTTTTCTTCTAAAAGAGATGCTAAATCAATAGCTAAAGATAAATTCTCAGTAGATTTTACCAACATATGCGCCAATCGCGGATGACAAGGCAATTGATGCATTTGCTTTCCGATTTCTGTGATGTTTTTATCTTCGTTTAATGCCTCCAACTGAATTAATAGATTTTCAGCATAAATAAGCTTATCTAATGGGGGAGGTGTGAGCCAGAAAAGTCTTTTGCTTTCATGAATATTTCTAGCAGCCAAATCCAATTTTAGGTTTGCTAAATCAGCATGTAAGATTTCCGCTAATCGATGGCTTGGCTTTAGGTTTTGTTCAGCTTCTGTCCACATTCTGTAACATTTACCTGCTGCTAATCTTCCTGCTCTTCCTGCTCGTTGAGTGGCTTCATCTTGTGAAATTGATTCTGTTTTTAAGCTGTTTAAAGCAGTATTCGGATCAAAAATGGAATTCTTTTTTAAGCCTGTGTCAATCACTACTTTTATGCCTTCAATCGTTAGACTTGTTTCTGCAATAGAAGTCGCCAACACTATCTTTCTTTTTCCTTGCGGATGTGGTTGAATAGCTGCCCATTGTTTGTGCCAAGCTAGTTGACCAAAAAGCGGGTAAATTTCAGCTTTTACTTTCGATTTTCTGAGTAAATCCTGAACGGCTAATATCTCTCCTTGCCCGGGTAGAAATACTAAAACATCACCTTCATCTTCTTTTAAAGCTTTTTTTACTTGTTCAGCAGTCAATTCAGCTATTAACCTTTGGTCTAAATTTCCGGCATAAACAATATCTACAGGGAATTGCCTTCCTTTACTTACTACAACTTTTGCATTCAATGCTTTTGCTAAAAGTTCCTGATTTAAAGTAGCCGACATGATTAACAATTTTAAATCAGGTCTTGAATTTTGCTGGGTAAAACGAGCCAAAGCTAAGGCCACATCTGCATGGATGCTGCGCTCATGAAATTCATCAAAAATGACAATAGCCACATCTTTTAAATCAGGGTCGCTATCCATCATTTTATTGAGAATTCCTTCTGTCACCACTTCAATTTTGGTGTTTTCCGATATTCTAGTTTCAAATCGGATCCTGTAGCCAACTGTATTGCCCACTTCTTCACCTATTAACTGTGACATCCTTTGTGCAATGGATTTAGCTGCCAGGCGTCTTGGCTCTAGCATAATAATTTTCTGCTTTTTTTCCTGTAGGATTTCCAAAAGAGCTAAGGGAATGATAGTGCTTTTCCCTGCTCCAGCTTCTGCATTAAGGATTAGATTCTGTTCTTCCTTTATTTTTTGAACTACTTCCGGAAGAATTTCGACTATTGGTAAGTTGATTTGAGATAAATCTATTTTTGGCATGCTACAAAGTTAACTGACTAAGCTTAAAATCTGATATCAATAAAGAACCTTTTTAAAGACAAAGAGGTAAATGAAAACAAAAGATCAGCCAAAGGCTGTTTTCTTTTAACCACATAACCTGTCCCGTACTGAAAGTCGGGAGTTGCTCTAAGTTTTACACTAAGATAACGAAGGAATATTTAGCTAAAGCTGAAATGATTTGAACCACAACCTGTCCCGCATTCATCGGGAAAAGAGGCAAAAGAAAACAAAAGAATTCAGCTAAAGCTGAAAATTTAACCGCAAAAGACACAAAGTTTTATCAGTAGAGTAGGTCGGGGAGTCTAGGACTGCAAATGTGACAATAAGTCCTTTACCGCTAGATTCCCCGACCTACTCTACTGGTTAATCCATTTCAGCTTTAGCTGAATTTTATTTGTAGCTAGAATGAAAAAAAGCCACCTACGGTGAAGTAGGTGGCTTTCGGACGACTAAAAATAAAGTTATTTCAATGACCAAACGGTATAGCTGTTAGGAGGGCATTGGATTTTTACCCATTGGTCATTTTGAGTGGTGGGTTCCCAGTTTGAATTTCCTGTGTAATCTTTGATGACTGAGTTGCCCCAGTTTGTTGGTACCCATCTTTCCAGCCATTGATTAGAATCATTTAGGTAAACCACAATGCCAGGGTTTCCATTTCTTCTGGCTACATATTCGTCATTATCGGCATACAAAATATCGGTTCCCCCAGTGGCCAAATTTCGATGAATCCACATTAAGTTATCCAACTTATCTTGATCTAACCATTCTTCATAATCCTGATAGAATAGGGTAGGATAGCCTTCATGTGTGAAAATATAAGCATAAGCATGCATTTTGTCCCATATTTCATCCGTATCATGATTGGTCACGAATGTTACAGCTTTAGCAGCATCTCTTTTCCAAAGCATATCGCCTTGCAGTTTAGTTAAATCGTTTCCATCAAAAGCTTCATCCATTCTGTAGTAGCATGCGAAGTCGAAAGCAGAAGCGGTTCTATTAGTGCTGTTGACCCAATCTTGAAGGAGCTGAGCGTTTCCATCCCAATATTCACCTACGGCAAAACCTCCCACATTATTCATCCATTCTCGTACTACCCAGCCGCCAAAACCTTTTACATAGTCAAATCTCCAGCCATCGAAACCTAATTCATCCCTATAGTATTTCCCTACACCATCACTTCGGTTCCATAGCCAATCTTGCACATAGGAAGTTGAATGACTTAAATCGGGGAATCCTCCGAATACACCTTCATCACTGCCTACCACGGCATTAGGATGGAAGTCACTGGCTGATCTATAAAACTTACCGGATGCAGGATTGTAATCAGTATAAGTATCTGTACCAGTAAAAGGGTTAGCTTCTAAATCACCACCACTATTGTGGTTCAATACTATATCTGCATAAACCTCAATATCATACTGGTGGGCAGTATTGATTAAGCTTTCGAGTTCTGTTCGAGAACCAAAGCGGGTTTCAACTGAACCTTGCTGGTCATAATCCCCAAAGTCAAAGTAATCAAAAGGATCATATCCCATGGAATTTGGGCCATTCATAGCTTTGGAAACAGGAGGGAGCCAAATGGCGCTCACACCAGCAGCATCCCAATCAGAAATTTTGCTTTCAATAGTTTGATACCAAGTTCCGCCAGCCGGTACATCCCAGTAAAAGGCTTGCATGATAATTCCGCCACCAGGCCCTGGGTTTCTTTCATTGATATTCTCATCAGTGCGTGTGACGTCCGAAAATGGGTCAGTGGCTTTTTTGTTAGAGTGTTTTCGCTGTTCTTCCAGCTTTGTATCATCTGAACATGATGCAATTATTGCCATCAGCAATAATCCGTTAAATAGTTGTGCAATAATTCGTTTCATAAAGTATATTGTTTGGTTGAAAGTCTAATTATAGCAATATAAATCTATTAAAAAAGGTATTAGCAAATAATAATTCCGGAAACGTTTGCGGTTTCGATTGCAAAAATATGTCAAGTAGAATTGTTTCAGGCTATAGTCTCACAGTTGAAATAATGGAATAATATAATTTTTGTGTGTTGACTGGTAGGTTATAAATTTTTAAATTTATTGATTTCCTAAAATGATCTATTAGGATTCGCCAAAAATCACCACTAGCGCGCGTTGCGCAGCAAAACGCGTGCTGTTTGCTATTTAGCACCACCTTTCTAGGAATGATAAGAATTGTAAAATAGGATTTGTTTTTATATGTTCACTCAATGAGAAAAATAATAAATTTTATTAAGGATTTTTTTGATGACTTGTTTTCTTACCCTGAAATTTCCAACGAAGAAATGAATCGATACTACAAGGAGGGAGAGATTTATCCGGAAAAGATGAATGAAATTAGAATGAAAAGAATAAAACTGGTAATTTTTTTATTCGTGTTGTTTTGGATAATATTTTTAGTAATAAAAAAATGAAACCCACTAGCGCGCGTTGCGCTGCAAAACGCGTGCTGTTTGCATTTAGCACCACCCTTCTAGGAATGATAAGAATTGTAAAATAGGATTTGTTTTTATATGTTCACTTATCAAAAAATAAAACCAAAACCATGTCAGAGAAATATAAATTCAATAATCCCGAAGGAATATATTTTGTAACCTGCACTATAGTTTACTGGATAGATTTGTTTACTAGAAAAGAGTATAATCACATCATTATTAATACTTTAAAAAGATATCAAGAAAAGCGTAATTTTAATCATTCATGCATTTTGTATTATGCCGAGCCATCTACATTTAATTATAAGTTCAAAAGATTCGAATGAAAGCCTAGGCGGTGTCATGAGAGATTTCAAGAAATTAAGTAACAAAAGAATACTTGAGCAAATTAGTAATATAAATGAAAGTAGAAAAGAATGGCTATTAAGGGCTTTTCAAAATGCAGGATAAAAATTGAAAAGAATTAAATCTAATAAGATGTGGCAGGATGGAAATCGGCCTATTGAATTAGATAATAATTTTATATTGCAACAGAAACTAGATTATATCCATAATAATCCTGTTGAAGCAGAGATTGTTGAAGAAGCGGTGGATTATAAATACAGCTCAGCAAAGGAATATGCAGGTTTAAAAAGAGGGTTGTTGGAAATTGAACTATTGAGCTAAGCACGCGTTTTGCTTCGCAACGCGCGCTATGGGAGGTAATAATAACTTTCCACCCAGATTAGAGATATTACATTTTATTCAAAATGAAGAATTGAAATGATTTATAGAAAAGTGCGACTCCTTTACCCCTCAACAGTATCATCAATCTCCAGCGTCTCCAAAATATCAGCCAATTCATCAAAGTCTTTATATCCTGGCCTTATTTCTTCACCACCTTTTAAGGAAATGCCTTTAATGGAAGTGTTTTCAATTAAATCCATCACATTTTTATCGTCAATATTGAAGCCTAAGACAACAGGGAAGTCCTTTGCTAAATCTAAAACCTGAATGACTACATTTTCTTTGTAATGATTTCCGTTGCCAGATTCAAAAAGGAAGAATTCTACCTCATCTGCTACCTTTTGCATGGTGTTTTTTACTTCTTCGGCATCTGTAACTTTATCCATATCAAATCTCAAAATCCTTTTGAAATCTGGGAAAAGAGGGATAATGGCAGGATTATCAGTTTGTAGATAATGGATTTCGTAATCTTTGATGGATTCTTTAATGGCATCTTCTGAAGCATTGCCGTATTCTCCAACGAATTCCACACCTGAAAGCCAACCAGTTAATTCCATGAAGTTTTCAGGGCTAACATAAGCAGGATTATCTTTCTGCAAGATGAATCCCATTAAATTAACCGTCATTCCTGCACAATAGCGTGCATCACTTAAATTACTAACTTCAGATATTTTAACGAATGTTTTTAATGCCATTTTGTAAAATTTTGATGCAAATTAAAGGAAAATTTGGCGGGCTTGAAAGTTAATAGTTAGGTATAATTATTCCCCTCTTGATTAATACTACAAACTTTCAAAACCAAGTAATATAAGCTCGAAGAGGGCGGGCAGGAGGACAAAAAGGCGGGCCAGCGTTGGGATGTAGCGATGAAGCATCTTTTTGTCTTGATTTTTTCTTTCTTTTTGATCAAACAAAAAGGAAAAGTAGAAACTGCAAAATATAATTTTGGGTATAAATCTATATTTATTATTTTAAATCTCATATTTCCTCTAAATCAAAGCTTTTTGAAGTTTTAGATATGATAAAATTTTAGAATATGGACTTTATACTTGCTAAAATGAAAATTAGAGTTTCATTTTAATTTTTAAGAAAACCCTATTTCTAAGGAGAAGATTGTTTGAGGGTTTATAAAAAAAGAATCCGAAACCACACGCGGCTACGGATTCATATAAATTCTATTCTGAAAAACTATTTTCAATTCTTGCCAATAAATCATTCCAATGAATTCTGCTCATTTTATCAGAAGTTCTATATCTACTACTTGTGATATCAGATTTTAATTGCTCCAGTTCGGCTCTCATTAGCGGAATTATATCTGATATAATCACCTCATTATTTCTTTTCTCTTCTGCATCCAATTTAGCTATCTGACTAGCAGCTAGTTCCACAAAAGTTCTCTGTAAATTTCTTCTATAGGCATCTACTGCTTGACCTTTATAAAGCTCCGAGAAAATTCCCTTTCTTAGATCTTCCAGCATTTCCAAGACAGTATAAGCTTCAGAACCATTTAAGCTTTCATTTTCTACCATTCTCAAGATTCTATCTTCATCTAGCAAGCTTTTCATAGCTCTCACTTGTAATGATTTTACGCGTTCAATAGCCCCGGCATCTTCTATTCTTTGTAAAATCCCTTTATTTAATAACCATTCATGATTAGTGAATGCATGCTCATTAAGGAAAGCTAATGCCTCTCGTTGAATTGATGCTGGAACATGCTCATAGACTACACCTTCTTGATCAGCTGTTTTTCGGGTTTCATAAATTCCACCTATGTTGGCAATTACATGACGGTTGTATCCCCACCACATATAGCCTAGCTCTCTATAAACTTCAGCTAATTCACTATAATCTTGCCCTTTTTGAGAAGTCCATTCTACTAAGTTTGGAACGACTTTTTTCAAATTGGCTAAGCCATATTCGCTTGCTTTTACGTGATCATCACCCAAACTTTCTCTATTAGCTCTAGGATCAGCTACTCCATATCCGCTCCCGAATTCGTACCATGGATTACCTGCTTTTTCTAATATCCAATCATCCAAAATGGGTTTTTCATCTTCTTTGCTTTTGGCTTCCGGAATATATCTGTAACCCCAATTAACCGAATATTTGTCATAAGGCCCCATCATTCTAATTAAGCGAACGCCTTCATCTTCTGGTTGAGCTACATAATTCACTCTTGCATAATCCATAATGGAAGGTGTTAATCCATATTCTTGAGTGAATGAAGCAGAGCGAAGTGAATCGGTAGGGTAAGCAGAACTTGCTTTCATGTTATGAGGTAAACCTAAAGCATGGCCTACTTCATGTGCAATGACCATGCGCATCATTTCGCCAATTTCTGCTTCAGGGGTTTCTAAGGTTCTAGCAGATTCTTTTTGAGCTCCGGCTTCTATCATATATCGATTTCGATAAGATCTTAAATGGTTGTGATACCAAATAATGTCACTTTCAATGATCTCACCTGTTCTCGGATCAGAAACAGAAGGGCCTACTGCATTTCTGGTGGTAGTGGCTACATATCTCACAACCGAATATCGAACATCCTCAGGACTGAACTCTGGATCTTCTTCCTTAGTGGGAGGATCTTTTGCTATAATGGCATTTTTGAATCCTGCTTCTTCAAAAGCCACATTCCAATCTTCAATTCCTTGTTTAAAATAAGGTCTCCATTTTTCTGGAGTGGCAGGGTCTAAATAATAGACAATAGGCTTCACGGGTTCTACCAATTCGCCTCTTTTATAAGCTTCAATATCTTTAGGTACTAATCTCCATCTTCTTATCAATTCATAGTCATCCGATTTTAATTTTTCCGAATTATAATCGTATTTCTGAATGGTAAACCAACCCACTCTGTCATCGGCTAATCTAGGTTGCATTTTATCTTCGGGCAACAAAATCATAGATTGATTCAATAACATACTGATTGTTCCAGCTTGATCTCTACCCGGAGGATCTCCAGCATCATAGGTCATTAAATGTTGTACTTCAATGTTTTCAGGAAATGACTTTGCGGAAGCTATGTAGGATCTACTTTTATCTAATCTCTTCACTTTGTATGACTTTCTTAATCTATCAGGCATCGCATTAATAGCACTCACTTCATCAGTAAATAAACTGCTTACGTCTACCAAATAGGCAGTAGAATCGGGATTGATGGCTTCGATTTTACAGCTATACAAAATTGGGAAGAAGTTATTAGCCTCCACTGATTTATAAATAGGAGAGTCCTCATCACTTACATTTTGGAAACTGATTACTTTTAGGTCAATATTTTTATCTCTTTTATACCATCGGACAACCTGTTCGTTTACTTTTGAACCGGCGTTGATATAACCACCTCCAAAATTATCGGGTAGTTTTACAATTCGGCTGACCAGCAATAAATCTTCCTCTAATTTATTAAAAGGAATTTCATAATATAGTTTATCATCAATTTGGTGAGTGGTAAATAATCCTTCATCTGATTTTACATCACCCTTGATGATTTCTTTATACTCTTTAAAATCACCTTTTGGCTTTTCTGTTTTATTTTTCTCTTTCTGCTTCTTCTTTTTACCAAACCACTGTGCTGAAGCGTCAGTTTGAATTAGGAATAAACACAGTGTTATGGTGAATAATAGTTGTTTCATTGAATTGTAATTTTTTTGATTTTGTAAATGTATTTTAAGCTCCTGAGAATATGAAATGCTTTTATTTGATTGGTAATAGGAAGTGTTTCATCGAATAGCGTAACTGAATCAATAAAATTGTTGATAAAATTCAATAAATATTCTATATTTTAATATTCGCAACTCAAAATTCAATTAAGTGATTAGATTTTTTAATCTTAATAAGTGGTCTAAGTTAGAGAAGAGTTTAGAACAAAAACCCAATATACTTTTATCACAATTTTCAATTATTGCTGTGATAGCTGCATTAATTCAAGTAATCAATGATTTATTCAATACTAATTATATTGCAGTTGGCTTTGATTTGATAATTGTCGGTATAGCAGTAGCTACTTACATTGTGAATGAGAAACGAAACCATGTAATCGCAAAGTTTATTTTTATCGTTTTAGGCACAGGTTACATTTTTGTCTATAGCTCAATCATTCCAAAATCAATAGGCGTTTACCTTATCTTTTTTCCCATATTAGCTATTATATTTTTAGTATTCAGTAATGAAGAAATAAAGTATAAGTACTATTCTGTGGTTTATGTATTGATTTTATTATTCATACTAGAGATTACTGAATATCAACCTTTTGGAGAAATTAATTTGACCGGAGGAAAATCCGAAAGCACTTCTTTTTATGTTAATATGTTGATATCTATTTTTGTGCTGGTGTTTTCGATGTACAATATGGATGTTATTAACAAACATATTGATCAGGTCCGATTAGAAACTTTAAAAGAATTAGAGCAAAAAAATAAGGAGTTAGAATTAGCAAATGATGAATTAGATCATTTTGTTTATAGTGCTTCACATGATTTAAAGGCTCCTTTATCTTCCATTTTGGGCTTAATTAACATTGCGAAATATGAAGTGAAGGACGATAATGTGATGGATTATTTTATTAGGATTGAAAATAGAATTGAGCGTTTGACGCAATTTATTAAGGAAGTGATTGAAATATCAAGAAACACTAGAACTGAAATTAAAACAGAGCCTATTGAATTAGAAAAGTTGCTAGATGAAATAATCGAAAATAACAATTATATAGAGGGGATGGAGAAAATAGAATTCAATAAGCAAATCCAATTTGATTCGCCTCTATTTACTGATAAAGCTCGCATGGAAGTTATATTAAATAATTTAATTTCCAATGCTATAAAGTATTCAGATCCTAGCAAAGGACATTGCAAAATTGATATCACTGCGGATAAAACTTCAAATAAATTTAGAATCATTATTGCAGATAATGGAATAGGAATTCCTAAAGATCAGCAAGAAAAAGTATTCGAAATGTTCTATAGAGGCGCGCAAAGTAAAGAGGGATCTGGACTTGGGCTTTATATTGTAAAAAACATGCTGGTGAAACTAAAAGGAGAATTTGATTTAAATTCAAAAGTAGGGGTGGGCACCAAGATAGAATTGACATTTCCTATTTTATAAGTGCAGTCATGATTTACCCTAAGAAACTATTCCATTGCTAAATTCATCAAATGAACAGCGGCTAAAGCTGCTGTTTCAGTTCTTAAACGGCTATTGCCGAGACTGACTTTTTTAAATCCCTTGCTAATAGCCAAATCAACCTCTTCTGGGGTGAAGTCTCCTTCCGGACCAATTAAAATAAGAGTGTCTTGCTGAGTATTCAATTCATTTTTCATATGCACTTTATTCTCAAAATCTACATAGGCAATTAGCTTATTTTCTGATTGAACACTTTCTAGAAACTTGGTGTAAGAAATGATTTCATTCAGTATTGGCTTTTGAGCTTTTAGAGATTGCTTCATTGCACTGATGACTTTTTTCTCCAATCGATCTATTTTTATAACTTTTCTTTCTGAGTGAAAACTTTGAAAAAAGCTGATTTCATCTATACCCATTTCAGTAGCTTTTTCCACCAACCACTCCATTTTATCCATGTTTTTGGTAGGTGCTATAGCCAAATGTCTTTTGAAAACGGGAGTTTTTTCTAGAGTAGTCTCAATTATTTCAAACTCACATTTTTTAGGATGGCTCTCTGTTATTTTCGCTTTGTAAAAAGTGCCTTTTCCATCAATTATATTGATTTCATCTCCTGCTTGTCTTCTTAATACTTTAACGCAATGTTTAGATTCGTCTTGATCTAAAGACTTGATTTCAGGAAGCTGAGATTGATAAAATAAATGCATACGCAAATCTAATTATTTTTATATAAGGACTGAAAATGAATATTCAATTTCATAATAGGTCAATTGAATTTGCTTATAGATTTTTTAATTAGAGACATTCCTTTAATTTTGTCGCTGCTTAAAAAGTGGATACAAAAAAATAATAAACAAAGACAAGTCGTTTTGATCTGATTATCAGTTGATTACTTCAGTGTCTCTTGTAAAAGCCGAATTGGCTCTATTTAAAATATTCTATGGATTATCTCAGAGGTCTTATTGGATTATTGGTTTTAGTGGGTTTTGCCTGGCTATTTTCAGTAAATAAAAAGAAAATTGACTGGCGGTTGGTCGGTACTGGCTTACTATTACAAATCATATTCGGACTTCTGATTACGCAAGTGGAATTTGTAGAATTGATATTCAAAAAAGTATCTGAAGCTTTCGTTGTCTTTTTGAGTTTTTCCGGAGATGGCGCTCGCTTTCTTTTTGGTGATTTAGCTGGCGATTCCTATGGGTTTATATTTGCCTTCCAAGTTTTGCCCACTGTCATTTTCTTTTCCACTGTAACAGCAGGATTATATTATTTAGGGATTTTACAAAAACTGGTTTATGGTATTGCTTGGATAATGTCAAGAACCATGCGACTATCCGGAGCAGAAAGTTTATCTGCTGCTGGAAATATATTTTTAGGACAAACAGAGGCACCTCTATTAGTTCGGCCTTTTGTGCCTAATATGACACGCTCTGAACTAATGTGCTTAATGACCGGTGGAATGGCCACTATTGCTGGTGGTGTTTTAGCTGGGTATGTTGCATTTTTAGGAGGAGATGACCCAGTAGAAAAAGCACGATTCGCTTCCTATTTGTTAAGTGCTTCCATTATGAATGCACCTGCAGCAATTGTTATTTCAAAGATTTTAATTCCAGAAACAAATCCTGATGGGATTGATGACACTTTACATGTTAGCCAAGATAAATTAGGAGTAAACTTGATAGACGCTTTATCCAATGGTGCTGCCGAGGGTTTGAAATTAGCTTTGAATATTGGAGGGATGTTGTTGGCTTTCATTGCTGTTATAGCCGCCATTAATTATTTTCTAGGCAATATGATTGGCGAATGGACAGGCTTGAATGCTTTTGTGACTAGCTCAACTAATGGTACATTCGATAGCTTTAGTTTGGAATATATTTTAGGTCAAGCATTTAGACTTTTTGCCTTTGCCATGGGAGTGGAGTGGAATGATACTTTGGCAGTGGGAAGTTTGCTAGGACAAAAAACAGCCATTAATGAATTTGTAGCATATTTAGGCTTAGCAGAAATGAAAGCAGCTAATATTTTGAGTGATAAATCTATTATCATAGCAACTTATGCTTTGTGTGGATTCTCCAATTTCAGTTCCATAGCCATACAAGTTGGTGGAATAGGAGGCATGGCACCTAACCAACAAGGAAACCTTTCTAAATTAGGTATGCGAGCACTTTTAGCTGCAACTTTAGCTTGTATGATGACAGCCACTATTGCTGGGGCTTTGGTGGAGTAGCTTCTTGAGTTTTAAGTCTTAAGTTCTAGGTAATAAGTTTTAAGTACTAATCATTTTTTTGCTTAGCACATATCGATTTTACTGATAATTTTTTAAATAATTGAATATTACAAAATAGTAGTAGATTATTTAACTATTAGTATATTTACAAGGTATCAATTCTAATATCAAAAAGTAAAACTAATTACATATGAAAAAACTATCTACCACTCTAATCTTAACCTTTTTATGTTTCTCTCTTTTTGCTCAAGATATTGAGGGAAAATGGCAAGGTTTACTTAAAGTCCAAGGAATGGAATTAACGATTGTGTTCAATATTTCGAAAGAAAATGACACTTTAATTGCAACCATGGACAGTCCTGATCAAGGGGCTTTTGGCTTAGCAGTACAAGAGGTTACTTTTGAGAATGGTGTATTAAATATAGGAATGAATATGCCCCCAATTCAATATGAAGGCACTCTTAATTCAGATGGAGAAATAGATGGTGTTTTTAAGCAAGCAGGACAAGACTTTCCGTTAATACTTTCTCAAAATGATCTAGAGAAGTTAAATAAAAAGAAACCTCAAGACCCTGAGGAACCTTTTCCTTACAGATCTGAAAACATCACTTTTGAAAATAGAATTGATGGAATCAAGCTTGCAGGAACATTAACTATGCCTTCAGAAGGGGAGAATTTCCCTGTAGTCGTTTTGATTAGTGGAAGTGGACCACAAGATAGAAATGAAGCACTATTAGGACAAAAGCCCTTTTTAGTGTTGTCAGATCATTTAACCAAGCAAGGAATTGCGGTTTTAAGGTATGATGATAGAGGTACAGCAGAATCAGAAGGTGATTTCAGTACAGCCACTTCAGCTGATTTTAAAACAGATGTTGCTGCAGCTGTAAATTATTTAAAATCTCGTGAAGAAATTGATGCTAATAATATAGGTTTGATTGGCCATAGTGAAGGCGGGATTATTGCCCCGATGGTAGCGGTAGAATCCAAAGATGTAGCATATATCGTTTTAATGGCCGGCACTGGAATTAGAGGTGATGATTTGTTATTACGCCAAAGCGAATTAATTGGTAAAGCATCAGGAATGAGTGAATCACAATTGAAGACGGCAAGAGAATTTAATCAAGGAGCATATGACATTGTAGTGAACACTGTTAATGCAACTACTGTAAAAGAAGATTTAAAAAAATATTTAGAAGAAGCGGTCACTAAAAATCCTGAATTGGCTACGGCTAATGGATTGAAGGAAGAAGTTTTTGTGAATCAAGTGTTAGGACAATTAACTAACCCTTGGATAGTCTATTTTCTAAAGCATGATCCATCAAAAGTACTGAAAAAAGTGGATTGTCCTGTATTGGCGATAGTAGGCGAGAAGGACTTACAAGTACCTTCTAAGGTGAATTTAGAAGCTATTGAAGCTGCATTGAAAGCTGGTGGAAACACAAATTATAAAGTTAAAGAGTTGCCAGGACTCAATCATCTTTTTCAAGAAGCCAAAACAGGATCTCCAAGTGAATATGCCCAAATAGAGCAAACTATTTCTCCAGATGCCTTAGAATTAATGAGTAACTGGATATTAGAGCAAGTTGATTAAGATTCAGGTCCTTATTTAACATATTCATTAAATTAAAAGCATTTAACTCAACCTTTTCACTCAGTTCCGTTTTCTTTGTTTAGTTGAATAAATACAGAGAGAATAAATGAAGGCATTACAGATAACTGGCTATGGAGAAATAGCACAAAACGTTGAGTTTAGAGAAGTTGAAAAGCCCAATATGGGTAATCATCAGCTTTTAATAGAAGTACATGCAGCAAGTATCAATCCAGTAGATTATAAAATCATAGAAGGGGCTATGAAAAACATTAAAAAACTGTCTTTTCCCGCCCCAGTAGGTTTTGATGTTGCAGGTAAAGTGGTAGATAAAGGGGATAATGTAACTAATTTCAATCTTGGTGATGAAATATTTGCTCGTGTACCTACAGATTCACCTGGGACTTTTGCTGAAATGATAGCAGTGGATCAGCAAGTGGTTTGTCAAAAACCATCCAATCTATCTTATGTTGAGGCCGCAAGCATTCCTTTGGTTGGCTTAACCACCGTACAATCATTTCAAAAAGCAAAGCTTAAATCAGGTGATAAAGTATTGATTCATGCCGGATCGGGAGGTGTTGGTTCCTTTGCTATTCAATATGCAAAGACTCAAGGGGCATATGTTTACACCACTACAAGTACAAAAAATGTTGACTGGGTAAAGGATTTAGGTGCTGACCGAGTAATCGATTATAAAAAAGAAGACTATCTTGAAGTTATCGAAGAGGTGGATGTTGTTTATGATACATTAGGAGGCGATTATACTAAAGATGCATTTAAAATCTTAAAAGATGGAGGGAGTGTGGTAAGCATTGCGGGTGATCCGGATAATGAAACAGCAAAAGATTTAGGCTTAAATGGATTGATTAGATTTTTACTTAAGCTTAAGAGATTTAAATTAGATCAACTAGTAAAGGAAAAAAATGCGTATTACAAATTCGTAATGATGCATGCGGATGGAGCTCAACTTAATGATTTAAGAGAACTTATTGAAAGTAAATACATCTCGGCTGTTATAGATAGAGAGTTTCCATTTACAGAAGCAGTTGCTGCTTTAGAACATGTCAAAAAAGGACATGCAAAAGGAAAAGTCGTTTTGAATATGAAGTAGGATAAAATTCCCGGTGTTCAGCCGGGAATTTTAATTTAGCTTAAAATTTCAAGAATCTCCTATTATAAAAACATTAGGGTCAGGACATAGTAGTTTAAACTGTTCTAATTCTGATGGAGCACAAACACCTGGGAAATCCCCTTTTAAATCTTTGATATCAGAAATGAGTTGAAAATGTAAATGCGGTGGCCAGTCTCCATTCTCGGGAAATGGACCTAATTCAGAGAATTTACGACCTTTTTTAATATGGTCACCAATAGCTAAGTTTTCTAAACTAGCTCGGCTTAAATGACCGTAAAGCGTATAGAATTTTTCATTGTTTAGCTCATGTTCAAGGATAATAGTAGGGCCATAATCCCCAAAGTTATTATTATCGGCAAAGCTGTGTACTTTGGCATCCAATGGAGCATAAAGCGGATGAAAAGCTTCACACCAAACATCTACTCCCAAGTGCATACAACGGGATTCTCCTTGCTGGAAATGAGTACTTCTTTGGTAAATCATACGGTTTTCTAAATAACCACCATGACCATATTTCTTCTCCTTTTGTTCTAAAAAACCAAAGACATAATCATTAAAATTTTGGGTTGATTGCATGTCAAGCTTTAATAAATCAGCATTCTGATTAGAAAAATCAAGTTTAATACTGTTTTCAGATACTAGCCAATCTCCCATTATTGGGAATATGTTACTTTGGTTTATTTGCATATTTTAGTAGTAGTTTTTCTTTTCAAGTGGCAAACTTAACATTTCAATTCTGGATATATAAATTGTAATTGCTTTTTAATTTTTGTTCAAAGTTTTAGTGCATTTAGGTAATTCCACTCATGATTTATATGAAATCTAAAATTAAATTACACAAAGGATTGTCATTTAATTCAGATTTTCAAGTAGATACAAATGATTCTAGTGTAATTGCCTAATAGGTTCTATTTAATAGAAAAATCTTTTTCAAATAATTCTTTTACATTTTTCTCAATTTTCTCTGATAATTCATTAGTAGGCAGATCATTAGTGTCTCCACCAAATGGCTCTTCTATTTCTTCTGCTATCAATTCGACACTTACCAAAATAAAAAACACAAAAATTACAATGGGAATGGTGATATAATGAAATTCACTTATAAATGCCAAAGGAAGCGTAACGGTATAAGTGAAAATGAATTTCTTAATAAACATGCTGTAAGAATAGGGAATGGGCGTATTTTTTATTCTCTCACAGCCTCCCAAAATATCAGAAAATTCCTTCATTTCTTTATCTAAAACCAGGAATTGATTAGGCGTTAATTTCCCTTCCGCTAGTAATTGATTTAATCTTTGATAGATTAATGAAGTAATAGCATTCGGGATATGTTCCTTTTTCTCAAGTTGTTTGTTTATTTCTTCATCAGTGATGCCCAATTGCTTAATTTTAACACCTTTTCTTAAATGATCCTTTAAGGCAAAAGCAAAAGCTGGAATCATTTCCTGGAAAAATTTTCGATCTTTTTCGTTTTCAGCTGAAATCATGGCATTTAGCTTAGAGGCTAAATTTCTTGAATTATTAAGAAGTAATCCCCATAATTTCCTGCCTTCATACCATCTATCATAAGCTGAATTGACTCGAAATACTAAAAATAAACCCAATACTATTCCTAATAAAGAATGCACGACTGTGGTGCTATGAAAATCTAGTTTGAAATAATCTTCTATTAAAAAGGTTAAAACTGCAGTGTAAATTACCATTATCATTAGAAATGGCATCAGTGTTTTTACTACTTGTCGGCTATAGGAATGAAAAATAAGTCCGAACCAATTTTTTGGATTGTACTTGATCATGTTATATTAAAATTGAAAGAAAATATGATTTCATAAACACAATAATATAGGAATTTATGCTGAGATTAAATTTTCTTGATAAATTTAGAGCTTTAACTCTCAGATTATCTAATATTCAAATGAAATATATACTTCTACTTTTCTGTGGTATTCAATTTTTCACGCTTTCTGCTCAAATTTCTCCTGATAAAATTGATATAGTTCGTGATCAATGGGGAGTGGCCCATATTTATGCCGAGAAGGATTCTGAAGTGGCCTATGGCCTAGCTTGGGCACATTCCGAAGACGATTTTAAAACCATTCAATCTACCTTGTTAGCTGGTAAATTAATGGCTGGAAGACAGTTTGGGAAAGATGGAGCCGGAATAGATTTTTTTACCCAATTTATCGGTGCACCAGATGTGGTTAAAGAAAAGAAAGATGAGCTTTCTCCTGAGTTTTTAGCTTTGTTGGATGGCTATATTCAAGGTATTAATTCCTATGCAGAGCATCATAAAGATGAAGTATTAAATAGAAAATTATTTCCAGTTACTGATGATGATATGCTAACTGCATTTGTTTTGTCCTTGTCTGCCATGAGCGGAGCAGATAAAATAGTGGGTGATATTGTCACCAATCAATCATTTAATAATCCATATGTGGGAATTGGTTCAAACGGAATTGCCATAAGTAAGAATAAAACCACAACAGGAGAGAGCTTTTTAGCTGTAAATTCTCACCAACCTTTTGAAGGACCGGCAAGCTGGTATGAAGTTCATTTGAATAGTGAGGAAGGCTGGAATATGCTGGGTTCTTTGTTTCCGGGAAGCCCTACTATTTTTCATGGAGTAAATGAAAATTTGGGATGGGCTCACACCGTCAATCATCCTGATAAAATGGATGTGTATCAATTGAGAATGCATCCTGATAAAAAGGAGCATTACTATTTTGATGGGAAAGTTCTGGAATTGGAAAAAAGAAAAGCAAAACTGAAAGTCAAGATATTAGGAATACCTATTCCACTTTCCAAAACCTATTATCAAAGTGTTTATGGGCCAACTTTAAAAAATGACAATGGGTATTTCTCCTTAAGTTTTGCAGCGAATCAAAATTTAAAGGCCATTCAACAGTGGTATGAAATGACCAAAACAAAGAACTTACAAGAATTTAAAGGGGTGGTTTCCCAGCTTTACCTGCCTGATTTCAATATAGTTTATGCTGACAAAGACCATCATATATTTTATGTGAGTAATGCACAATTACCTGTTCGTGATCCTAATTTTAATTGGAAAAATGTTCTTCCAGGAGATACGTCCGCAACACAATGGGATAATCACCATGCTTTTGATGAATTGCCACAATATACCGACCCAAAAGCAGGCTATTTGTTTAATATGAATAATACACCCTTTAATGCTACTGCCTTTGAAGAAAATCTTGATTCTTTAGACTTCCCTGCTGAAATGGGTTTTTCTCTAAAGGATAACAATAGAAGCATTCGCTTTCAAAACTTAATAAGTCAAGAGGATAAATTAAGCTATGAAGATTTCAAAAGAATAAAATTTGATATTCAATATCCTGAGCAATTTCAATTTGAGGAAGAGGTAAATATCATTTTTGAGTTAAAACCCAAAGATTACCCAGAGATAGAAGATTATTTGAATATACTTCAAAATTGGGATAGAAAAACTGAAAACGAAAGCATAGGGGCAGGATTAATGAAAGTTTTAATCAATAATGCTAAAGGAAAAGAAATTGATAAGGCCACCGCTGTTGAAATTGTTAAAATATCACAATCACAACTGATAGCGGAATTCGGGACTATTAAAGTGCCACTTAGCGAATTGCAAGTCCATAAACGAGGAGACAAAGAAATGCCAATTGATGGATTGCCAGATGTCATTGCGCCTATGTACACCAAAAAAATGGGAGAGGGGTTGAAGGAACAAACCTATGTAGGCGAGTCCTATATTTTATTGGCCCGTTTTGGAGAAGGACTTCCTAAATTAGAATCCATAATGCCTTATGGAGCATCTTCTAAATCTGAGAGTCCTCATTATACAGATCAAATGGAAATGTTTGTGAATAAAGAATTGAAGCCCATGACTTTGGATAAGGAAGAGATTTATAAAAATGCAAAACGGATTTATCATCCAATGTTGGAATGATTGTTTTTAATAAGTTTAAAATCATATTGAGAAGAAAATACAATTTTAGGTTTTTCAGAAGAGATCTGTACATATTATTGAGTTTAGATAAATTTCACTAATAAAATTAGGCGAATATTTTCCTCACCACGACTTGTCCCGTATTCATCGGGAAAAGAGACAACAGAACACAAAAGAAAATAACCAAGGTTATTTTTGAGATAGTCAAATTTCTACATTTGGTAAAAGTACATTGCATAAAATATTGGAGATGTCAGTTATATTTATTTGAGTTTTTAGATTTAAATCTAAGAGCATGAGTCAATTTTATATTTATATAAAATCTATTGTGTTCTTTTGTTTCTCTTGTGGTTAAAGTAGGGTAGATAATTGTTCATCTTTAATAACTAGCTTTTTCATCTTGAGGAATAAAACGTAAATCGTTTCAATTATCCCGTTATGGAATAATCTTTTCCATATAATCCTCCATATCAAAAACAGTTAATTCGGTTGTTTTCTTTAGATAAAGAGGGTGTCTGGGATGTCCAGCTTTTAAGGGGTCACCTGCAGATAGCCATTTACAATCATAAAATTGACTCATATTAAATATATCCGATAAACAATGCCTAAGAAATGGTCTTGAATCAATAAGGTTGCCCCAAGCTGCCCATATTAATACCTCCTCCTCTTCAAGATAAGATTCAATCACCTCTAAATTTTGCTCATGGTATTTCTTATCAATTTTGTGATGCAGTAATGTTGGATCAGCACTTCTTTGAGGATAAAGGTTGAGCATAAGCCAGCTATCAAATTGATTATGAAATGCAATTCTTTCAACGGATGAAACTGTACCATCATATTGCTCAGGTTTTGCTTGACTTGGATTCACACCAATACATATCAAAGTCTTTTCTCCTTTTTTACCTAAAGAATAGCGATAATTATCACTTGGGTCTGTCTCATAAATCCATTCCATTACTAAATATAGAAACATCTATTTGAAAATAAAATGTAAATAAAACTTGACATTAATAATAATTAAGTAGTTCTTTGTGTCAATATAACTTTACATTTAGACAATAAAACAATACATTATGAAAACAAATGAATGGCAATTACAAAAGCACAAAAACTTAAAACTGTTGGCTTTATGGACTATAGGGTGGATGTTAAGCATGGCCTTGATAACATTTGGTCCAGTCTATCTATGGAATGATGGAAAAATTCTTACTCTTTCAGCATTTGTCCTGAATTTAGGTTTAGGTATTGGAATGATTATCTCCAATAGAAATTATATCAATGGGGCTGATGAATTAGAAAAGAAAATGACTTTTGATGCAATGGCTATAGCTTTGGGAGTAGGAGTGATAGGTGGATTAAGTTATTCCGCTTTGGAAAAAAGCAGCTTGATTAATATAAATGCAGATATTTCTTATTTAGTAATGTTAATTGCAATTACTTATTTAATTGCAATTGTAGCAGGCAAACTCAGATATAAATGAAGAACAGGGTAAAAGTTTTAAGAGCAGAGCATAATCTGACTCAAGCTGATTTGGCAAATGCTGTGGAAGTATCCCGGCAAACCATCAATGCAATTGAAAAGGGGAAATTTGATCCCAGTTTGATTTTGGCTTTTAAATTATCGGAATACTTTTCAAAGAGTATTGAGGAGATTTTTGAATATGGTAAATGATATTCTTTAAGAATAATCTAAAACATAAAAACAATTTAGTTTCATTAATATCAAATTGAGAATAATTGCACCTCTTGAAAAATCCGGTATCCAACATTATTTGAGTTAATGTTTATTTAAGAAATGACTATACCCATTTCTGTTTTTGATAGGTCATTTTTTAACCTATTAATCAATTAAATTGCTTAAGTTTATACAATACATTTTTTAAAATTTTATATTCTCTTTTACTGCAATATGCGATCTACCCTAATTTTCTTTTTTTTTATTTTTTTATTATCATCACAAGTTCAGGCTCAAAATGAAGCAAGCGAGGAGCTAACCAACCATTTAAGAATAAGTATCGAATCCCTTGCAGCTAATACTTACAAAATTAATGATGCAACTGAGATCCAATGCCGTTCAGGAATTCCGGAGTTTTATAATTTAAATGGGTTAAATAAAATATGGAATAAAGAGGCTACTTCGCAATTAATAGAAGCAGTGAAATCGAGTTTTGATGAAGGTTTAAACCCCCAAGATTATCATATTGATGAATTAATAAAATATAGTGCTTTGCAAGAGCCTTCGCTAATTCAGCAGGTGGAAAAAGAAATTCTATTCACCGATGCCTATTTACTATTAGCTTCTCATTTAATGTCTGGGAAAGTCGATCCGGTAAAAATCGATGCAGCATGGAAAGTCATTAAGAGAGAGGGCAATCCTGTTAATATTCTCATAGAAGCCTCTCAAAAGAACAATATCGAAGAATCTTTAAGGTCACTTAAACCAAATTTTAAAGCATATGATCGCTTAAAAGCTCAGTTGAAAGTATATAGAGAATTAAAAGGAGAGAATAATTGGGAACTACTTCCTATGGGTGAAACCTTGAAGAAAGGCAATAGTGATGTTCGAATAACAGAAATAAGGAATAGGCTCTTCCTTTTCAAAGACTTAAAGATACTAAGAACCGATTCCACTGATTTTTTCGATTCCAACTTAGAAAGTGCAGTGATCAGTTTCCAGAAAAGACATGGTTTAACGGCTGATGGCGCAATTGGGAAAGAAACTTTAGCTATGATGAATTTATCTCCTGAAGATAGGATTAATCAGATTATTATTAATTTAGATCGATGCAGGTGGTTACCAAAAGAATTAGGGTCAAAATATATCATGGTGAATTTACCGGCCTATGAGCTTGAGTTAGTAGTAGATAGTAAAGTGGAATTTGAAATGAAAGTGGCAGTAGGAAAACCCTTTAGACAAAGCCCGGTTTTCTCCTCGAAAATGACGTATATGGTATTTAATCCTTATTGGACAGTACCACCTACTATTTTATATCAGGACATGATTCCTGCTCAGGCAAAAAATGCGAACCATCTGAAAAACTTAAATATTAAAGTATTGAATTCTCAAGGCGCAGAGCTTGACCCTGCAGCCATAGATTGGAAATCATTTAAAGGTTCCGGTTTTCCCTATACTTTGCGACAGGAGCCCGGTAAAAATAATGCTTTAGGTCAGGTAAAATTTATTTACCCTAATCCTTACAATGTGTACATGCACGATACCAACCACAAAGAATTATTTAGACAGCCAGATAGAGCGCTAAGTTCTGGTTGTATTAGACTATCCGAGCCATTAGTACTTGCGAAATATCTCTTGGAAACAGATAAGAATTGGAAGGAAGAAAAGATGATGGAAATACTAAAGACATCACAAAATTATACAGTAATATTGAGCCAGCCATACCAAGTTCATCTACAATATTGGACTGCTTTTGTAGATGAACAAGGTACAATGAATTTTAGAAAAGATATTTACAATAGGGATACCAAAGTATTAAAAGCACTACTCGAAAATTAACTCCTTATTTTTTTGCCAAGTATCGCTCTTGAAAATAGATCTCAGCCTTTTCTTTATTATTCAATTGGGTTCCTTCTTCGTATTTCGGCTTAGGATAATAAATGAATAAAACCGATCGATTTGCTAGGCCTTGTATAATCTCTCTATGTTGAGGAAGAGCGATAGCGGGGCAACCAAAACTTCTTCCAAGCCTACCATTGTATTTTGCAAAATCTTTATCGACATACTTAGCTGAGTGCATTACAATGGCTCTTTCTCTGGCTAAATCATTAAAGCCAGATTCCATTCCATCCAAACGTAAAGAAAAACCATGCTTTCCTATATAGTTTTCTCCTGTTAGATAGAATCCAAGACTACTTTGGTTTGAGTTTTTGATATTGGAGAAAGCTTTCGCATAATCTTCACCAGTATTTTTCCCATGAGCTACAAGGCGATAATAGAGAAGCTCGTTTTTTTCTACATCAATAATCCATAGCCGTTTTTCTTTTGAAGAGATTCTAAAATCAATGAGCGTTATCTTTTGATTGTCGATTCTTTTCCCGCTGGCCAGTAAATTCATATAGCCAATCATACCTCGTTCATATAAGTCGAAAGGAGGTCTGGAAAGGCCTGATAGCTTCATTTTAGCATAGCTTTCATTCAAAAATGATTCTAGTGTTTCTTCTGTATTTGTGGCTTTTGTCTTAAATAAAGATCCTAAGGTCATTAATAAAATAATAAGTCCAAAAGCATAGAATTTCATGGTTTTGGATGTCTGCAATGCTTCTTTGTTCATGATGAGTATGAGAACGTAATTCAAAAGATTAGTTAATGAAAATTGTTAAATATTTTTAAACGAAATTTTCAATAATTCAAGAAAGAATAAATTATTCTTCACATTAAAGAACGTAATTAATTATTTGATTATCTGTAGCTTGTCCATCATAGTTATTTCAACATGGTAGAAATAATTTTAGATTTTAAGCAAATACTTTTCAAATTGATGGCTATGAATACAACAAAAACGTTAGCTTGACCAAATTAAATTTTTTAATAAAAAACATGAAAACTAAAATCACCCTATTACCCGTAATCGTACTCTTTATCATTTCCTCGTGCGGAGTGAAAAAAGAAAATGAAGCATTAAAAGCACAATTAGAAAAAGTAAAAACTGAAAATGAAGCTTTTAAAAATAAGTCTAAGAAATTAGAAAACTCAATAGAACAGTATAAAAAGACATTGCAGGAAATTGATAAAAATTTACAACTAATCAATAGCGATGTAAAAATGACTGCAAATCTCAAGAAAGAACTAAAGACCGATAAGGATGTCAAGACTAAGATTTTGAATCAGATTAAGAGCATTAGCTTAAATATGCAGAATTCAAAATTGAAAATTCAGGCTTTGGATGCTTCTTTAAACGAGTTGCGTAAGAAATACGGTAATCAAAGTGAAGATGTACTGGCTTTGAATAGGGAATTGAAAACGGCTGCTCAACAATTGATAGAGCAAGAGAAAGAATTCAATTTAATGAAATCCAACCTTGAAAGTGATATGGAAGGATTAGAAGAGGCTTATCAAGAGCAATTAAGAATCGCTCAGGACCTAAAGGAAATTTTGGATAGAGCTTTTTACTACAGTGGTACCTCTAAAGACTTAAAAGATAAGGGTATAGTTGAAAAGGAGGGAGGTTTTATTGGTATAGGTAGAGTGAAAGTCTTAAAGGCTAACGCAAGCGAGAGTTTATTTGATAAAATATCCAAAGAAAAAACGGATTCTTTAGTTTTTGATTCCAAAAGCCTGAAAATGATTACAGATCATCCAGCAGATAGTTACACTTTAAAAGAATCACCTGAAAAGATGGTTTTAGTGATTACGGACAAAAAATCATTCTGGAAGAATGCGAATTATTTAGTAGTGCAAACTGCAAAATAAAATAGAAAGGATGCCTGAAATTGTTTCAGGCATCCTTTTTTTTAATAGCTTCTAAAAAGCTATCAACTTGCTCATAAAACCAATTAGGCTCATCTTATAAAATAAAGTGATAAGCCTTATCCGCTACTGCTACTCTAACACTTTTGATGTCTTTGCATTGTGCTTTATAGTTGTTTTCAACAGCTTGTTTTGTATTTCCATATCGCTCGTAGGCTGCCCAAGCTCCCAATACTAAAACAGGAGTCTTCACATAACTCATTTCCGTACGAATCAATTGAAGGCAACTGTCTGAATGTGAAATCCAAACAGTTGCCCATTTCAAGACAAAATAAACAGGAAGTCCTGAGTAAGATTATTCGATAAATTAGTCATTGTTTTTTATTGCAGAAACATCGGCTTTAAGATCATCATCGGGTTGTCCTAATTTCCCTGCCTTCATTTTCTCAAAATAGTGAGCCAAATCTTTCCTTACTTCACCTGACATAATGTAAAGTCCGATCATATTGGGTACCGACATGGCCAAAATCATCATATCTGAAAAGCTCAAAACAGCACCTAAACTCACCGATGCACCCACTACAACGAATACAAGGAAGGTAATTTTATATGCTAATTCTGATTTGTTGGTTTTTCCAAAAAGATAAGTCCAACCTCTCATTCCATAATACGACCAAGAGATCATCGTGGAGAAGGCAAAAAGGAATACGGCAATTGCCAGTACGTAAGGGAACCAACCAATCACAGAACCAAATGCTTGAGCCGTTAATTTTACTCCCGTTACATCTGGTACTTCGTGCATTCCTGTAAATATCAATACTAAGGCAGTTAACGTACAAACTACTACCGTATCAATAAATGGCTCCATTAACCCGACAAATCCTTCTGAAGGGGCATTATGCGTTTTAGTAGCACTGTGCGCAATTGCGGCAGAACCAACACCTGCTTCATTTGAAAAGGCCGCTCTTTGGAATCCAATGATTAATACTCCTAAAAACCCGCCTTTAAGAGCACTTGAATTTAAAGCCCCATTATAAATAGCTGAAAATGCTGGGCCGATATTTTCATAGTTAATTCCAATAATAACTAAAGCAGCAACAACATAAACAATGGCCATAATTGGAACCACCTTCTCTGTTACTTTGGCAATACTTTCGATACCACCTATGATAACGATACCAACTAAAACTGCCAATCCGATTCCAAACCAGAAACCCCAGCCTTCCAATACGGTAAATTGAGAAGCCATAATTTGGAATGATTGATTAGATTGAAACATGTTTCCAGCGCCAAATGAAGCCCCAATACAAAGTACAGCAAAGATTCCAGCTAATACTTTCCCGATTCCTTTAATATTTCGTTTCTCAAGTCCGTAGCGTAAATAATTCATTGGACCTCCGAATATTTTTCCGTCAGCCTTAATCTCTCTGTATTTAACGCCCAAGGTACATTCCACAAACTTTGAAGACATCCCCAATAAACCTGCTAATATCATCCAGAAAGTAGCACCTGCACCACCAATTGATACGGCTACTGCTACACCTGCTATATTACCTAAACCTACTGTTGCTGATACTGCTGTTGCTAAGGCTTGGAAGTGAGTAACTTTACCAGGTGCATTTGGATCGCTATGTTTTCCTCTAGCTAAATCAATAGAATGTTTGAATCCTCTGATGTTGATGAAGCCCATCCGAACTGTAAAGAAAGCAGCACCTGCAATTAACCATACAACAATAAAAGGAATACTATTTTTTCTCACATCTCCATTTGCGTAAAGCAGAGGTTGTTCCTCTTCAAATTTGATACTGGCGAAATATTGAGCCCCTTGTTCGATTAAATCTTTTGTATTATCCGGGCTGAAAATTACTGCCCCTTCCGCTACATTAAAATTAATTTCACCATTAGCAGTTGCTTTCACAGTATCTGCATCTTGCTTGTCAATAGAAACAATAGCAAGTGGATCTCCTTCTTTGACTTGAGTACCATCGGCAACAAGCTTTTCTTTTAGAATGAAAATTTTATCTGTTCTGGCATTCCAATCAGGAGTTCTAATCATTTCCCGATCAGTCATCACCACCGGATCATATAATCCGATTGCAGCAAATGGATCCCAGAAAAGCACATTTCCCATAACAGCTACCAATGGGTCAAAAACAGCATTGAAATTCTCAGTAATGGATTCCGCTTCAATGGTGATTTTTTTATTAATTACTTGATTGTTAGCATCAGAAATTCTTACCGTATATTCCTTTCCTTCAATAAGTCCTGATGCTTTTGAAGCTGTTAAAGCCGTATTTTGGTTGGACCATCTGAACTGATAAGGTTCTTCTCCACCCGTTACCTGTAATCTGATCTCTCCATTATTGATAGTAGAAGAGGGATTGATGACTTCCACCTCTACCTTGAGAGAATCATTTGTCGCTGAAGATTTTGCTTGTAAATTTGATTGGGGTACAGAAGTTAAAATAATAATGATGAGTAATAATCTTAAAATTTTGTTCATAGATAACAAATGTGTTAAGTAAAAACTGGTTTTAATTTTGAATTTTAAAATGTGTATTTATGATTTATTTAATAGATATTAAGCCATAAATAGCGAATTGATTAGTAAAATGTTACAAAAACAACATGCTTAGGTAAATTTTGTTCAAAACTAGGAATTATATAACTGCTTACCAATTATAATTAAAACTGATGTATTTTTCCTATATATAACCTATCTACACCTATATTTTAACCTCAATACTATATATGTAGTAATATTATTTACTAAATAGTTGTATTACTACTTAAATAGTAATATACTTGTGCCATGAAGGAATTAACAAAAGCAGAAGAGCAACTCATGCAGCATTTGTGGAAGCTGGAAAAAGCTTACCTCAAAGATATAGTGATGGAATATGAAGAACCTAAACCAGCTTATACTACTATTAGCACTGTAGTGAATGTATTGGTACGCAAAAGCTTTATTGGGTTTGATCTACACGGAAAAGCTAAACACTATTTTCCACTGGTTTCTAAAGAAGAATATTCAAACCATTCTGTAAAAGGATTGGTGAACAACTTTTTTAATAATTCTTATAAGCAGTTTGCCTCATTCTTTACTTCGCGTAAGGAATTGTCTGTAGATGAGCTTAAAGAAATTAGGAAAATGATTGATGATGAAATTAAAAAGAAAGCCAAATGAATTTTCTATTAATCTATCTACTTAAAGTTTTTACTATTCAAGCTGTATTGTATTTGATTTATGCCTTAGCATTTCATAAAAGTGGGAGACATGCAATTAATAGATATTATATAAACATAGCGTTAGTTACAAGTTTTCTAATCCCTTTTATTTCCATTGCCATTCCAGATACTAAAACTACCACCGAAATTGTAAATTCCGAAAAGCCAGTTTGGTACGAAATAGCAGAAATGACAAGCAATCAGTCTGACTTAATTCCAGTAGAAACAGCTAATCAATCTAGTTATACTATTGAATTTATCTTCATGGGTATTTTATTTCTTAGTTTATTTTTGCTGATTAAATTAGTATTTAGCCATTTTCAATTAGTTAGGTTGAGAATGCAATCAGAAAGGATAATTAAAAATGGAACAAATGTTTACTGCAGTAAAATAGAAAATCCATTTAGTTATTTTAGCTCTATTTTCATTCCAAAAAGTATTTTAGAATCATCCTCATTCAATACAATACTCAAACATGAGTTAGTTCATGTAAATAAGAGACATTCTATAGATAGAGTTTTTCATGAGATTATTTTAGCCTTTTTCTGGTTCAACCCCTTTCACTATTTATTTAGAAACCGCTTAATAGAAACACACGAGTTTCAAGCTGATGAAGGAGTGATTTCTACTCAGAATGATCCAATTGGATACCAAGAAGTATTGTATCAGCAGATCCATTCTCAATTTGCTTTTGCTTCAGCAAACCATTTTAAATTAAATACTATCAAAACAAGAATTAAAATGATGAATCAAAACAAAAAGCTATCAAAATGGCACTATTTATTCGTATTGCCAGTACTTGCGATTATGACATTTGCATTTGCCAACAAAGAAAGAAATGTTTCAGTAGCTCCTTTAAAGTCTAATGTTTCAGAGGTATTTGAGAACATTATAAATTCACCAAGTAACTTTATACCTTCAATTTTCCCACTTAAAGATGCAGAAGGAGTTAAACTTACCTCAGCTTTTGGCAAAAGATTGCATCCGATTTTAAAGGTAGAAAGTATGCATGAAGGAATTGATTTAAAAACCTATGAAGGAAATCCGGTTTTAGCCACTGCTGATGGTATTGTAGTAGAAGTTAATTCAACTTTTGGAGGGTTTGGTAAAAGAATTACAATTGATCACAATGGACTTTATCAAACTACTTACGCCCATTTATCTGAATTTAAGGTTGAAAAAGGTGATAAAGTAAGAAGAGGAGATTTAATTGGAGCTGCAGGAACTACAGGTGAATCCTCAGGGCCTCATTTGCATTATGAGGTAAAGGAAATCGGGAAGGACTTTTTGGATCCAGTAGATTTCATCCAGAATTATGATTTTAAAACAATTTCTGAAAAAGTAGAATCTGTGGGAGAAAAATCAGTAAAGTCTAATCAAAAATTAAGGGTTGTGTTAGATCCTGGCCACGGAGGAAGAGATAAGGGGATTGTTTCTAAAAAGCTAGCAGAGAAAGAAATTGCGTTAAAAGTGGCAACAGAGATTGCTGAAATTTTTAAAAATTCAGACCAAGTTGAAATTATTCTGACTAGAGAGGAAGATGAAATAGTAAGCTTGAAAGACAGAGTAAGAAAATCAGAAAATGCTGATATATTTATTTCACTTCATACTGAAATCCATGCAAATGAAAACGAAGATATGATGTTAGCTATTTACAATGATCAAAATGATAATGCTGAATCTTCTAAAAATTTTGGGGAGCTAATGAAACATGAATACACAGCAATAAATAAGGAGTTTAAAGTGGCATATACTGATGGCTATTATATTTTACAAAATGCAAAAGCTCCAGCTATTTTATTTATCATGGGCTATTTCTCTAATTCAGAAGCTGAAGATTATTTAAATTCTGATATAGGAATTAAACAAATAGCGCTTGAATTATCAGATGCAATAGAGGCTTCTTTATAATTGATTTTATTTTGCTAGAAAATCAAGAGTAACCATAATTTTAGTTTATAAGCATTCGTTATTTTCTTTTTTTAATAATTATTAAGCTAGTTAATAAATGAAAGCTCCAAATGTAATATTCCTAATCTACTGTGGTTTACTTTTTTCCTGTGGATCATCAACTGAAAGCAAAAGCAAATCATCCTATTCGGATTTCGAAGTCTCAATAGATACCATTCAAGTAGATTCCAGAAATGAAATTCTAATGGCGGGGGCCTACATGGACAACCCTGCAGTTTCTTTCGATAAAACTAAATTCTATAATTTTGATGACGAAAATTATATTTTGGAAGTAATTGATCTCGCAAATTATAAACTTGATAAAAAAGTAAATTTTGAAAAAGAAGGTCCAAATGGTTTAGGGTCAAACCAAATCCTGAGTTTAAAGCTTTTTCCCGATGGAAATTTTGGAATCGAAGATTTTGAGTCTTATAAAATTTACGATATGGAGGGAAATCTCATTAAGAAAGTGAATTTTAATGAGGATTGGATAAAGGGGGATTTAACGGCCTCTGAAAGTTTTGAATTTGCTTCAATAAATAATAGCGGTATTGTTATTTCCGGGATGCATTTCGGTACAGATAACTTCAAACCTCTCATGTTTCTACTTGATTTAGAAAAGAAACAAACTGAAAGCCTATTACTACCAGAATTTGATAAGTTAAAAAGATATAAAATTGTTTTTCGAAGAAATGGTGGTTATTTAACCGATAGTCATGAGCGTGTTTTATTTGAATTTCAGGGAGATAGTATTATTATTTCAAATACAGCCTTTAACGATGTGTATGTATATAATGATAAGACAAATGATTTGAAATATAGAAGTTTTGATCACAAGCTGATTCCAGAAGGAAAAGAAAAAGAGTATAAAAACAGTTCTGAATCCAGGGAGGAAGTAGTTGAAATAATTTATTCAATTAACGAAGAAGTAAGATTTACCGAGTTTTTTTGGGATGAGGCGAACAAGAAATTTTATCGATTTGCTCAGCAAGCTACTTATGGTGAAACCAGAGAAGAACCTATATGGAAAGTATCTATGATGGTCTATGATCAAAACCTCAATTTAATAGGAGAAAAAGAACTCATGACTTTTCATAATTATGCTAATCCACTTTTTGTAAAAGACGGCAAAGTCCATTTCCATTTAAATATGGAAGATGAACTAGGTTTTATACGAATAGGATTGAAAAACTAACAACCTCAATACATAAAAACCTCATCACCTCAACACTTGCAGACTTGCAAGTTCAAACAATTAATTTCAATTTTGCTTGTTCATTTTGGAACTATAATCACATCAGTCAGTTTTAAACATTATGGCAGAAACATCTCATTGGACAGGATCCGAAAAATATTTATGCGACCCAGCTTTGGCGCAGGCTTTTCATATGGCAAGAACTTTAGGAATGCCCCTTTTAATTGAAGGAGAACCAGGTACTGGAAAAACAGAATTGCCTATTCATTATGCAAAAGACAGAGGATTAGACTTAGAAGTTTATCCGGTTGGCTCAAAAAGTAATGTGGAACAATTTGTGGCTCGTTTTGATCATGTGAAATATTTACGTGACTCTCAAATCGAAATCTTGAATGCACAAAGGGAAGAAAAAGGTTTAGATAGCAAATTAACCACAGGTGATCGTGATCCCGATTCATTAAATGATTATGTGGTGAAAGGTCCAGCTGCAGTGGCTTACAGCAAACCGAATTCTGTTTTGCTGATTGATGAAATTGATAAAGCGCCTCGTGAATTTCCTAATGACTTATTGTACGCCTTGAGTCATAGAAAATTCATTATGCCAGAATCAGGTGAGGTGATTGAGGTTTCTGAAGAAGATATGCCAGCTATCGTGATTACTTCAAATCGCGAACAGGAATTGCCAACCGCTTTTAAAGGAAGATGTATTTATCACTACATCGATTTCCCTGATCAGGATACTATGAACAAAATCATTGATAAACATCATCCTAAAATGGATGAGAAAGTAGTTCGAGTAGCTTTAGATGTATTTTATCATTTGAGAAGATTAGGCTTGGAAAGAGCACCAACCACTCGTGAAATCTTGAATTGGCTGAAATATATGAGTGAAATTGCACCAAATGAAGCCGTAAAGAAAATTGCAGGTTTGGAAGGAATTGGTGCTTTAATCAAAACGCAAGCTGATATGGAAAGAGTCAGCAGAATGATAGGTGCTGATGAAAGTTTTGGTGCGAATTTGAATTGAGCCAATTAGGCAATTATGTGAGACTCTTTAGTTATTACATGATATACAGTACCAATTGACAATTTATTGTGCATTTTTAAATTAGAACCAAATTATTATGCTTAGCTCTTTACCCGAACATTTCCGATCACATGGCCTAAAAGCAGATGTCCGCACTTTGCTTTTACTGAGGAAAGCTATGCAAAAAGGGCTGGTGAAAACTTTAGGTGATATTTATAATGTCCTTAAAGGCATAATAGTGAAGGATCCATCCGATATGGGGCCTTTCACTAAAGCCTATTATGCTTATTTTCTGCATATTCCTATCAAGCCAGGACAAACGCTGGAAGATGCGATTAAGCGTTCTGAAACTTTCCAGAAATGGAAAATGGATTATGTAGAGGAAGCAGATCGAGATATTACGGATGAAGAGCTAGTCAATACTTTTCTGGATGAAGTCCATTTAACAAGCTATGATATTAAAGAAGTGGTTTCCGGTAAGGAAATTTGGGATAAGGATAATCCAGATCAGGAAGATACAGACCCGATGAATGAGGATGATGATATTCCCAGTCGAAAGTTGGATAAAATGGCGGATTATTCTGAATTATCCTTAGAAGAATTATTAGAGCGAATGGAGAAAGTCCGTGAGCAACAAAAGACTAGGCATGGTGGCGGGAGTCATTGGATTGGTACGGGCGGAATTTCACCATATGGACATGGTGGTGCTGCAAAGAATGGAATTCGTGTTGGTGGACAAGGAGGAGGGAAGATGGCCCGAAAAGTAATGGGAGATAAAAACTATTTCCCGATCGACAGAGATTCAACACTAAACGATAATAATATTGATGCGGCTTTGGCTTCCATCAAAGGCGTAATCGAAGAAAGTGCCACAGAAAAACTAGATGTTCCCGAAACTATTAAATCCGGTTTGAAAAGGGGAGGCTTGTTTATTCCTGAAATGTCAAGCGAGAAAAATGAGGAATTGAAAATCATTGTTTTGATTGATAATGGAGGGTATTCCATGGCACCTTACGTTCGCACAGTTCAGAATTTATTCAGGAAAATGCGCACTCGTTTTGCCCACGATTTGGAAGTGTATTATTTCCATAATACCATTTACGACCGGGTTTATACTGATGAAAGAAGAACCAAAGCCATTTCTATAGAAAAACTCCTTAGCCATAATAAAGATTACCGAGTATTTATAATGGGAGATGCAGCTATGGCACCCTATGAAATCAATTCATTGAGTATTGAAAGCCTTAAATCCATTCCACAGAAATTTAAAAAGTGCGTTTGGCTAAACCCTGAGCCTATCAAATATTGGCCGCATACTTATACCATTCAATTGATTAAGCAATTAATCCCTATGTTCCCACTAACCCCAGCTGGGATTGAAAGGGCAGTGAGGAGTATGAATAGTAAGGGGACTGAGGGGTGATCTACAGCCTGTCATTTTTTAACCTTGTATTGAATAGAAACTACTTGAATAAGCTATAAAACTATCATTCTATAATATAAATTCGCCTGAGGCGGGAGTAGTTTCCACCAGCCGGAGGCAGGCAGAAGATAAATGGACTATTTTCATTGGTAGAAAATAGTGGTAAAAATATTGTTTTTTTGCTGAGTTAATTCGGAGAGGACTATCCCCTTCAGGGAATTAAAATGCTATTATGTTAAGCTTGAAGCCATATCGTTCTCTGTAAACCTAAAAAATAACCTTGGTTATTCTTTTTTGTGTTCTATTGTCTCTTTTCTGGTGGGAATTTGCTAACGTTGTTCAGACTTACAAACATTCTTTTTTAACCACAAAAGATACAAAAGAAAACAATAGATTTTTCGCTAAAGCGAAAAACTTTTTAAGGAAATCCCCTTAACTTAATAGCATTATGGGGATTATAGGGGTGTTGGTAGGGCAATATGAAAAAGTGTCATAAGAATTGATAAAATGAGATATTAATATCTACAAATAAGTAATTCCCATTCATTTCTCATTTGTTTTTGATAGTCCAAAGGGTCGTAGTGTAAGTGAAAATCTATATCACTTTATCTTAATACACAAGTTAAAACGAAGCATAGTTGGTGTTAGTTTATTCATTTGTCTTGAACAGGATTTTTTTGATTTCGGGATATACAAGATTTTTAGGTGAGCAGTTATCATTTTAATATCTTGTTGTACTTATATGCAAAAGAGGAGTACTGAACTGGTTTTACTCTAGCATCTTCAATCTGAAGAAATATTGGAATTGAATAATTTTAAGATTTTATTTACAAAAAATTATATAAATCTGCTAAGGGTTCAATATTTATTAATTGTTTTTTTATATCTTCATCGATTGATGAACTTTATAATATAAATATGAAAAAATTAAACTTAAGCCTGATTTTAATTGTAATATTTTTTATGCCCGTATTTGCACAAGACATAAATATTGGTATTAAATCCATAGATATACCGGATTACCCGAGAGGTGATTATGTTCCATTTAGTAATTGTCCGAGAAGCCAGGTTACTAAGTTTCAGTTTAGGGTTGAAAACCGAGGTGAAAATTTTAATAAAGCGGGTAAACCACAATTTGGATCTGTTCAAATAAAAAGATTATCAGATGGAGAAGTTTTACTTAAGGAGGAAGCAGTCTATGATTTTAAAGGCTTCACAACAGGCTGGATGAATTTCAGGTTTGCACCTATCGATTTATCGCAGCCCGGTTTGTACGAAATAACTGTTGAGTCATATCTTATAGATTTAGAAACGTATAAAAAAGACAGGTCATTGATACCCATAGATTCGGACATGTCTGATAATAAAGTCACTTACCTTAACCGAGTATTTGATCCGGAAACATTAGAGAAAGATAAAACTTACGCTTTTAATTTTGATGATATTGAATCAAAGAAAGATTTGACCCAACAAGGCTGGAATTATAGTTATTTGCCAGATTCTCTTAAAATTACAGAGAAGGGAATAGATGGTTCGAAAGCGGTTGTCATGAATCTTCCTAAAGGAAAAAATGAAAGGAAACTATTTACACCTCCAGTTTCCGTTACGAATGGGATTGAAATAGATTTTGAATTTAAACTGATAGATGCGAAATCAGGAAAAAATGTCACTGAAGAATTAATGGTATCAGAAGGCTTTAATGCTAAGGTATCTTTTCAAGATATCTGTTCTACAGGAGTAAAAGTAACCTCAACATATAGTGTTGCAGGTGCACGTGCCACAAAAGATGGATTCTTTAATTTTCCATTTAAACTCAAATACCAAACGGAAGGTGTTTATAGGGCACAAATAGAATTTTCAAATATGTCTAATTATAAAGATCTACTTCTTGTTATTGACAATATTAAAATGGGACCAAAAGATTAAGAATTACGTTTAAAGAATTCTTACTTAGTGCTATTTACCTAACCGCTGAAATAGGGGAGGTCTGTTTCGCTCTGACCTATATAGGTGTATTAAGGTTCCATATATTGAAACCAATAAAATTTGGACTGCTATAAAGAAATGTCGGAAGTGAAATATATTTGGCATTGCCGTTTTTTCTAAATATTGATGTCCGGCTTTTGCAAAGTCTGGCATAAGCACCGTTTTTTTTTAGCTATGGATGATGACTAAGAACACATACTGCTTAGGATTACCAAAAACAGATTATTTTTTCAAATTATTTTTTACAACTAATGAGCTGATATTCAACTGTATCTTTACTTATAGCCTGATTTTTCATGTTTTTTTTTAAATTATTTTCGCTTTAGGTTTTGCAATTAAAAATTATGCGCCTACATTTGCATCACCTTATCGGAAAGACGGTAAGCAAAACACAAAATAAAGCGCTTCAAAACGCTTAAATTTTGAAATATTTGTCCGATAGTTCAGTTGGTTAGAATGTCCCGATTTCCTCGGGAAGGTCACGAGTTCGAGTCAATTAGATTATCATAAGATATTGAAATAATAAAATAATTTGGTCCGGTAGTTCAGTTGGTTAGAATGCCTGCCTGTCACGCAGGAGGTCGCGAGTTCGAGTCTCGTCCGGACCGCTTTAAAGCCCTTAGATTAATTTCTAAGGGCTTTTTTTATTTGCGCTTTTTAACGGCTAGTAAAAAACAAAGGTAGTTCAGTTGGTTAGAATGTCCCGACTTTCTCGGGAAGGTCGCGAGTTCGAGTCTTCCCGATTCTCGGGACAGGCTGTCCGGACCGCTTACAAGCCCTTAGATTAGTTTCTAAGGTTTTTTTTTGAAGTTTTTTGAAACTACTAGTAGATAATAAAGGTAGCTCAGTTGATTATCTCGAAAGGATCCTTATTGAGAATACACTTTCCAGAATTCTCAAAAAAGTTGCCAGATCAAGTCAATTTAAATAACATAAACATTTGAAAAATTTGATATGGTAGTTCAGTTGGTTAGAATGTCCCGATTTCCTCGGGAAGGTCGCGAGTTCGAGTCTTCCCGATTCTCGGGACAGGCTGTCCGGACCGCTTACAAGCCCTTAGATTAGTTTCTAAGGTTTTTTTTGAAGTTTTTTGAAACTACTAGTAGATAATAAAGGTAGTTCAGTTGATTATCTCGAAAGGATCCTTATTGAGAATACACTTTCCAGAATTCTCAAAAAAGTTGCCAGATCAAGTCAATTTAAATAACATAAACATTTGAAAAATTTGATATGGTAGTTCAGTTGGTTAGAATGTCCCGATTTTCTCGGGAAGGTCGCGAGTTCGAGTCTTCCCGATTCTCGGGACAAGCTGTCCGGACCGCTTACAAGCCCTTAGATTAATTTCTAAGGGCTTTTTTTATTTACGCTTTTTAACGGCTAGTAAAAAACAAAGGTAGTTCAGTTGGTTAGAATGTCCCGACTTTCTCGGGAAGGTCGCGAGTTCGAGTCTTCCCGATTCTCGGGACAGGCTGTCCAGACCGCTAAAAACTTACTTTTTAAGTACGCTTTTTTTGTTTACATCTATACTATAGTTATAAAAAATAACCTTGGTTATTTTTCTTTGTGTTCTTTTGTCTCTGTTGTGGTTAAAATTTAAGGTTGTTAACATTCATTATTGTTGGCAAATTCACACCAAATGCTTTATCAAAGTCATCTCATAAGGTTTCAATAGCCAGCCAAAGATATTCGTGAAATCAATAACCTTTGATGTGAGTAACATTTCAGCTAAGCTTTATAACCTACTTTTTAAGAAGGCTTTTTTTGTTTATGTCCTTTTCAGTTAGTTTTGCTTGTTTGTTATTATCTTTGTTCCTTAGGGAAGATTTAGCGAAATTGTCTAAATTTCATGAAGCTTCCAGAATAAATATTAATTTTACGTTTTTAAAATACATAAAACAATGCTTTTGGAATTCGAACAACCTATAGTTGAATTAGAAAATAAATTGGCAGGGATGAAAACATTAGCCGAAGAAAGCGATGTAGATATATCTGATGCCATTAAAAAACTTGAAAATAAAATTGTGTCCTTAAAGAAAGAGACTTTTCAAAATCTAACCCGATGGCAAAGGGTACAGCTTTCTCGTCATCCCGACAGGCCGTACACATTGGATTACATTTATGAAATTACCGATGATTTTGTTGAATTGCATGGTGATAGAACAGTGAAGGACGATAGAGCTATGGTGGGCGGTTTCGGTTCTGTTGATGATCAAACCTTTATGTTTATCGGTCAGCAAAAAGGTAGAAATACTAAGCAGCGACAAGAACGAAATTTTGGAATGGCTAATCCGGAAGGCTATAGAAAAGCTTTAAGGTTAATGAAAATGGCTGAAAAGTTCAATAAGCCCATCGTTACTTTAATTGATACTCCCGGTGCATTTCCTGGATTAGAAGCAGAAGAAAGAGGACAAGGTGAAGCCATTGCTAGAAACCTGAAGGAGATGTTTATGCTGAAAGTTCCGGTTATTTGTATCATCATAGGTGAAGGCGCTTCTGGTGGAGCTTTAGGTATTGCAATCGGAGATAAGGTATTGATGTTGGAAAACACTTGGTATAGCGTAATCTCACCAGAGTCATGTTCTTCCATTTTATGGAGAAGTTGGGATTATAAAGAGCAAGCAGCTGAAGCTTTAAAATTAACTGCTCCGGATATGCTGAAAAATAAATTGATTGATGGCATAATTCCAGAACCTTTGGGTGGCGCACATACCAATTTAAAGGCTGTTGCGGAAGAAGTGAAAAAGACTATTTTGAAGAACTTCAAAGCTTTAGATAAAAAATCAGTAGAGAAAAGAATAGAAGAAAGAATTGAAAAGTTTAGTGGGATGGGGGTTGTTAAATAATCACTAATTACCACTTATAAAATGGCTTTTAAGAATGTGATCTTTTACATTTTTAAAAGCCATTTTTTTTATAACTTCAAATTTCAAAAAACAGAAGTCTATTATGAATTTACATATTATAGAAACCGGATTTTTTAAGTTAGATGGTGGCGCCATGTTTGGGGTAGTGCCTAAATCTTTATGGTCAAGAACAAACCCTGCAGATGAAAATAATATGTGCACCTGGGCTATGCGATGCATGGCCATTGAAGATGGTGATCAATTAATATTAATTGACAATGGAATAGGAGATAAGCAAAATGAAAAGTTCTTTAGTCACTTTTATTTGCATGGAGATGCAAGCTTAGATGGCTCACTAAAAAAGGCTGGATTCTCTAAAGATGATGTAACCGATATGTTTCTGACTCATCTTCATTTCGACCATTGCGGTGGTGGCGTAAAATGGCAGGATGATGAGCGTACCAAATTGGACATAGAATTTATAAATGCTAAATATTGGTCTAATCAAGATCATTGGAAATGGGCTACAGAACCCAATGCAAGGGAAAAAGCGAGTTTTCTAACGGAAAATATTATGCCCATGCAGGAAAGTGGTCATTTACACTTTGCGGATAAAGGTAAACCATCTCCTTTTTCCCAATTCGATATTTTGTATGCTGATGGCCATACGGATAAACAAATGGTGCCCAAAATAAAATATAAAGATAAAACCATTGTCTTTGCAGCTGATTTATTACCCTCAGTTGGGCATATTCCGTTACCTTACGTGATGGGTTATGATACTCGACCACTTTTAACTTTGGATGAGAAAGAGAAATTCTTAAAAGAAGCAGCTGATAATGAATATATCATATTTTTAGAACATGATGCTGAAAATGAATGTTGTACTGTGAAGCATACTGAAAAAGGCGTGCGTTTAGATCAAACATTCAAGTTATCAGAGGTTTTATGATCCCTTGGATGAAGTGTGCTTCATAAAAAATAATAGAAAAAGATGAAAATAGGATTAGCACTTTCCGGGGGAGGAGCAAGAGGATTTGCTCATTTGGGTGTGGCTCAATATATGTATGAGCAAAATATACGTCCTGATATGATCTCCGGCACAAGTGCTGGTGCCATAGCAGGTGCATTTTTGGCAGCTGGCTACGAGCCCAAAAGAACCTTAGAAATTATTTCTGATATTAATTTCTTGAAGTTCTTCAGACCGGCTATGTCTTGGTCAGGCTTGGTTAACTTAGAGAAAATTTCAGGTTTATTGCTAGAATATTTCCCTGAAGATTCCTTCAGTGATTTTAAAATTCCTTTGATAGTTTCTACCACCAATTATACTAAAGGTGAAAATGTGAATTTTGAATCTGGTGAATTGATTAGACCTCTATTGGCTTCTGCCAGCATTCCGGTTATTTTTAAACCGATTACGATAGGGGAAGACTCTTTTGTAGATGGTGGAATTACGAATAACCTCCCAGTCAATTTACTAAAATCGCATGTTGATTTTACCATTGGGGTTAATTGCAATCCTGTTGGGATTTCAAACCAAAACACCAATATGAAGGATATGTTGGAAAGAACCATGTTGATGATCATAAACTATCAAACCAAAGAACAGGCTAAATTATGTGATATTTTTATTGAGCCGGAGGAGTTGTCGAGTTATAAAGTATTTTCTATTTCTAAGGCTAAAGAAATCTATGAAATAGGCTATCAAAGCGCTAAAAACACCTTCTCTAAGCTAGCCGAAGATCACCCCTTAAAGGAGCTTTCTAAACCTGTTTAATTTGCCATAAGAGTAGATAGTAATATTTCAATTACCTGAAAAAGCTTGTTCAAATCGTCATCCCTTTGAAGGAAGGGATCTAATGATTTTAATCGAAGATTAAAATATCTATTACCGATGCGAAAGTTAATACCATTACAAGTCTGCTACCATTTAACCGTTTTCTTTTCCGTTGATATACTATCAATTCGCTTATTATTCAAAAATTAACTTTCTTATCTACCAAATTAAATTGTATACAAAATATGAGAAAATTATCAACTTGGTCATTAATACTTTTTATTGGTATAATGGCTGCTTGTCAACCAAGCGAAAAATCGGAGGATAAAGCAGAATTGTCCATTGATTATGAAAAATATGTTCTTCCAAATGGTTTGGAAGTGGTACTTCACGAGGACAAATCAGATCCCATTGCTGCAGTAGCTATACAAATGCATGTAGGCTCAAGTCGTGAAAAGCCGGGCAGAACTGGTTTTGCTCACTTTTTTGAGCATATGTTGTTCCAAAAATCAGAGAATGTTGAAGAAGGAGCATTTTTTAAGAATATTAATGATTTAGGAGGTACTTTTAATGGCGGTACTTGGACTGATGGTACAGTTTATTATGAAGTAGTTCCTAAAGATGCCTTGGAAAGAATTCTTTGGATGGAAGCGGATAGAATGGGATTTTTCATTAATGCAGTAACCAAAAAAGATTTAGAAGATGAAAAGCCTGTTGTGCAGAATGAAAAAAGACAAAGAGTAGATAACCAGCCATACGGACATAGAAGCTATGTAATTAAAAAAGCTTTATATCCTGAAGGACATCCTTATAACTGGGAAGTAATTGGTGAATTAGAAGATTTGCAAGCAGCGACTTTAGGTGATGTAAAGGAATTTTACAATAACTGGTATGGTCCAAATAATGCTACTATAGTGGTAGCTGGTGATTATGATAAAGAGCAAGTGAAAGCTTGGATTGAAAAATACTTTGGTGAAATTGAATCAAGAGGAAATGATGAGGTTATGTCTCCAAAACCAGTAGTTTTAGAGGAAACCAAAAAGCTTTACCATGAAGATGACTATGCTAAAGTTCCTGATTTAAGATTAGTATTCCCTACTGTGGAGCAATATCATCCAGATTCTTGGGCATTATCGGCTTTAGCAGAGATTTTAAGCCAAGGTAAAAGGGCTGTTTTATACAAAAAATTAGTAGAAGAAACAGAATATGCCCCAAGCGTATTTGCTTATAATAATTCAAGTGAGCTAGCAGGTGAATTCAATATTGGTATTCGTGCTAAAGATGGTGTAGACTTAGATTCAGTTTATGCAGCAGTTCAAGAAGCCTTAGTTGAATTCGAAAAAGACGGTTTTTCTGAAAAAGATTTACAAAGAATCAAAGCAAAACAAGAAACCAATTTTTATAATGGTATTTCAAGTGTTTTAGGAAAAGCTTTTCAGTTGAGTAATTACAATGAATTTAAAGGCGATCCTGGGTATATAACGGAAGATATCAACAAGATTTTAGCTGTTGAGAAAGAAGATGTAATGCGTGTTTTTAACGAATACATCAAAGATAAGCCTGCAGTTATCACAAGTTTTGTTCCTAAAGATCAATTAGATTTAATTGTAGAGGGTTCAGAAAAAGCAACTGTTAAAATAGAAGAAGTTAAGCCAATGGATGAGGCAACAATGACAGATTTAGACAAAGATGCTGAGTACGAAAAAACGCCTAGTGAAATTGATAGAAGCAAAGAGCCAGCATTAGGTGAAATGCCTTTAATTACGCCTCCAAACATTTATGAAGCTAAATTGGCAAATGGTATGGAAATCTTAGGTATTCAAAATGATGAATTGCCATTAGTAAATTTCAGCATCAGATTAAAAGGTGGTGGATTATTAGACGATCCTAACAAACCAGGTGTTGCTAATTTATTTACTGATATCATGCAGGAAGGAACTAAAAATAAAACTCCTGAAGAATTAGAAGATGCAATTGGTCAAATTGGTGCCAATATTGGAATGTACACAGGAAATGAGGAAATCGTTATTTATGGTAATTGCTTGGCTCGTTATTTTGATGAAACAGTGGCAATTATCGAAGAAATGATGCTAGAGCCTCGTTGGGATGTTGACGAATTTGACAGATTACAAAAAGCTCAAATCAATAATATCAAACAAAGAAATGCTAATCCAGATGCTATTGCTGGAACGGTAGCCAATAAAATAACTTATGGTGAAGATCATATATTTGCTAAGCCATTAAGTGGTACTGAAGAATCAGTAGAATCTATCACAATAGATGATTTGAAAGCTTACTATGAGAAAAACTTCTCTCCAAGTGTGGCAAGCATGCAAATTGCTGGAAGTGTAACGCAAGATCAAGTTAAAAATGCGCTTTCAGGATTGAATGAAAAATGGGCTGCTAAGGAAGTAACTTTCCCTGAATACGAAATGAAAGGTGTAGATGAAAAAGGCAAAATCTATTTTGCTAGTTTCCCTAATGCTAAGCAATCTGTTATCAGAATGCAGAGATTGGCTGTGGAAAGAAGTCACCCGGATTATTACCCATTAACTGTAGCTAATTATGGGTTAGGTGGAAATTCAGGAGGAAAGCTTTTTCAAGTATTAAGAGAGGAAAAAGGCTATACCTATGGAGCTTATTCATATTTAAGTTCAAGCACTCAAAAGGCACCTTTTACGGCTTATTCTAGTGTGAAAACTAATACAACTCCACAATCAGTTGCTACTTTTAAAGAAGTAATAGAAGATTATAAGCAGAATTATGATTCAGCTGAATTAGAAAAAGCAAGAACTGCGTTAATCCGAAAAGAAGCTAGAGAGTATGAGACTTTAGGACAAAAGTTAAATGTTTTACAGCAAATTTCTTCTTATGGTTTGGCTAAAGATTTTATAAAGCAAAATCAAGAAGAATTAAAAGAATATACTGTTGAGGATATGAAGAAAATCATGGATCAATATATGAATGTTGATCAGATGAATTATATCATTGTGGGTGATGCAGAAACTCAATTGGAAGGAGTAAAAGCGCTCAATATAAAGGAAGTTGTGAAGGTTGATGAGGATGGTAATCCTGTTGATAATAAAATAGAAGCCATGTAATTGATTAAATAGATGGATGTTTAAAAGGCTGGGATGATTTATTCCAGCCTTTTTTTGTTTTTAAAATTCTTTAAAGTTTTTTAAATAAGTGATATTGCCTTTAAGCACTAAATTAGATTAGAACGTCATTCCTTTGAAGAAAGGAATCTTGACCTATTGAAACGAAGTTTCAATTGCCTGAAAGCCTAAGCACACTCTGTTTTTATCGTTGGTGTTAAATCTGCCAAAGTAGAAATCCTTATCAGTGGGTATTTTAATCAGAGATTAAAATCAAAAGATCCCCACCTTCGTGAGGATGACGGCTCGAGCTGAGAAAGCAGCAAAATTGGCCTTCATTTCTTCTATTAACTACTCTATTTTAATTGATTCAGTGTGAAATGATTGTTCCCGATTAAAATACGGGACAAGCTATCCCTGTGAAAACAGGTAACTGGTCATATTGAAACGAAGTTTCAATTATCTTTTAGGTATAATTTTATAAATATATGGTAATTTCAGCCTGTTTTATTTCTTGCCTTTTGAAATTTTAACCAAAGGTTAAAATCAATAGATTCCTTTCTTCAAAGGAATGACGCACGGAATTACCTTATTAAGTAAAATTTTTACATCATCATTTTAAATATAGCTTGATTTTATTACAATTAAGGAATCTCTTAGATTAGATCGTTCCCGATTAAAATACGGGACAGGTTATTCCTTTGAAGAAAGGAATCTTGCCTTATTGAAACGAAGTTTCAATTATCTAAAACACAAAAAGCATGGATAAGTGCAGAACTACTTCTCCAAAATTCTAATCAACCTTTCCCATGATTCATTTCTTGCCTTAATGTTTGCTTCTGATCCATTAGGATCGTCTCCAGAGCGCATATAAGCATGACCTGCTCCTTCATATATCTCATAATCATAAATGTTCTGATACTCTTCCATGGCCTCTTTAGAAGCTTCTATAGTAGCATTTACTCTTTGATCATTACCACCATAAAAACCATAAACAGGAGCTTCAATATTTGCATAATCTACGGCTTCTTTAGGACCTGTTCCATAAAAAACTAAGGCTTCACTTAGATTTGGATTATTGGTGGCATATCGGAATGATTGTGAACCGCCCCAACAAAATCCCACTACTGCTACTTCTCCATTTCCAGCAGGCAAGTTTTTTAGGTAATTGAAAGAATTATTTAGATAAGAAGTTACCAGACTACTCTCCAAATTATAAATAGCATTTCTGGCATCATCAGAAGTAGGGAAATCTGAGGTTTGTGAATATTCTTCACTAAAATCAGAAAGCATATCAGGTGCTAAAGCAATGAATCCTTTCTCTGCTAATTGATCTGCAAAACTTCTTACCCAATCCGTAAGTCCTCTGTTTTCATGAATCACAATAACGGTTTTAGCTTTTTCCGAAACTTCTGGAAAAACAACAAAAGCCTTTAAAGTTTTATCTCCTGCAGAAATCTCCACCCATTCATGATGGCGAGTTGATTGTTCTAATCTATTGCTTAGTTTGTCTTGAGCAAATAGAGAGTTATAGGTTAAAATAAATACAAACGTCAAAAACATTTGATTGATCGAATTTTTCATATTAATTCTCTTTAGTCATGATATAATTTAAATAAAAAAGATTAAATTAATGCTTTAAGTACAAAAAAAAATCAAGAATATTTTAATATTCTTATATATGTTATTAATAAATGGATGGGTTAAAACAGCAACTATATTTCTGTATAAAAGAAAGTCATTTATTATTCAATTTAATCAATGATTATGCTGTAGATGGCTATTGCTTTTGGAAAGTAGGCCAACACAATCAATTATTTCTGGATAAGAAATTTGCTGGAAAACTCTGTATAAATAGTAATGATGAAATAAACCTTGATCAACTCAATGATCAAAACAGAGAATATTTAAAAGCTATAATTACAGAATTAGAATTTAATAAGCATAAAGGTGAACTCCAGCAGGAAATTTTTCATACTAAATTAGAACTGAGGAGAGAAAAAGTATCAATTCATTATTCTATTTTCAATCTTAATGAAAATGAGGGTAATTTTATATTAGCATCCCTTGAAATCAAAAATGATTTTTATAGATCTATTGAAAAAGTTTCTGATGTATTAGACTTTGCCATTTGGCAATGGAATCTTAAAACAAATGAATTAATTGTAAATGAAAAATGGGCTAATATTGCAGGGTATACCCTAAAAGAACTAGAGCCTGTTACCGTTGAAACATTTATTAATTTGACTCATCCAGATGATGGGGAATCTACTTTGGAACTTGCAAAAAAGTATTTGTCAGGTGAAATTAATGAATATAAAACTGAAATTAGATTTAAGCATAAAAATGGTTCATGGCGTTGGGTTACTGCTTCAGGGAAGATTGCATCTAGAACGGAGAGTGGTGAAGTAGAATGGTTTATAGGATATCATTTAGATATAACAGATAAAAAAATTCATGAACATGAATTAGACACTTTAGCATTAGTTCCAAAAAATACATTGTATCCAGTGTTAATTACTGATAGAAATGGGAAAATAATATTTGCAAATAATTCATTTCACAAAATGTCTGGCTATCTGGCAGAAGATATTATCGGTAAAAATCCAAGTGAATTTTTACATGGGCCAAACACAAATGAAGAAGATAAAATTTCTTTTAAAAGAAAATTAGATTCAGGAAAATCTTTTATCCAAGAAATACTAAATTATACTAAGTCTGGTAATCCTTACATAGTTTCTTGTTTTGTAGATCCTGTTTATGGTAATAATGGAGAAATAAAAAGATATATTTCCATTCAAACGGATGTTACACAAGAAAGAAAGAATCAAGAATACTTAACTAATTTAAAGAATACATTAGATCAAATCAAAGATTCAATTTTTATTTACGATAAAGATAGCCTGCAATTTAACTATGTAAATCAGGGAGCAATTAAAACTTTAGGATATTCAGAACAAGAACTTTTGCAGTTACACCCTTATGATATCAATCCTGAGTTGACGGAAGAAAGCATGAGGGAATTAGCAGTTTCATTTGAGAAAGGAGAAAATTCTAATTTAAGACTAAAAACCACACATTTATCGAAAAACGGAAAAGAAATTCCTGTTGAGGTTCTAGTACAATATATTCGTAATGAATCTATAGGTAATCATTTTGTAGCAATAGCCAAAGATATTTCAAGTCAAATTGCTACAGAGAACCAACTTAAGCGCTTATCTCTAGTGGCTGAAAAAACCACTAATTTGGTAGTAATTACAGATGATAAAGGCAGAATTGAATATGTGAATTCAGCTTTTGAACAAAAAACAGGCTATAAATTGGAGGAAGTTTTAGGTGGTAAGCCAGGTAAATTTTTGCATGGTAAGGAAACAAATCCATTACACATTAAAGCTAACAGAGCTGGCTTAAAAACATTAAAGCCTTTTACTCAAGAGATCTTAAACTATTCAAAATCAGGTAAGAAATATTGGGTATCCATTACTTTCAATCCTGTATTTAATGAAGCTGGGGAACTTACCAACTTTATTGCTATAGAGAGTGATATAACAGAAAGAATACAAAGGGAAGATTTGCTTAAAGAAAGTGAAGAAAGGCTTCAATTTGTATTGAAAGGAAGTGAATTGGGCTATTGGGATTGGGATGCTAATTCTGGTAAAATGACAGTCAATGATCGTTGGTTTGAAATGCTGGGTTACACTAGAAACGATTTTGAAGTTTCCATTGATAATTGGCATTCGTTAGTCCATCCTGAAGATATGGAAAAGCTCAATGACATTATGGAAAATGTTTTTCCTGACCCGAAGAAAAGTGATTTTTATGTAGAATTAAGGGCTAAACACAAAAAGGGACATTACATATGGATATTGGATAGGGGTTCTGTAGTGGAAAGAGATTTTAAAGGAAATCCTTCACGTATTTCAGGTATGCATATGGAGATTACTGAAAGAAAGGAACTTGAAAATCGTTTAGAAATCGAAAGGAAATTTCTTAACAAAATATTGAATACAAATGCACTTAATTTAATGGTGCTAAATAATGCAGGGAAAATTATTTTTGTAAGTAAAGGCACTGAAAAAATATTAGGTCTAAAGAAAAATGAAATAGAGCAAAAAACTTATAATGACCCAATTTGGGATCTTTATACTATGGATGGAAAGCCTTTTCCTTCCAAAGAATTACCATTTGTTAAAGTGAATCAAACCCAAGATGTTGTAAAAGATGTACAGCTTTGTTTAGTTTGGAAAAATGGCACTGTTAAATATTTATCACTTCAAGGCTCGCCTATGAGTTATGATAACGGCAAGGTAAATGAGGTGGTGATTACAATTTTAGATATTACGCAAAGAATTATAGCTCAGAAGCAACTCGACCAAACCAAAAATCAAATGCAAAGTATTTTGAAAGAAATGGATGATGTTGTTTGGTCTGTTTCAATTCCAGAATATAAAATGATTTATATCACGCCTTCCATTGAAAAAATAACAGGCTTTCCACAATCCTATTATTTAGAAAATTATGTTGGTAATAGATGGGAAGAAAGAATTTATGAAAATGATAAAAAATTGCTTGAAAAGGCCTACCAAGACCTAGATGAAAAAGGAAGTTTTGAATTAGAATATAGAATTCGTTCTAAAGATGACCGATTGAAATGGGTTTTAAATAAAGGAACTATAATTAAAAAAAATGGTAAACCTTCTCGATTAGATGGATACATCACTGATATTTCAAAAAGAAAGGAACAAGAAAATGCTCTAAAGAAATATCTAGCAATAGTTGAGGATCAAAACGAAAGGTTGAAAAATTTCACCTATATCGTTTCGCATAATCTTAGGTCACATTCTGCCAACATTCAAGGTCTGATGTATTTGATTAATAAGAAAAATCCAGAAATAGCTGAAAATGAATATGTGAAATTACTCAATGTAGCTTCCGATAAGCTGGATGACACCCTGCATCATCTCAATAATGTAGTTTCTGTGGTTTCTTCTGCGGATGAAATGCATAAAATTAATCTTAGTGATGCGATAACAGCTTTTTCTGATACATTTGAAAACTTCATCAAAGAATCAAAAATCTGGTTTTTAAATGAGGTTTCTAAAGCAGTATATGTTGAGGCAGTTCCTGCTTTTCTAGAAAGTATTATTACAAACTTATTAAACAATGCTATAAAGTATAAGGATCCTGAAAAGAATGATGCTTATGTTCGCATTAGTTCCCGTAAATTTAATGGAATTGTAATCATTGAAATTGAAGACAATGGCTTGGGAATTGATTTAGAAAAATATGGTGAAAAACTTTTTGGCATGTATAAAACTTTTCATAACCATAAAGATTCTCGCGGATTAGGGCTATTTTTGACAAAAAATCAGATAGAGTCTATGGGTGGCAAAATTGAAGTGGTAAGTAAATTAGGAATTGGATCAACTTTTAAAGTGTTTTTGAAGGATGGCAATATTTAAGAATATATTCATTATTGATGACGATGAGCTCTTTCTTATTGTTAGTAAAGAAATTATACAAGATGAAGGCTTTGCAGAGCACATCCATAATTTTGAAGATGGGAGAGAGGTATTGGAATATTTGAAATCAGCTAACAGGGAAGATATTCCAGAGATTTTATTCCTAGATATTAATATGCCCATGATGGATGGGTGGGAACTTATGGATGCTTTACAAGAGTTGAGCATAGTTGATAAAATGAGAATTTATATAACGTCCTCATCGATTAATCCTGTAGATTTGGATAAAGCAGATAAGAACCCATACATCAAAGGCTTTATTAGTAAGCCAATCAGTCCTGATAAATTAAAAAAGATTGCAAGTGATAAGAAATAGGTTCAAGAGTCTAGAATCAAGAACTGAAAGTTCAAGAATTTAAAGATCCTCTGAGGGTTGACCTTTTTTCTTATTTAAAAGCCATTCATATATAAACCAAAATCAAAACATCTTCGTTTTCCGTTTCTAGAAATCAATTAATTAATCATCTTTGAATTAAATTTTCAAAAGGTCATAATAGCATCATAGGCAATTTCATGCAAAACGAGAAAGTAATCATAATTGGGGCTGGTATTGCCGGCCTAACAGCAGCCATTGAATTAGAAAAAGCAGGTTTTAAACCTACCATTTTAGAAGGGTCTGATAGCATTGGAGGTAGAGTGAAAACGGATAAAGTGGGAGAGTACTTGTTGGATCATGGATTTCAAGTTTTATTAACCGCATACCCTGAAGCTCAGCATTATTTAGATTATGAGAAGTTGAACCTCAAGAAATTTACTCCAGGAGCTCTAATTATTGATTCTCAAAATGGAAATTACATAATTTCCGATCCGTTGAGGCAGCCGACAACCCTTTTTAGTATGCTCTTTTCACCTGTAGGGAGCTTTTCTGATAAATTGAAAATATTTCAATGGAATAGGGAATTAAAGAAATTGTCGATAGAAATGATTTTTTCAAAAACTGAAACCACTTCTTTAGACTTTCTAAGAGAAAAGGGATTTAGTGAAACCATCATAAAACAATTTTTCAAACCTTTCTTTGGAGGTATATTTTTGGAAAATAAATTGGACACTTCTTCAAGAATGCTGGAGTTTGTATTTAAAATGTTTGGTGAAGGACATGCGGCTGTTCCTAAAAATGGAATGAAAGCAATTCCTGAAATGTTGGCTGCTAATTTGGCACAAACAGATATTAAATATAATCAAAGAGTAGAGAAAGTGGGTTTGAAAAAAGTCACTTTAGATAATGGAGATGAATTAGATGCTGATGTGATCATTATTGCTACTAAACCCGATGAATTATTACCACAATTAGCAGGTCAATTTATGGAAGATCAGTTTGTAACAAATTTGAATTTTAGCTCCGATATTGATCCAATCGGAAAGTCTTTGATTGCGCTAGTGCCTGATGAAAAATATTTAATAAATAACATCTCTGTTATGAACAACACTTCAATTAGTTATGCCCCAGAAGGCAGCTATTTGTTGTCGGTTTCAGTAACTCAAAATTATCAAGAAAACGACAAACAATTAAAACAAAGAATTTTAAAGGAACTTGTAGAAGTCTTCCCAGAATTAGAAAATGCAACACTTGAGCATTTGAAGACTTTCTATATTGATAATGCGTTACCGCAAATAGATGATTTCCAAAATAAAATGAAGCCCTCTCAATCTAAAATTCAAGATGGTATTTATTTAGCTGGAGATTATTTATTAAATGGCTCCATCAATGCCGCTATGGCTTCCGGTAGATATGCAGCTCATGCAGTTTTTGAGGATTTAAAAGGAAAAGGGTTCCGCAATTAAATCAGTCCTTTAAAAACTCTAATGCATCTTTTGCGGTCCTAGTAGGGATTTCTTCCATAGGAACATGGCCGGCATCATCATAAATTATTAAAGAGCTATTTGGTATAATATTGTCAAACCGATGCGCATGAGAGACTGGGATCCAGCTGTCATGTTCTCCCCATAGTATTAAGGTTGGTGATTTTAGATTTCCTAATTGATCAAATTCAGATGGTGCCCTTTGTTTAAATCTTTGCAAAGTGGCTTCTCGGTTTCCTTCATGTAGCATTAAATCATAATACAGCTGGACTTTTTCTTCTGTTATTTTTGATTTATCATAATAAACTTGTTCCATACTCATTTCAAAAAGAAATTTTGGAGTGATACTGGTCATTAATTTTGAAAAGATAGGATGATTAATTAATGAAAATACCGAAAACGTATTTTGATCTTTAAAATTAGCAGTATCCGCTTTCATACTAGCCCCCGAAGAATTTATCAAGATTAATTTTTTGACTTTATCGGGCTTTCGCAGTGCCATTTTATAAGCCACTTGTCCACCCATGGAATTTCCTGCCACAGCAATTGAATCGTAATTGAGCTTATCCATTAACTCCCAAAGCAAGTTTGCATAATAATCTGTGTCATATCTGGCTTGTGGATTAGGACCTGTTAATCCATGTCCAGGTAAATCAATCGAAATGGTAGTGAAATCATTTAGCAATTGCTTTTGCCATACATTCCAAGTATGTAGAGATGAAAAACTACCGTGAATCAATAAAATAGGAAACCCTTTACCCATTTTCCGGATATGGATTTTATTGCTATCTATTTCGATAAATTGAGACTCTTCGGTGAAATACTTTTCTTGATTTTCACTTGCTTGAATATCTGATTTATAAAAACTTAAAAGCAGGATTACTAGGATACCAATTATACTGAGTAATCCTATTCCTAAAATTTTAAATGCTTTCTTCATATTTCATTTTTAAACTAATCTAAATTTTCAATAGTTTTCAATCTACTGATTTTGCCATTTTCGGTCTCTACAATTTGCTCTGTCGTAAATATATTCTTTGGCACATGAAAAGCTTTTAAATTTTGCTTTAACAGATTTATAACCTTTTCATGATCATATTCACCTTCCACTAACAAATTCACTGTTTCTCCGAATTTTTCATTGGGTAAACCAAAAACAAAAAATCGATTTTTAATGCTTTTATTTTCGAACAATCCTGCTATCTCTTTTTCTAATACTTCAGGATGAATTTTGATACCTCCCGTATTAATCACAAAATCGTGTCTTCCTAGCCAATAAAATTCCGTTGAAGAAACTAAATCTACAACGTCATTGGTAATTAATTGCTCTTGTCCAGTGATTTTGGGTGCGTGAATTACTAAACAGTTTCTTTCATCCACAGAAAATTTAATATTTTCTAAGGCCGTGAAAGCTTCATCCTTATCTGAATTAATCAATTTTAAAGCTACATGAGATACAGTTTCGGTCATGCCATAAGTACTATAAACTTTAGAATTTGAGATCTGAGTTTTAATTTTTTTCGCTAAAGTATCCGAAACAGGAGCTCCTCCTAGAATAATGGCTTTTGATTTATCCAAAAACTCAATTTTATCAGCGCTTTCATCTAAAATCCT